>CALJLD010000222.1 GCA_937982665.1 uncultured Planctomycetales bacterium
TCGCGCGGCGGCCGGCATGGCGATGATGGCTTGAAGATTGGTCGCCAGGGTTTGCAGCCGGTCTATGATTTTTGGGATGGACCCGCCGAGGATAAACCCTGGCTCGTGTGGTACGCGCCGTTCTTACCGCACACGCCCCACAATCCACCGCAACGATTGCTGGACAAGTATCGCGATCTCGCGCCGACATTGCCAATCGCCAAGTATTGGGCTATGTGCGAGTGGTTTGATGAAACGGTGGGCGAATTGCTCGATGGGTTGGACGAACGCGGTCTGAGCGAGAACACGCTGGTTGTGTTTGTTGCCGACAACGGTTGGATTCAACGGCCTAACGCCAACGGCTACGCACCACGCAGCAAGCGCACGCCATACGAAGGAGGTATCCGCACGCCGATCATGTTCCGCTGGCCGGGCAAGATTGCACCCAAGCGGGACGAAGAGACGTTGGTCTCCAGCATCGACCTGGCTCCCACCATCCTGGCGCAATGCGGTTTGGAGCCGACAGCGGAGATGGCCGGATTGGACCTTTCGCCTGTTCTGGTTGGAAAGTCCATCTCACGGGGCGCGATTGTCGGCGAGATCTTCTCGCATGACGTCGTGAGCATCGACGATCCATCCCCAAGTTTGCTTTCACGCTGGGTGATCTCCGGCAACTGGAAGCTGATCGCGCCGGTTGAACTTTCCGCCGCGCGGCTGGCGGAGTTGCCTGGCGAAAGAGAAATCACCACCGAGTCCGGCGGAGTGGAACTGTTTGATCTCTCGGGTGATCCCGGCGAAGGGAAGAACCTGGCAAAGGAGAATCCGGACGTTGTGCAGCGACTACGAGAGATTCTCAAGCCTGCACAACGGAACTGACAGCAGAGTTGTACGGTCAAGCTTGTTCGCGCGTTTCAACGAGAGTTCCGGGCCTTCCCTCGCTTCGCTCGGTCCAGCCCACGGCCACCCAGGCTGGTAACGGCTGCGTTGTGTATGCCTACAACAGCACTTCCCGCAACTCCTTCCCCACACGTTCCAAGTCCGCATCAACCATCATCTGCACGAGCTCCCGAAAGGTCACGCTTGGCGTCCAGCCGAGTTGGGCCTTGGCTTTGCTGGCGTCGCCGCGGAGGGTGTTGACTTCGGCAGGGCGAAGGAGAGAGTCATCGATTTCGACGTACTCTTGCCAGTCCAAGTCGACATGGCCGAAGGCGTGTTCCACCAGTTCGCGGACCGAGTGTTGCTCGCCAGTGGCAATGACAAAGTCATCCGGTTGTTCCTGCTGCAACATCAGGTGCATCGCCCTGACGTAATCACCGGCGAAGCCCCAATCGCGGCGAGCCTCTAAGTTGCCAAGGGAGAGTTTCTTCTGCACGCCCAGTTTGATCCGGGCGACCGCGTCCGAAACCTTACGCGTGACAAACTCTTTGCCTCGCAGCGGCGACTCATGATTGAACATGATTCCGCTGCAGGCAAAGATCCCGTAGCTCTCGCGATAGTTGACAGTGATCCAATGCCCATACACTTTGGCCACACCGTAAGGGCTGCGGGGCCAGAAGTGCGTGTCCTCATTCTGTGGTTCTTCCCGCACTTGGCCAAACATTTCGCTGGACGACGCTTGATAGAAGCGAATGCTGGGGTCAACCAGCCGCACGGCTTCCAACATGCGGGTGACGCCCAGCGCCGTGAACTCACCGGTCAATAACGGTTGATTCCAACTGGTCGGCACAAAGCTCTGCGCCGCGAGGTTGTAAACTTGCTCCGGCTCTACCTCTTTGATGAGGTTGATGATCGAGAGCTGATCGAGGAGATCAGCCTGATGCAGATGCAGACGATCTCGCAGATGTTCAATCCGCTCAAAGTTCGCCATGGAGGCGCGGCGGACCATCCCATGCACGTCATAACCGTGCGCAAGCAGGTACTCAGCGAGGTA
>CALJLD010000223.1 GCA_937982665.1 uncultured Planctomycetales bacterium
CTGAGCGCGTGACAAAATTTGGAAGGTTATCTCAACCTGGCATCAGCTATCTGCCAAAATCACGAACAACTTCTTGTCGTAAGTTTCTATGAGTAGTTCTGAGTTCCCCGACAACATTGATCACCTGCTGCGAAGTTGGGAGTTTGAGCCTGGCGATATCAAAGCCCGGCTGGTGAAAGGTAGCGATGATCGGGATGTCTTGCAGACCCGGGTTGAGTTGGGCGTGCTGCAAATGGAGGTCAACGGCCGGCCTGACGGCGAGACATTTGCCGGGCAGACGACTTACCTCGACTATCTGATCTCGGAGGAGTTTCACCGCGGCGAGTCATTCGTGCTGGATGACGAAGAACGCCTGGAAGTGGATCGTGAGTTTTTGCAGTTCTATCAACGCCGCATCTGCTGGCTCACGTTGAAAGATTATCCACGCGCCAAGCGCGACGCCGATCACACGCTGGCGCTGATGGACATTGTGAAACGGCACTCGCCCAATGAAGAATGGACGTTAGCGCACGAACAATATCGCCCCTTTGTTTTGTTTCACCGTACCCAAGCGGCCGCGCTTGCGGCGTTGGAAGAGAAGGATCCGGAGCAAGCGATCAGCGCGATCAACACCGGGCTGAAGAAGATGGAGACCTTCTTTGAAGAGCACGACGCCAGCGAGCGGTTTGACGAGGACGAAATGGTCAAACGGCTCCGCGACCTGCGGGAATCGATGCGGGATCAATTCAAAGTCGGCAAAACGCTGAATGAACAACTGGCCGAAGCTGTGGCCGCGGAAGAGTTTGAACTGGCGGCCAGGTTGCGGGATGAGATTCGCAAACAGGGCGGGCAGGTGTAGGTCTCTTTGAGCTCGGTCGCACATTTGCCGGGCAGAGTTCCGTAATGTGCAGCTCTTCACACCATGCAGCGCGATTGGCGGAAATAATGCCGTCAGCTTTTCCTCGTTCTCAACGCTCCCCAGAGCAACCACAGTCATGAACGAACGATCTTCATCGCGCCGACAAGTGAGCCAATTCTGTTTTCGAGCGACGGCCTGCGCGCTGTTGCTTTGTCAGTTCGCTCTTGGATCTTCACAAGCGGCCGCCCCGCAAGACCGCGTTGACCATTATCTGCAGATCGCCCTACAAAATCCCAAACTGGATTTGCAGCAGCAACGGAAGAACGATCCCGCACGGACGTATCTGGAAGGGACGTATCGTGTGTTTGAGAATCGTAGCCTGGCCAGTGGTCGCGAGATTGATTTGCATCTGGTCATCTTGCCGGCGCGGAGCGAGAGTCCGCAGCCTGATCCTGTGTTTGCCTTGCATGGCGGACCGGGAGCGGCGGCGACCACCATGCTGCAAGGACTGACCGGCAGTTGGCTGCGCGAAGAGCGGGATATTGTGCTGGTGGATCAACGCGGAACAGGGCAATCCAATCCGCTGCACATTGCGGAGTTGCAAGGCAACCCGGACTTGCAGAGCTTCTTGGAGCCGATGTTTCGAGCGGAGATTTTTGAGGCGGCCATCCCAGAACTGGAGAAACGCGCGGACCTGACGCAGTACACCACGCTGATTGCGATGGATGACTTGAATGAGATCCGCCACGCGCTGGGTTATGACAAGATCAACTTGCGAGGCGGTTCTTATGGTTCCAGGGCGGTGCTTGAGTATTGTCGGCGGCATCCGGAAAGCGTGCGGACGGCCACGATTCAAGGAATTGCGCCGGTCTCGTTTCGCAATCCGTTGGAACACGCCCAGGCGGCACAAGACGCCATCGATTTGATCTTTGAGGAGTGTCGATCCGAGGAACAGTATCGCCAGGCGTTTCCGGATATCGAGAAGAAATTTGCCGAAGTGTTGGAACGGCTGGAGCGCGAGCCGGCGAAAGTCAAGCTTGCCATTGGAGAAGGCGGCGAAGAGACGACAGTCTTGTTGACTCGCGATGCGTTTGCGGAATCGTTGCGCGTCGTGATGTATCGCACGAACACCAGCCGTCAGGTGCCGCGATTGATCATGGCCGCGCACGAAGGCAACTACAAAGATGTGGCGATTGCCGGAATCAATCAAACGGCAGGGCTACGTAATCTGTTGGCCTTCGGCATGTTGATGTGCGTGATTGGCAGCGAGGACATTCCGCGGATTGATCCCGCGGAGGTAGAAGAGAAGTGCGCCGGAACGTTTTTGGGATCGGCGCGGGTGCGGCAACAAATGGAAGTCGCCAAAGTGTGGCCGCGCGGTGATGTGCCAGCCGACTACGGCGATCCTGTTGACGTGGACGTACCGGTGCTGTTGTTTTCCGGCACGATTGATCCGGTCACACCGCCGCGGTTTGGTGATGAGGCCGCCAGGCACTTGCCTAACAGCTTGCATGTTGTGGTGCCGGGCGCCCATGGTGTGGGCGGGCCAGCCGTGCAACGGTTGGAGGAGCAGTTTCTTGAAAGTGCTTCGTTGGAAGGCTCGGATACTTCTGCCATTGAGCAAATGAGGCTGCCACCGCTGGAATTGCCGAGCGCGAGCGACTCGATTGAAGCACGTGATCGCGCGGCCGTGTAAGCTTTATTCCATGCCGGCCAGTTCCTGAAACTTCTTCAGCGTGGCAGGGCTGACATGATGTTCGATGCCTTCGGCGTCGATGGCCGCGGTGGCTTCGTCAATTCCCAATGAGAGCAAAAAGCGATAGACAATCTCATGCCGCTGCCGGCATTGAGCGGCCAGCCGGCCACCTTTGCGGGTGAGCGTGATTGGCTGATACGGCTGCGTGACCAGCAGTCCGGCCTTCTGCAGGCGGTCCACAATCCGGTTGACCGTGACGTGGCTGACGGCAAAGCGTGCCGCGAGGTGTTTGACGCGGCAAGTCCCCTCCTCCGCGATGATCTCCGCGACCGCCTCGACATAGTCCTCGGCCGTCTCCGAGGCGTGATCGCTTCGCGTGCGTTGATGCGGCTTGGAGTTGGCGACCGTTTTGGGCATCGGGACTCGTATCCAGGTCGATTTGTGTGTTGAGATAATGCCGGTTAAGCCAGAAAGCTTAGGCTATTGACACAATTGTAGCAATGACTACAATTCTGGAAAGAAAAGTGTAGCATGCGCTACAACTCGTCCGATAAGCTTCCCCAGGCCAACGAGCGCTGACGCAGCGCATTGGTCACGCCTGTTTTTCCAAAAAGGGATGCGCCATGCGCAAGCTCGCGGTATGCGGTTTGATTCTCGCCATTTGCGGTGGTTGCGGTTCTTCAACCGGGCCAGGAGGCGCTGCAAACAACGCCGAAAATGACGAAGAGAACCGAACTCAAGCGATTGCCACCGTGGGCATGGTGGCGGATATCGTTCGAAATGTGGGTGGTGAGCATGTCAGTGTGGAACAGTTGATGGGTGCCGGCGTTGACCCGCACCTGTATAAGGCCACGCGCGATGACGTGGACGCAATCATGCGCGGCGAGATCGTCTTCTATAGCGGGTTGATGCTGGAAGGCAAAATGTCTGACACGCTCGTCAGGGTCGGTCGCGACAAGCCGGTCTTCGCAGTGACGGAACTGATCGAACCGGAGTTCTTGCTGACGCCAGAGGATTCCGGAGGGCACGACGACCCTCACGTTTGGATGGACGTCTCGGCCTGGTCCAAGTGCGTGGATGTCGTCGCCAATGCTTTGGTGGAGTTCGACGCCAGCCATGCGGACGACTATCGCGCGAACGCGGCAGCGTATCAGGCACAGCTCGCGCAGTTGCACGAGTATGGCAAGAAGTGCATCGGCACCATTCCAGAAGGGAAACGCGTGCTGGTGACTTCGCATGATGCCTTCAATTATTTCGGCCGAGCTTACGGCTTGGAGGTCATGGGCGTACAAGGCATCTCTACGGAGTCCGAAGCGGGAATCAAGCGAATCAACGAATTGATTGACTTGCTGGTTTCTCAAGACGTGGGGGCTGTGTTTGTGGAAAGCAGCGTGCCAAGGAAGAGCATTGAGTCCTTGATTGAAGGTGCCGCATCGCGAGAACACACGGTGGAAATTGGCGGCGAGTTGTTTTCTGACGCGATGGGGCCTGCCGGCTCCTACGAAGGCACGTACATCGGCATGTTGGATCACAACATCACCATTGTCACGCGAGCATTGGGAGGGGACGCCCCGGTTGATGGCATGCAGGGAAAACTCACCGTTCGGGAATCGCACTAACTACAGACGGAAGTCGTCGTTGATTGGCAGTCGGCAATGTCATCTCCTCTCGAAACGGAGCGCACAGAAACTCAGGCAAACGGCAGCAGCGTGCCGTTGTCAGTGTATGACTTAACGGTTGCTTATCATCGCAAACCGGTTGTCTGGGATGTTGGCTTTGACGTTCCGCCTGGCTCGCTGGTTGGGATTGTCGGACCCAACGGTGCAGGCAAGAGCACATTGCTTAAGGCCGTGATGGATTTGATCCCACGTGCGTCCGGCCGTGTCCGCGTCTTCGGCAAAACATATCGTGAAAATAGGCAACGGGTAGGCTATGTCCCGCAGCGCGAAAGTGTCGACTGGGACTTTCCGGTAGATGCGCTGGATGTGGTGACCATGGGGCTATACAGCAAGCTCGGCTGGCTGCGTCCCGTCCGCAAAAAGCATCGCGAAGCCGCAATGGAAGCCTTGCAGCGCGTTGGCATCGCCGATCTCGCGAAGAGGCAAATCAGTCAGCTTTCCGGCGGACAGCAACAACGCACGTTTCTCGCGCGAGCGCTTGTCCAGGATGCGGACTTGTATTTGATGGACGAGCCGTTTGCGGCCGTTGACGCGGCGACGGAACGGGCGATTGTCGAGATCCTTCGAGATATGAAAGGCCGCGGCAAGACGGCCGTTGTGATTCACCATGACTTGCAGACCGTGCCGGAGTATTTCGACTACGTCATTCTCTTGAACATGCGAATAGTCGCGCATGGACCGGTCGATGAAGTCTTTACTTCCGAGAACTTGCAGAAGACGTACGGCGGTCGATTGACGCTGCTGGAAGAAGTCTCCGAGGCGATGCGACGCCGGGAGCGTTCGCTATGACCACCGAGCGCCGCGCTGTCGTGGTCGCCATCGTTTTGTTGAGCGTCGTCTTCGTCGGAGTACTCATCTGGCAGGGAATTAGCTCGCAAGATGTCGTTGACGAACGGCGGTCACTTTCCGAAGAGACTTTTGAGTGGCCTGCCTGGGAAGATTGGCGACGGGTCTTGTTGCTCGCCGACTACAACACGCGCATTGTCACCTTGGGAGCGATGTTGCTGGGTTGCGCAGGCGGGATCGTCGGAAGTTTCACGCTGCTGCGAAAGCGCGCGCTGATGGGGGATGCACTCAGCCACGCGACGCTGCCAGGAATTGGTCTGGCTTTCATTGTTGCCACTTACTTGGGCCTGGAAGGTAAGTCGCTAGGAATTCTCCTGTTGGGGGCAACTTTCACAGGCTTGCTGGGCGTGGGCGCCATTCTGCTGCTGCGGAATCTCACCCGCTTGAAAGAAGACACGGCGCTTGGGGCCGTGCTGAGTGTTTTTTTTGGGGCCGGGATTGCCATCCTGGGTGTGATCCAGGACATGCAGACAGGTCATGCAGCGGGGCTGGAAAGCTTCATCTACGGCAAGACCGCTTCGATGATCGCGCAGGATACCACGCTGATCGCGATCACCGCGTTGGCATGCATCATCCTCTGCCTAGCGTTCTTCAAGCACTTCAAGCTCTTGTGCTTTGACGAAGCTTTCGCGGCGTCGCAAGGGATGCGCGTCGTTCTGCTTGACCTGACGTTGATGGCCTTGGTGGTGGCTGTTTGCATTGTCGGACTGCAGGCTGTCGGGCTGATCTTGATGATCGCATTGTTGGTGATCCCGGCCGCGGCTGCGCGTTTTTGGACGCAGCGGATGGCGACAATGATTGTCATCTCCGCCGCTTTGGGCACCGTCGGCGGGATGGTTGGAGCCGGCGCCAGCGCTCTTTTCTCAAAGATGCCGTCAGGCGCGATGATCGTTTTGGTTTGTGCGGGCTTCTTTCTCTTCAGCATGGTGTTCGGTC
>CALJLD010000224.1 GCA_937982665.1 uncultured Planctomycetales bacterium
CAATGCGTTCCAACACGCCGTAGATGGCGTTCATGGTGTTGGGGTTGTTGTTGCCGTCGGTCGCCACCAGCGAAGTATCGATTGTGCCTGGCGGCGAAGTGTTGAGCAGTTGGCGAATGATGCTGCTCTCGCGCATGTCGTAGCCAAAGATTCCGCCGACGCGGAAGTATTGGTTGCCGACGTTTGCGGCCAGATTCTCCCCGCGCGGATTGGATGGGTCTGTTGGTGGCCGCAATGGGTTATAGCTCACATGGCAAAAAGCGCAAGCCATGCCGACTCGATAGGGCCGCACCAGAGTTGGATCTTTGTAGTAGTTTTCGTCATTGATGTAGCGTTCCGCGTCCCAACGCTCGGCGGCCGTTTCGTCAAAGTTCGGGTTCTTGAACAGCCGCAAGCCGACGATGCCAGAAGGCAAGCCGTAGACGTCTTCGTTGGGAGTGCCACGCTCAACGGTGCTCGATGTTGAATCGCTGTACGTTGAATCGCTGTAGTTCCCGTAACTGTCGTCGCGCTGGTCCAGCCACAAGCCGTACTTGTTGTCTGCTTGCGAACCATCTTCCGCCTTCATGCCAGGCTCGGGAACAAGTCCCAGCACACGAAAGCGGTCCTCCCTGGCGATGTGTCGCGCGTCCAGCAACTTCAACAGGTCAACCAGTCCGTTGCTTTCTCGCGCCAGCAAATCCCAAAAGGCAGCGTTCCCGGCTGTCCACATCATCCAGGTGTTGCGGCCTTGCCATTCATCTTGAGTGAGCGTGATTTGTCGTTGGTCTCGGTCTGACGCCGATAGCGGCTGACCTGCCAATCGCGCTTCAAACGCGACATCCATTCCTTTGAAGTAGTCGTACGGATGTTCCTCGTTCAGCTTGCCGAACTCCATCGCCGCTGCGGCCAGGTCATTCGGCGATGTGATCTCGGGATATTCGTCCAGGTACGCCAGGTAATTGTCGAGCGCTTCATCGTTCGGCGGCGTGTCCTCGCCACAACCGGAAAGTCCGCACAGCAAGAGCGCTGCGACGATGGGATTGAGAATCATTCTCAAGCGGCCGCTTGTTCCGCGAGCTTGCAGAATGTTGAAGCGAGACATGGCGAGAATCCGGAATGCGTCACTTGGAACCGTACGCAACGAAGTCTCGCCCAATGTGGCAAGCTGAACTTTGACGCACTACGGAAGCCGCGGTGCAGTGCACAGGAAGTTGATGGGCAAGTGAATGGAAGGTGACCGCCTTGCGAAGCCCCGGCGAAACCGCAAAATAAGGAAGAACAACGCGCCAATCGCGCGTCGCATTCAACAATCAAACATCGAGAGGATTCCACCGATGGACGATAAGACGCAGCAAATCGTTAAGGAAATGCAAGTTGCTTATTGGATGGAAATTGAGACGGTGCTCAGCTACATCGCCAACTCCACCAACCTGGATGGCGTCCGCGCTGAAGAGATCAAGAAGTCGCTCGCCGCGGACATTGCCGAAGAGTTGACGCATGCTCAGAACATCGCCCGCCGCATCAAGACCATTGGCGGACGCGTGCCTGGCAGTATGCAGTTTCAAGCCACGCAAGAATCGTTGCAGCCGCCGTCGGACTCCACGGACGTTGTCTCGGTCATCAAAGGCGTGATCAAGGCGGAAGAAAACGCCATCGCGCAATACAAGAAGATCATTGAGCTGTGCGATGGCGTGGACTACGTCACGCAAGACCTTTGCATTCAAGCCCTGTCCGATGAAGAAGAACATCGCCGCGACTTCATGGGCTACTTATCCGAATACGAGAACAAGTAGAGCTTGTTGCGATGCGTGACGACTGGTTTTGAAGTGGGTGGCCGGCGGCTGGACCGAGCATCGCGAGTGCAGCCCCGGATTCAAGCGGATTCCCATCAGCCGAATTCCAACGAGCGGCGCGACTGGCCTTCGACAACTTTGTTTCCTTCTCATATGCAATGCCTGACGCTGACTCCGCCGCGAACGATCTTTCCGGCCTGAGGGCTGTGGTCACCGGCTCTTCCTCAGGCATCGGTCGAGCGATCGCGCTGGAGTTGGCTGCCGGCGGTGCTGATCTTGTCTTGCACGCGCGAGCTTCGCAGTCGGCGTTGGAAAGCGTCGCGGACGAAATTCGCGCGATGGGCCGCGCTGCGGAGACGCACCTGTTTGATCTGGCTGCGGCCGAAGCGCAAGACAACCTGGTCGCAAGTTCCTGGCAGGACAAACCTGTCGATGTCTGGATCAACAACGCCGGCGCGGATGTCTTGACCGGTGACGGTGCGTCACTCTCCTTCGAAGAAAAGCTCCGCACGCTTTGGGCTGTGGACGTGACGGCAACCATGCGGATCAGCCGCGCGGTGGGACAGAAAATGCGCGAGCGCGGATCGGGCGTCATCCTCAACCAGGGTTGGGATCAGGCGGCCATTGGCATGGCAGGCGACAGCGGCGAGTTATTCGCGACCATCAAAGGCGCGGTGATGGCGTTCACTTTGAGTCTCGCCCGCAGCCTTGCGCCACAAGTTCGTGTGAATTGTTTGGCGCCCGGCTGGATCAAAACGTCTTGGGGAGAAGGCGCTTCGCAAGATTGGCAACAAAGGGCGAAGGCGGAAGCCTTGCTTGATCGCTGGGGCACGCCAGAGGATGTTGCGAGGGTTGCGCGTTTCCTGGCTTCGCCAGGGGCCAGTTTTGTCACAGGGCAGGTCGTTCCGATCAACGGCGGCTTCCGCGGATCGCATGACTAACGCCACGCCGTGAAGTCGCCGCGAAGTCACGTCGTAAAGCCACATCGTGAAGCCACCGCCTTTGCAGGAGCAGGGGGATTGGACATGAGCGAAAGCACAATCATTCGCGCGACCGAACCGATGGATGCCCAAGGCATTGCGGAGTTGCTTGCCGAGTTGAACTACGCCACTTCGCCGGATGCCGTCATCAGCCGCCTGAATGATTTGCAACAAAGCGGCGCGGCCGCATTTGTGGCCACCTCGGGCGATCACGTGTTGGGATTGCTGACTGTCTGCCGGATGTCGGTCTTGCATCGCGCTCGCGATGACGCCCGGATTTCGACGCTGGTAGTTGCCAAGTCCGCGCGGAACACCGGAGTTGGCCGAGCGCTCGTGGACCGCGCAAACGAATGGGCGAAGACCAAAGGTTGTGGGCGAATTGAAGTCACCAGCGGCAACGCCCGAACTGACGCGCATGCGTTCTATCTGCACCTTGGATTTGAACAGACGAGCCAACGCTTCTCCAAGACCTTTCATCTTGACGAACTTTGAACAGCAGCTTGAGCCATCGGTGGCCAAAGCCTGAGGCTCCTCACGCGGACTCGCGAGCAGAGTTGGTTTGATTGAGTTGCGAAAGATCATACTGGCAATTTCCAACAAAAGCTGCGCAGTGGGCAAGGCGCGTTTTGAAAAAATCTTCAGCCTTGCTGCCGAGACTGAGAGACTTCAAGCACATTGCGCGTCAACCCTCCCGACTACCCAGCGGCGATTTTGCAGTTTTCCAGGGGGCGCTCGGTGGGTTGACAGGTACCCCATTTCATAAGCATGACGACCAGTCCCTGCGCCCAAGTTTTGAGAGGCTTTTGGGACAGAAAATTGGTGGGCTGTCGAGCCCAGATTTTTGGCGTTGACCGTTGATATTTTTTCTGCCCCCGAATGACGCCCCGCGAAGTGTATTGCCGTGCGGCTACGGGTGGGGTATTCGAACTGGCTTGCTCGTTGCTGTAAGGCTTTTCGTTGCCCACAATGTTCTCAAGACCGATGCGTTTGGAATCGATCGTGCGAATCGAGTTTGCCGGTCGAGCGCAACGCCAACGCCTCCAGTGACGCCGAGTGGAGGGTAGTCATGAATACGATTGCACCAACTCACATTCGGCTGGCGTATCATGAAGCACCGACCGAACCACGAATCATGATCTTCGGCCCGATGTCGGTTGACCTGAGATTGCTTAAAAAATGCTTCCGACAACTGAGCAGCGGAGAGGCACAGATTGAATTTCATTCGCTGCCATTCGTGGTCGCATCAGGTGACGTTCGATTGCGAATGTGTTCCGTTGGCCGGTTGAACAACAGAAACGCTCGCATCGCATTTGGACTTCGTCGTGTTGAACATGAGCGGGTATCCTTTGAGTGGACACTCGATTGCGAGGAATGGGATGACCTTGCTGAATTGCTAAGCCCACTTCCACTATCACCGGAACCGGCACATCAATACTTGGCGGGCGACTATGCGGACGATGCGATCGTAGTTGTGTCGAAAGGCGAATATGATGATTCGGTGATGACCCAACAGGGGTAATGTCTCAACTTTGGCAACCGTTTGGTTGTCCCACGGTAGTTCCACAGGAGCAGGCAATGGAATCTGCGATACCCACAAGAAGCTTGCTATTGGCTCTTACAATCACGCTTGCGTGTTCCGCGTTGGCGGCGGCACAGACGATAACTTCCGTCAAAGATTCCGCCGAGTTCAAGTGGAGTGGCGAAGTCGCGATTGTTCGCGTGGCGAAGAGCCCTGGCAAGGGATTCCATTACCCTTACCTGTTGCGGATTCCGGCGGAACCGAGAACGGAACATCTGCGGTTGCTGGTTGAGCCCAACAACACCGGCACAGCGACCGATGATTTTGAAGCCCATGAAGATTCCGCGCGGAAATTGATTTCACGATCGTACGCGACTCGCATCGCGGATCGGCTGCATGTTCCCATGTTGATCCCGGTGTTTCCGCGGCCGCGATCGGACTGGCGCGCGTACACTCATTCGCTGGATGATGACACGCTGCGGATTGCCGAAGGTCCTAATCAGCGGATTGATCTGCAACTGCGAGCGATGATTGAAGACGCCAGGCAGTTGCTCAAGAACAATCAGCTTGAGGTTGCCGATGGCATTCTCATGCATGGCTTTTCGGCCTCGGGCACGTTTTCCAATCGCTTCGCTGCCATACATCCGGAACTTGTTCGCGCTGTGGCGTCAGGCGGCGTCAACGCCATTCCGTTGATCCCCGCCGCGGAACTTGCAGGCGAAAAACTTCCCTATCCGATCGGCCTTCACGATCTGGAAGAGTTGACAGGCGAAGCGTTCGATCGCGATGCCTACCGGCGGGTTTCCCAGTTCATTTACATGGGAGCCTCCGATCGCAACGACACGACAGAATACCGCGATGCGTTTTCCGAGGAACACGCGAACCTGATCCATGAGTTGATTGGCAAGGAGATGCCGGACCGCTGGCTGCGGTGCCGTGAAATTCATGAAGGCTTGGGGATTCCCGCGCAGCTTGTGACTTACAACGCAACCGGCCACACCATTCGCGATGAGATGCTGGATGATGTGGTGAGGTTCTTTGAAGCAAACATGGGGAGCGAACGGAAGGTCATCACTCCTCATCAATATCCGTACGCGGAGTTCCAAGAGCTGAAGCAGGTTCATGTTTCCGGCCTGCACTGGCGAGGCTCGCAAGAACTGCCGGAATTTGCCAGAGGGCTATGGGAAGGGCGAGGCACCTTCGCAATCTGCATTGAAGATTGGATTGAAGGCCAGGATTGGCAACAGATGGAATCGTTTCGCAAGCGCGGTGGATTTCATTTTCAACTGACCGGCGAAGATGATGTCGTGATCGAGATCACCGAGGCGAACTATTCCGGAAGCATGAGTCAGGGCGATGGTTCCTTCCAGGCGTTTTTAGTGGCCCCAACTCTTGAAGACACCAAAAAGTTGAAGCCAGGCAAATACCGCCTGAAACCGCTGGGGGATTCGCGCGATTTTTGGGTGATCAAAGAAGGCGTCCAACTGATCGTCCCTGCAGATCAGTAGTTCGCAGACTTCCCGGCGAGCCGTACGCCGCATTGCCTGGCGACAAGAAGATATCCGCTGACAAAGGCGCACAGGAACCCATAGGCAAGGAGAATCCAAGCGTTGCCGCGGAATGCCGCGAAGGCGACGCCCAAGCTTGCGATGGCAAGCAACAGCACAACCAGCGTGATCACATAATAAGCGAGTGGTTGCCGCAGAGCGCTCAACCAGAGCAACGCAAGTCCCAAGCTCAACAGCGGGAAGGGCATGAGCGCGAGGACGATCCGCACCACGCCAGACACGTTGGCGAACTCGACCTCTCCGGTTGAGATGGCTCTCGCAGCGCTGAGGGCGACAGCCAGCAGGGTGATAAGCCACAACACATGTGCCAGCGAGAATTGCCACCTGCGGGCTTCGCGCGATGATGCGGCTTCCGCCAAGCTGCGAGGTGCCGCAGCGTAATGAGCGAGGTGTTCGTCGCTTGAGTCTGCTTGCGGAATGTCGTCCGGCCGACGCACGCCGACGAGCCGCAGCAACAAAGTTGCACCGTAGACGATCGCGCCGCAGCTCATCAGCAACAAAAACCAGGCGGGGAAATCCAGCAGCACCTGGTGCAGCAGCATCGACCACGCGCAGGCAGTCATCAAACCGGCGAAGCCAAACAGTGTTCGCTGGCGCTGTTGAGCGAATGCCGCGAACATTGCCAGCAGGCCCAATTGCGCGGTGGCCAGCCCTACCTGCGCGGCAAACAGGTCGCGGGACCAGCCGGATTTGTCACCGGCAAATGCCAGCGCGATGGTTCCGGTTGCCGAGGCCAACATCACAAGCGGCGGAAGTACCTGTTGGGCAGATTCCGAATGATCGATTTGCCGCGGCTTCTCTGGCCTGACTGCTGTTGAGAGGACAGGTGTGGGCAAACGTTGGCGCATGCCCACATTATGTTGCGGCCCAATCGCGATTACGAGCATTTCCGCGCATGATGACCGTGCACGGTGACTTCAAACCCGGATGACCGGCAGAACCGCACCCGCTGGCAAAATCTGGACACGCACCAGCGGCTATGATGTAATAAGGACGCGTTTTTCGCACCGAACGACTGCCTGACGAGACTGCGCGCCGCCAACGGAAACGTGGTTCGCCCGAGTGAATTCTTCCTCGTACTTGTCGGGTCCCGCCTGTCGATAACACTCAAGCAAACATGACGCACCGCGCCTCGAAGAATTCATGCGCTTGTCGCTCTTCGGTAGCTCTTCCTCGCCGGCACTTTCGCTGGGCGTTTTTTGGCTGTGCGATTTTGCTTTGTGGTTTGATTGCGTTTGCGGATGCAGATTCGAGCCAGCAAACCAGCAAGGTGAACTCGGCTGACTCGCAGCAAGCCACGGATGATTCTGGTGCAGCCAATGCATTGCCGGCGGTTGACTACAACAAAGACATTCGTCCCATTCTTTCGGACGTTTGTTATCAGTGTCATGGTCCGGATGAGGGAACGCGGCAAACTTCATTCCGCTTGGACCAGCGCGAGAGCGCGTTGGGCGATGCCGACTCTGGCGGCAAAGTGATTGTTCCCGGCGATAGCGCGGCCAGCGCTGTGTTGCAGCGCGTGACTTCGGACGATGAGTCGATGCGGATGCCGCCGGCCGATTCGCACAAGCAACTGACCGAAGAACAGATTGAGTTGCTGCGGCGCTGGATTGATGAAGGCGCGAACTGGAAAGAGCATTGGTCATTCATCAAGCCGGAACGGTCGCAATTGCCAGCGGTCAAAGATCAAAGCTGGCCGCGCAACGGCATCGATCACTTCATCCTGGCACGACTGGAGCAAGTTGGCTTGAAGCCGGAATCCCGCGCCAACAAAGAGACGCTGATTCGCCGTGTCACGTTTGATTTGACCGGCTTGCCGCCAACGGCTGAGGAGATTGACGCGTTCCTGGCGGACAACGCACCTGGCGCGTATGAGCGGTTGGTCGATCGCCAACTGAACTCTCCGTATTACGGAGAACACCAGGCCCGATTCTGGCTGGATGCCGCGCGATATGGCGATACACACGGTTTGCACCTGGACAATGAGCGTTCCATCTGGCCGTATCGAGATTGGGTGGTCAACGCGTTCAACAAGAACCAACCGTTTGATGACTTTACCGTTGAGCAGCTTGCCGGCGATTTGCTGCCAGCGCCGACACTGGACCAATTGGTGGCGACAGGTTTCAACCGCTGCAACGTGACAACGAGCGAAGGCGGATCCATCGACGAGGAATACCTTGTGCGTTACGCGGTGGATCGTGTGGAGACCACCAGCACGGTCTTCATGGGCTTAACCACAGGGTGCGCGGTTTGCCATGACCATAAGTTTGACCCCATCAGCCAGCGCGAGTTCTACGAGCTATTTGCGTTCTATAACAGCCTGACGGAAAGGGCGATGGACGGAAACGCGCTGTTGCCGCCGCCAGCGGTCAAGCGTCCCAACGCGCGATCGAAAGCCACGCTGGACGAGTTTGATGCGAAGATCGCCAGTTTGGAACAACAGCTGGAAGCCCCGCTGCCGGAAGTGGATGCCGCGCAACTCGTTTGGCAAACGCAACTCACTTCGCGACTGGAAGAAGGCTGGCAAATTGTTGATCCGGTCACCATGAACTCCACCGGTGGTTCCACGTTGCGGCTGCTCGAAGATCAGTCCGTAGTGGCCGAAGGCGAAAACCCTGACAAGGATATCTATGAAATCACCCTGCCGGCAACAGATGAGCCGATCACGGCCATTCGTTTGGAAGCCTTGTTAAACGATGGTTTGTCCGGGCGCGGACCTGGCCGTTCCGCCAACGGCAACTTTGTGCTGACGGAAATTGAAGTCAACGTGATGTCCAACGTCGCTTTGTCCGACGTCGCTTTGTCCAGTGCAGCGCCGGATGCGGAAGATCCGCAGAGCACTCCGGTTGCGATCGTTTCGGCCGCCGCCGATCATTCGCAAACGGATGGTGGCTATCTGGTGGAGAAGGCCATCGATGGCGTCCTGGACAACGGCACCAACGGTTGGGCGGTGGAAGGTCATCGCCGCCATGAGAACCGCACGGCCATCTTCATTCCGGCGGAGCCGATCGTGCTCGAGAGTTCGCAGCAGTTGCAGATCCGCTTGCGGCAAGAGTCACAATTCACACAACACGCGATGGGCCGCTTTCGGCTGGCCGTCTCAACTTCGCCAGCGTACACCGCGGCGGAGCTTTCGCCCTGGCATATGCTTGGCCCCATCTTGGCAGGCAGCGACGCGGAAGCCTACCAAACGGTTTATCCGCCTGAGCAAGGCGTGGACTTGAACGCCAAACAACAAGACCTGGAATGGGCCGAGCGGACGGACTTTGTTGACAACAAGGTGCATTACCTCAGCGGCGAGTTGGCCGCGACCTACTTGTTCCGCACGATCGATGCGCCCTCGCCACGCAAGATGGCGCTGTCCTTGGGAAGTGATGACGGCATCAAGGTCTGGGTCAACGGCGCGCTCTCGCATGAGAATTTCATCAAGCGCAGCGCAGGACCTGGCCAAGACAAAGTTGAGATCAACTTGCGCGAAGGCCGTAACGAAGTCTTGATGAAGATCGTCAACTTCGGCGGCGGCTACGGTTTCTACTTCAAGCCGGAGCGCGAGACGATTGGCGAAGAGACACTCGTTTTGGGGCCGATCTTGCGAACGCCTGAGAATGAGCGGACGGCCGCGCAGGAGAAACAAGTTCGCGATTACTATCGCCGCAATTATTCGCCGGAATGGGCCGCGCTGCAAAGCGAGCTCACGCAAGTCAAAACCAATCGTCAGGAATTCTACGCTAGCGTTCCTTCCACGCTGATTATGAAGGAGATGACTGAGCCGCGCGTGGCCTACATCCTCAACCGCGGACAATATGATCAGCCAGGCGAGGCTGTGACCCGCGGCACGCCGGAAATCTTGCCGCAGCTGATTTCCACGGAGACAACGCCGGACCGCTTGGACCTGGCCAACTGGCTGGTCTCGCCGGAACATCCGTTGACCGCGCGTGTGACCATCAACCGTTTCTGGCAGCAACTCTTCGGGACAGGCATCGTCAAAACGGCTGAGGACTTTGGTTCGCAAGGCGAATGGCCCAGTCATCCAGAACTGCTGGACTGGCTGGCCGTGGAATTCCAGGAAAGTGGCTGGAACGTCAAACACATGCAGCGACTGATGGTCACATCCGCCGCGTATCAGCAGAGTTCGCAAGTCACGGAACAAAAACTTGCGGTTGATCCTGCCAACCGTTTGATCTCGCGAGGGCCGCGGTACCGGCTCGATGCGGAAGCCATTCGCGATACGGCGCTCGCTGCCAGCGGATTGCTGGTGCGGCGCTTAGGCGGTCCCAGCGTCAAGCCGTATCAGCCGCCAGGCATTTGGGAAGCGGTTGGCTATACCGATAGCAACACGGCCAAGTTCAAACGCGACTCAGGCTTGGACCTGTATCGCCGCAGCATGTACACGTTTTGGAAGCGGACCGCGCCGCCGCCGAGCATGCTTTCCTTCGATGCTCCCAGCCGCGAGTCTTGCACGGTCCGTCGCCCGCGCACCAACACGCCGCTGCAAGCGCTTGTGCTGATGAACGATGAACAGTTCGTCGAGGCCGCGCGGAAGTTCGCCGAGCGGATCATTGCCGAAGGCGGCACATCGCCTGAGGAACGTGCCGCGTTTGGATTCCGCATTGTTACTGGCCGCCGACCGGATGCCGACGAAGTTCGCATTCTGGCCGCTTCATTCGACGAGAATCTGCGGCACTTCAGCGAAGACCAACAAGCGGCTGAAGGGTTACTGTCCGTCGGCGAATCGCCGTATGACGAATCGATGGACAAAGCGGAACTCGCCGCTTGGACGATGGTGGCGAATTTGCTGCTCAACTTGAACGAGACGATTACGAAGGGGTAGAGGCCAGAGTTAAGAGAGTCGGGGAACAAAGAGAAAAAAGAAAATGGGTGCCA
>CALJLD010000225.1 GCA_937982665.1 uncultured Planctomycetales bacterium
TGAATGCACTCCAGCCTGTGGTATCGAAGAACGGAAACACCGGCATCAAAAACGAAGCCAGTATTCCCAGCACACTCACAATCGCCATCACGCGACACAGCTTCTTCCTGGCCGAAAGCCAGTCGCCGCAGCCCAACATGCAGAGCGTGATCAGCGCGGCCACGGCAAGAAGCGGCAACGCCGTCCCCCAGATGGGTGCCGCCAATGCCAGCAACACGCACCAGGTTGTGACAATCGCTCCCAGCAGCCGTAACGAGAACTGCCCGCCAGGACCAACTGGCGACAAATCATCGCTAACTGCAACGCCTGACAACGCTTCATTCGCGCGTTCTGCCACGCCGGGTTTCGTTTCCTCTTGTTTGTTTGTCACTTCGTTCCTGATACGCGTCCTGGAAATTCATCGCTATCGAACTACCGCCGCTCAGCGACCCGCATGCCAGCATGCACCTTTCCGCGTTTGTTTGCCAGCATCCGCCGTCATTTCCGCGTGCTGGCGTCCTCAATCCGCCTATGGCCAAACTCGGCTTCGCGCTATAATCCCCCGCCGAATTCTGCGGACTAACATCTTGCGGACCAACATGAAGTTCCGACGCAAGCGTCCGCACCTCCCAACTAACGACTGCGCGAAGTCAGGGAAGAACCATGCGCAAGATTGCCGTGTTAAATCAGAAGGGCGGCGTGGGAAAAACCACCACGGCTGTCAACTTGAGCGCTGCCCTGGCCCGTCGAGGTCGCAAGGTTTGCCTGGCCGATCTCGATCCGCAAGCCCATGCTTCGCTGCACCTGAGCAGTTCGCTCCGCGATGCCCGGCTGCCTGACCGTAACCTTTACGATGTCTTCATCCACGAGGCGAACCTCCGCGACATCACCCAGGCGGCTGGCGATAACCTTTGGGTCATTCCCTCCGGCATTGACCTCTCCGCCGTCGAACTCGAGATGGCAGGGGTCGCCGGTCGCGAAGTCATCCTGCGACAAAAACTGCCGGTCATCCAAGATGACTATGACCTGCTGATCATTGACTGCCCGCCGTCGCTGGGCATTCTCACGCTCAATGCACTCACCGCCGCGGACGAAGTTTTCATCCCGCTGCAACCGCACTTCCTGGCTTTGCATGGTCTCTCCAAACTGCTGGAGACCATCAGCCTAGTCTCGCAACGGCTCAACGCCCGGTTGACGCTGTCCGGCGTGCTGCTGTGCATGTTCGAGTCCGGCACAAAGCTGGCCAAAGAAGTCGCCGGCGATGTCAGCGAGTTCTTTACGCAAGCCCACGATCAAAACACGCCTTGGGCGAACGCGCGCTTGTTCGAAACGAAGATCCGCCGCAACATCAAACTGGCCGAAGCCCCCAGCTATGGGCAATCGATCTTCGATTACGCCAACAGTTCGCCCGGCGCGCAAGATTATGACGCCCTGGCGGATGAAGTCTGCGAACACATCCTGCAAACTTCAAGCGGCGACATCTCCCGCGAGGACTTCCTCTCGCAAATGGATGCGCTCTCGCAGCCGAAGGTCGCCTGACACTCTAGGTGTTTTCTTGCGGGTGCCACTGCTGGCTTGTCCAGCAGTGTGGTTCACGTAGAAGTCGGCAGCCTGCACGTCTGCTAAGATTCACCTGGTCTCGCAGGGATGGCCCCGCTCCTGAAAGAAAAGAAGAGCACTGCTGGGCAAGCCAGCAGTGGCACCCATGGAGCTAGGTATGCCAGCAAGCATCAACGCATCACTGCAAACATGATGGTCCGCCTTCGGAGCAACAGGTATCCATTGGCAGGCAACAACTTTTTTTTGGGTGGCAGGGTCACATGGCGCAGCATGGGTGACCATGAATGAGTTTTCCGCAACGCGCATCGTTCGTGCGGGTGCCACTGCTGGCTGGTCCAGCAGTGTGATTCACGTGGAAGTCGGCAGTCTGCACGGGTGCTAAGATTCACCTGGTCTCGCAGGGATGGCCCCGCTCCTGAAACCAAAGAAGAGCACTGCTGGACAAGCCTGCAGTGGCACACCAAAGCCCTCTGCACAATAATTCCCCCCATTACATAAACGTGCGTCTCTTAAACATCTGCACATCTTCGCGGGTCAGGACGAACCACTCGCCGTTGACGCGTTTGTCGTGGAGGCGTTTGTGCCAATAGGCTTCCACGCCGGCGGGGTCGTCCGTTTTGATGGTGTGGATCACAACGAGCGCTTGCGGCAACTGGATGGAAAGTTCTCCGTGGCGGCGGCCGGGCAGCGCGGAGTGACCAAGCTTGTAGTAGCGGCCGGACCTGAACAGGTAGACGTAAGAAAAGGCTTTGCCGGCTGACCGTCGTTGCGGCCTGTCGAGTGCCTGCTCGAGCGGTTCGCAGATTCGCACGATGTCTTCGTAGCCTGGCTGCTTGCGGCAATAGTCCAGCACCAGTTCCAGGAGTTCTCTCGTTCCGCCGATCCGCGCAAGCGCGGCCCCGCCAACAAACGATGGATCGCGTCGGCGTTTGAGTTGCCGTTGCGCGCGCGAGGGAAAGCGGCCAAGTTCGCGAGTGAGGTCAATCAACTCTTCGCAAATACGCTCTGGTGAAACCGGTGTCGATTCACGGTTGGGCGGCAGCCCGGCCTCGCGCACGGCTTCGCTCCAGTTGGCCCAGTACACGCCGGACCAGTCGTGTTGACGGATGCCGGTTGCGGAAGCGAAACGCCTTCGCCCCAGCGGTTTGCCGTTGTTGTTTTCCGCCGTGCGGAGAATCTCCGCCAAGATGTGTTGCTTGCTGACATGCATGCGTTGCCCCTTAAGTCTTCAGGCTCGAAAACGTTCCATCGCGAGGCTGCCAGAAAAGCTGCACATCGGCGAAGAGCAGTTTTTAAGAAGAGCTTGCTCAGCGCTTTTCGTTGCGGTTGGGAAGTGGTGTCTATCCCCCCAGAAGAGGAGGTTTTGCCAGGCGCTGCCGGTCACCAACCCTTCAAAATGACCGCAATCCTGGGTGTAACCCCGGCAAAATCGCCCGTGACCCAGGATGTAACGCCGGATGCAACACCGGGTATAACGGCGGGTGGTAACCCCGGGTGTAATCCAGGATGAAATCCCGGATTTGGTTCTTGGCCGAGAAGCATTTTTCGCGCGAGATCCGCGCGCCGCAGATTTTTTTCAAAACTCGTGTTGCCCACTGCGCAGCCTTCGTGGGAATTTGCCGTTTCGCTCTTTGGCAATTTGGAAAAACGTTCTCAGCGGGCGGAGTCAGTGTGCTCCGTTCCGCGGATGAGTCCATGGCTTACCATGCGGTCCACCCGCCATCGACAGTCACGACCGCGCCGGTCATGTAGTCGCTGGCAGGCGAAGCCATGAAGAGGACGGCTCCCTGATAGTCGCCGGCTTTCGCCATTCTGCCGAGCGGCGTGCGGCGTTCGTATTCGCGAACGAAGTCTTCGCCTTGGTTATCGTACACGCCGCCGGGGACCAGGCAGTTCACGCGAATGTTGTGTTCTCGCCAATGCACGGCCAGGTACCTCGTCAGCTGAATCACGGCCGCTTTCGATGCCCCGTATGCCGGCGGCGAGTTTACGCCAGAGTTGCCGTACACACGCGGGTCCGGGGAAACAACGCCATACGTTGAGGCCAAGTTGATGATCTTGCCACGGCCTGCGGAGATCATCTCACGGCCAAACGCCTGACAGGTTTGAAACACGGACGTCAGGTTCACGTCGATGACCTGCTGCCAGGCTTCGGCCTCGTAATTCTCCGGGGCGGAAGAATAGAAGCCGGTCCCGCGGAACTGTGCGGAGTTGACGAGGGTCGATGTTGTGCCGAGGCGGGACTGTACATCACCGACCGCTGCTTGCAGTTGGTCAGCCTGCGTCACATCGCGAATGACAGCGATCGCTTTCGCACTTGTTGCAGTTGTGACTTCGTTCGCCAGCTGATTGGCGGCTTCCGCGTTAACATCCAGGATCGCCACGTCCGCGCCAGCTTCTGCGAGCGCGCGACACAAAGCCTGGCCAATCCTGCCAGCGCCGCCGACCACGACCGCAACTTCTCCCCGCAAGCCGAAGAGCCGCGAGAGAATGGGTTGCGATATGTTGGTATCGTCGCTCATCCGTGAGTGTTCGTTTCAAGAAGTTACGGTAGTGTGGCTGGCGAGGTTAGCAGTAACGCATGGCATTAGCCAGGGACGCATTACTGCTCATTCAGCTCCTGCAGTGCTTTCAGCACATGCGCGTCATGGCCGTCGACTTTCACGCTCTTCCACATCTTGCTGACTTTGCCGTCAGGGCCGATCACGAACGTGCTGCGTTGTATGCCCATGCGGGTTTTGCCGTATTGCACCTTCTCCCGCCAGGCGCCGTATTTCTCGGCCACTTTGTGATCGGGATCGGCGAGCAAAGGAAAGTTGAGCTTGAACTTGTCGCGAAACTTGACGTGGCTCTCCACAGTATCCGGACTAACGCCCAGCACCACCGCACCCAGCTGCTTGAGTTCCTTGGCTGCATCACGAAAAGCACACGCTTCGCGAGTACAGCCAGGCGTATCATCGCGGGGATAGAAATAGAG
Source organism: uncultured Planctomycetales bacterium (assembly GCA_937982665.1). Lineage (GTDB taxonomy): Bacteria > Planctomycetota > Planctomycetia > Pirellulales > S012-138 > CALJLD01. Next base: position 4,517 of record CALJLD010000225.1, read on the forward strand.
CACGACCGGCTTGCCTTTGTAGTCGCTGAGCTTCACTTCTTCGCCAGAGTCTGCTGTTAAGGTAAATGCCGGGGCTTTCTGTCCAGCCTCAATCCAGTCAGCCATAACTTGAGTCAATCTTGGAAGAATTTGGATTTGTTTGGTTGGCGCGAAGTATAGCCGCACTGCATCGTGTGGAAAAGCCGCGGTGGCAGATGCGAGGACTCAGCAAGGGCAATTTCCCCACACTTGAGCGCCATTTTTTTGGATTTGTAAGATCGCTTTCGCAATTGCAAAAATTTGCAACGCGGCGAACCGTTTTCGCGCAACGTCGACTGCGCATGACTGCCATGACTGGGGAGCAAGCACGCGCAAGTTGGTAATCGAGCGTGAAGCTGTGACGGTTACAACGAATCGCGTGCTGCGCGCGCGGCAAGCTATGGAAAGTTCGCGCCAGCTTCGTGTCCATCGGCACGCAAGTTGCCAAAGTGTCTATCAGCAGGCAACAGCTTGCTTCCCCCAAAGAGTATGGAAACCTTTTGTTCAGGAGCGTCCCATGGACGGAACATTGCTCCTTGCCGGCGGCGCTGCCGCGCTGGCTTCGCTGGGATTCTTAGAGTCCTGGCAGCACCGCAACAACTTGCGGCACATTCCCATCCGCATTCATGTCAACGGCACCCGCGGAAAGTCCAGCGTCACACGCTTGATTGCCGCAGGCATGCGGGCTGGCGGGATTCGCACCTGTGCGAAAACCACTGGCACACTCGCGCGAATGATTATGCCCGACGCGCAAGAGTTCCCCATCTTTCGCCCGGCACGAGCCAACATCATCGAGCAAAAGCGCGTCGTGAAGGCGGCAGTCGCCAATGGCGCGGAAGCGTTGGTGATCGAGTGCATGGCCGTGCAACCGGTTCTGCAATCTTTGTGCGAACTGAAGCTCGTGCAAGCCACGCATGGCGTTATTACCAACGCTCGTGCGGATCACCTGGACGTGATGGGGCCAACAGTTCGCGATGTTGCCAAAGCGCTATGCGGCACCATGCCCATCAAGGGCCGCATGTATACAACGGAACAACGATGCCTGGACGTCTTTAACCGAGCGGCCAAAGACCGCAAGACTAAGCTCGTGCCTGTCGGCGATGAAGAGATCGCCAACGTCACTTGGGACGAGGTGCAACAGTTCCGCTATATCGAACACCCCGAGAACATCGCGCTGGCGTTGCGTGTCTGCTGCGAGTTGGGAATTGATCGCCAGGTGGCATTGCAGGGAATGTGGCAAGCCACGCCAGACCCTGGTGCGATGAACCTGTACGAAGTCGACGAATCGCAACAGAAGATCATCTTCGTCAACGGCTTCGCCGCCAATGATCCGGAATCAACCGGTCACAACTGGAACATGGTCGTTGATCGGTTCCACGGTGTTGATCGCCGCATCGCCGTGGTGAACTGTCGGGCGGACCGCACGGATCGCTCCGTGCAACTCGCTGATGCCTGTCTGCGATGGAAGCCGGCCGATCACTATATGGTCATCGGCAGCGCGACGGACGCTTTCGCCCGGCGTGCAATCACCAAAGGCATGGATCGCAAGCGGCTGACGTGTGCGGAACGCATGCCAGCGGGCGCTTTGTATGAAAAGCTCGGCCATGTGAGCGGGCGCTCCGCGCTGGCGATGGGGATGGGGAACATCTCCGGCCCAGGCCTGGAATTGCTCGACTTCTTCCGCCAGCGGGATGTGCCGCGGCAAGCCACAACACTCAAAGTTCAGGAGGCCGCCTGATGGACATGGACGTCACCACCCTGGCGATTGCCGTTGGCCTGGTCGTCAGCCTGATCTTTTCGGAAACTTTTGGCCTGGCAGCAGGCGGGATGATTGTGCCCGGCTACCTCGCAATCAATCTCAACCGTCCGCTTTGGATCTTGGGAACATTGTTGGCCGCATTGGTGACTTTCGGCCTGGTGCGGCTGATCTCCAAAGGCGCGATCATCTACGGCAGAAGGCGAATTGTCATCTGCGTGATTGTGGGCTTCTGCGTGGGAGCATTGTTCCGCTCCGCGGCAATGACGCTTGTTCCCGAGGCCAGCACCGCGACCAGCGAACCGCTGTTCAACGTGATCGGTTACATCATCCCCGGACTGATTGCCGTGTGGATGGATCGGCAAGGAACGGTTGAAACCTTGTGTCCCGTGATTACATCCGCTGTCGCTGTGCGGCTGGTGTTGATCGCCATCGGCTTGGAGGTCATCGCACAATGAAGAATATCTACTGGAGACCTCGCAAGATTTCCCGCACGGCGCTGGTTTGGCTGACAGTTGCCGCCATCGGGGCGATGACCGTGCTGGAACTGGCTCCTGATCAACAAGTCGCCGGCCAACGCGAAGCCAAGCTCGAGGCATCGCGCCTGGCTGCCGTGGGCATGGACCTCATCAAAGCCGAACGGCTGCGCCGCGGTCATGACATCGTTACCGAGTTCGATCCCGGGGAGACCGGGATGATTGGCCAGAGCATGTCTTTGGTCACCAGCGTGCCTGGGCATTTGGGCGCGAAGCAAACTTCCGTCAATCCCAACTTCGCCGCTGTTGTTGTTGAGATGCTGCAAGACTCCGGCGTCGCTGAAGGTGATCTCGTCGCCGTGGGTTGCTCAGGATCTTTTCCCGCGTTGAATGTTTGTGTGTTCGCGGCTTTGGAGACTTTGGGAGCCCGGCCCGTTGTGATTTCGAGCGCGGCGGCTTCCCAGTTTGGAGCGAACATCCCGGACTTGATGTGGGTGGACATGGAACGTGAACTTTTTGAATCGGGGCTCGTTTCCTTCCGCTCAGTCGCCGCATCGTATGGTGGCTATGAAGACCGAGGGCTCGGAATGTCCGATCAGTCCATCGAACTCATCACCGCGGCGCTGGATCGCAATGAGTTGTCCAAGCTCGAATCGGATTCACTCGACGAAGCGATCAGCAAGCGGATGAACATCTACGAGCGCGAATCTCATGGCGGTAAGTACAAAGCCTACATCAATGTCGGCGGCGGCGCTTCTTCCGTCGGCAGGACTGAGGGAAAACACCTTTACGATCCCGGCATGAACGAAACACCAGACGCCGAGGCGCTGGCGATCGACTCCGTGATGACGCGCTTTGCCGAGCAAGGTATCCCGCTTGTGCATCTCGTGCAGATCAAGCAACTCGCTGACCAATACGGTTTGCCGCAAAGCCCGGAACTTCGCCCGGAGCCGGGCACCGGAGGAATCTTCGTCCGCCAAACCTATGACCGCCCGTTGGCCGTGATCTTTCTGTGTGGATTGTCTTTTGTGCTGTGTGGGCTTGTGCTCACCGGCTTCCGTCGTCCGTTTGTTCGTCTCGCCGAAATGTTGCACCTTCATCGCCAGGCGCAGGGACCGCGTCTGACCGTTATGGCTGCGGAAACTCAGGGAGGAGAATTGATGGTCTAACCGGCGTCGGGGAAGAAGATTTCGAGGCCTTCTTTCCCAACGCGCCGGCTGCGTGAGGCATGGGCCCGGCGGCGGAACTCGCCACTTGCACCGCCGTCGGGCGTCTCCCAGGGAGGGGGAGACAAAATGGCTGAAGGGAGATCAGCCGCAATCTCACGCATAACCGCGGCATAAGCCAAGGTGCAATAAAGAACGCCACTTGCGGAACGCCAGGATGTTCCGCAGGTGGCGTTTGATTTTGGGGACTGCGTCGATTGATCTCGTGAGTTCGTCAACGAAAGTTGCCGCCTCACTCGTGCGGGCACATGAGGAACTTCCGCATCATCTCCGCCATTTCGCTGATGAAACGGCTGCGTCGGATTCGCAACTGACTCGCATGCGCAGTGTAGTTGAAAAGCACAAACTCCCGGCAAGCGGCGGCCAGCGTAAAGACAATCAGCCGGGCGGCTTCCTCCGGCTTGGGATGGCAGATTTCCTTTCGCTTCCGCATGAGAATCTTCACCGCCACGTCGCGAGCGTGCTTCGCTGTTGCTCGCTCCCGGTCGCTCGTCGCGTCGGGAGTTTGCCGCATGTGCAAGGCAATTGTGCGAATCAGGCCACGGCGGTTCTCCATGCGCTCAACGCCCCGCTCAACCATGAAGTGGATGAGTTCGGACAGCGTCATGTCGCTCGTTTGCTCGGCCACCGCCTGTTCGTCGACTTGACTTAAGTCCTCTCGATAGCGGCGATAGAGTTCGCGCAGAACATCATTCTTGGACTTGAATCTCGCATAGAACGACCCCGTCGACACTTCCGCGGCTTTGACAATGTCCTGGACGGAGATGTCCTCGAAGAAACGTGTCTCCAGGAGTTCCTCGGTCGCATCCAGGATCTGCTCAAATCTCTCTCGCGTCCGGGCTTGTTGCGGCGCGCGGTGAGTTGACTGTCCTTTACGGATGTTGAGCGAAGGCTTGAGTCGCGGCATGAGATTGACGGTGTTTGCCTGGCAGTATTTGTTTGACTGGCCGGATCGCATGAACTAGAATATAAGTTCTAGTTATATTAAAGCATCTTCATCGGAAAGTGACAAGTGCCATGCATTCAGGAACCAGGCTCTCGCTGTGCGTTGCTCTCTTGCTGACTGTTGTCTTTGTAGCCCTAGCGCCTGAGTCGACTCTTGGGCAGCAGACAATCCCACCGCAAGAACAAGCGCAAGCCGCCGTCAAACAATTTCTGGATACCGCCGGCGATGTCGGATTTGCCATCGCCGTTTGGCAGGACAGTGAGATTGTCTGGTCAGAGCAGTGGGGCGAACGAGACAAGCAGCAGAAGTTGCCGGTGACCAGTGAGACGATGTTCCGCATTGGCAGCGTCACCAAAGTCATGACCGCAACGGCAGCTGCCGCCATGGCGGAACACAATAAGTTCGATCTCGATAAGCCGATCAAGCAGTATCTGCCAGACATCCCCGCTCACCTGGCACCCATCACGCCTCGGCAGATCGCAGGTCACCTCTCGGGAATTCGTCATTATGATCCTGAGCGAATTCAGCAAGAAATCCTGATTGCGGATCACTTTGATAATCAAGCCGCGGCGCTGAAACTCTTTGCCAGCGATCCGCTTGTGCATGATCCAGGTGACGCGTATTTCTATTCGACGCACGCCTTTACCGTATTGGGCGCCGCGCTGGAATCCGCCTCCGAGCAGAGCATGGCGGAGGTTCTGCGCGAGCGCATTCTTAAGCCAGCGGAAATGCGGCACACTTTTGCGGAACACAATGAGGAGTTTTCTGGCGAGCTGGCCGTTCCGTACGCCATCTATCAAGGTCAGGAGATCATTGTTCCGCATGTTGACAACAGTTGGAAGCTGGCCGGTGGCGGTTTGATTTCCACACCGGTCGATCTCGCGAAATTCCTGGGAGCCGTTGCGGACAATCGGCTCGTCTCTGCGGAGACCTTGGCGATGATGTTGCAGGCGCAAAGCACAAACGCCGGTCAAAAGACCGGCGTTGGGCTGGGTTGGCGGATTGCAAAAGACTCTTCAGGGCGAACGCTCATTCATCATGGTGGTTCTGCTGCGGGTGGGAGGGCGTTTGTGCTGCTCTATCCAAAAGAGCGGATTGGTGTTGCCGCCTGCATGAACCTGGCTGCGGATGAGGTTCGTTTTGATGAGGAACTGATGCTTAAGGTCTTGAGTCCGTACCTGGCGGAATCCAAGTAGTCGGACACGTCAATCTGGACTTAGTAGGCCGGGCCGAAGTCGTCGACTGCGTATTCGAACAAGAAGTCTTCGTCCATGGTCACTTGGTTCATGCCTTTGTAACGTCCGGTCCCCCAAGTAAGCTCCGCTGGCGTGACCCATCCGTCCCAAGCGTAGTTGATGCGATCACCGTTGACGGTGTCTTCAATCCAGTCCTGTCCGTTGTAGATGTAGGTGTCAGTACCGATTCCGCCGTACATGAAGGTCCGCGGTGCGAGCAGTCCGCCTGATGGCTTGTTGTAGATGTCAACGATGTTGCCGACGAGTGTGTCATTCCCGCCGCGACCTCGGATGTCGCCAAAGCCGCTTGTGTTTTCGATGTAGTCGTTGCCGTCTCCTCCACTCACAAAGTCTTCGCCGGAACCTGTCTCGATCCAGGCATCGACATCCGTGGAAATCACAATGGTGTCATTGCCGGCCTTGGAATCCACGACGATATAGTTAACTTGCGCCTTGGGAATGAAGTTGGTGTAAATCAGCTTGCCAGTTGAGTCGGTGAAGTCGACGCCCAGCCAGCTCAGGCTATTCAGTGATTCAAAGGTGCCTTTGATCTTCCAGCCCGTTTGCTTGCGAACGTGCCACGCGTTGGTTGTGTAGACGACGATGCGATCGCGGCCGCCGGTCCCGTTAATCAGCCAGGCCCCGTATTTGCCATCTGCGCTTTCCGGATAGAACTCAGCCATGCGACCGGAGAAGTTGATCAGGTTGCCGAAGCCGGAGTAGCCGTCGAAGTAGGGTCGGGTTTCCGGCCGTTGTGCGTTAGCGGCAGAAGCCGTCATGGTTCCGGCGACGGCGATCAGGATCAGGGCAATCAGACGAATTCGGTTGATGGAAGAACGCATTTTGAACTCCAGCTCAGGATTGAAGAATCTTGCAGGTACACCAGCTCAAGGCTGCAACAAGGTTCCAAGCGGAGTCCCTCCCCATCCGTTTCAGAAAATTTGGAAGAATCGGATATTTGCGTGTGATTGGCCCAAAAACGACGGGGCGAAGCGATTTTCGGCATGCCCCATTCCGGCGCTTTAACGCCCTCTTCGTGTGTTTCAGCTGGCCCCAACGCCGCTAGAACGCTTTTCGAGTTCGCGTTCTGGATTGGTGGCCGAGGCTGGACGGAGTAAGCAAAGGAAGCCCAAGTTTCCGAAGGCGTCGCGCTCCGGGGCTTCCCTCCGGTCCAGCCCCGGCCACCGGAGAAACGCCGCTAGCACTCAGGCGACCCGCTCTTTGATGATCTCCAGGTGATGCGTGACGTGGCCCACCAGGCAATAGGCGATCGCCCGGACGGATAGGCTGTTGCCATCGGCCACGCCGACGTAATTCCAGGCTTTGTCGGGGATTCGCCGTAGGAACGCCAGGTTCGCCCTGCGATGTAACAGGAGTTCTTCCGTCAATTCCGGAAGCGTGACATCGTGGTAGTTGAGGCCGTCCACGTAGACGTTTTGGTCCATGCCGAGAATTGGTCGCAAGTCATTGACCGCAAAGCGGTGAGCGCGATAGCCGAATATCTTCTCGACATCAATCATGTGCCCAAGGACTTGCTTGATTGTCCACGTCCGCGGCGGGTGCGGCACGCCAGCCTGATCCGCGGTCACCTGCCCTAGGCATTCCGCAATTGCGTGTTTCTGCTCGTGAAGATGCTGCAGGATATCGCCATCAGGAACTCGGTTGATGTACAGGCCGTAATATTCGGCGAATTCCGCGGCCCTGGGGCGAGGGAAGGTTGTTGCGCTCATGGATGTGTTTTTTGCAAGTCAGTGACTACTTGGGATAGTTACGCCGCTGGGTAAGAAGTTGGGTTAGCTTGGCATTGGTCGCAAACTTTGGCAAGCAACCTGAGCCGGGAGTTGTGACGAGGGTTGTGGAAGCCGGTTTTTTCGCGGTTACGCCACGGCGATGCTATGCTCGTTTATGCTTGCCTGGCTCGCATATTGTCGAAACAGTCGCTCCACAAACCCTTGTATGAAGAACCTTCGGCCAAGATTTGGCTTGCGATTCTCTTTGCGGGCATTGTGCGCGCTCGTAGTATTGGCGGCCGTCTTCTTTGCCTGGCTGGGCCATGAAGTGAAAGTTGCCCGGGAGCAGCGACTGGCAGTCGAGGCGATTCTCGCCTACGGCGGCGAAGTCACTTTCAACGGTTCGACAACACTTTCGCAATGGGACGAAGAGACGCGGGGTCAGCTGCCGTCACCGACGTGGTGGACGCAGCTCTTTGGCGAAGATCCACGATTGCGAGTGACGCAAGTTCGCATTTACGGGCGGGCAGGACCTAATTGGGCGGAGTTTGCGAAAATGGCTAGCGTTGTAACTGCCAAAGATGATTTCGCAATCGAAGAATTCACTAGCCGCGCGATTCTTTGTTTCTTTAACAAAGCGAAGGCTCGGGACGAGCGCTCAGCCAGTCCAAGTGCAAGAGACATTTTGGGTTGCATGTCGAAGCTGCGTGGTCTTGATCATATCAAGATCGACGATCCCGAAATCACGGAAGAACACAGGCAAACCATACGCGAGGCTCTGCCGAATGTCGTGATCGAAGTCAACCGTTTTATCGACGGGATATTCTGAGGCACCCGCACGCGGAATCTTCACTTCGCATTCATCAAAGATTCCCGAACCATCGCGATGATTTGCTCGCCCCTCCTGCGGCGATATCGCGTCGTCGCCACAATTGGCCGCCGGCTCATCTCACCGTTACGGCAGCTCTCATGTCCCATGCAACACGGAAGTCAAAGCCTGGACGCCGGTTTCGCTTTTCTCTTCGCGCCCTGCTGATCATCTTCGCGCTGGTGGCCGCAGGCTTCGCCTGGATCAACTATCGGGTGAGTCTGGCCCGCGAACAAAGACTGGCGGTCGAGTCGATACTCGCTGGCGGCGGTGGCGTGAGTTATGCCGAGAGCTTTCAACCGGCGGCGCGTGGTATTGTTCGTGAAGGTGATCCCTTTCCCGGCAATTGGTATACCAACCTTTTGGGGGAGAACCCGCACCTGCAAATCAACGGCGCCGTTGTTGGCGACTTGCAGCAATCCAGGCGCGGCTTGCGCTCTTATCCGATCAATGGTGATCACAATCTGCAGTTCGTGCCCCAGCTGGCCAGCATTCAGTTCCTGGACGCGCGAGGGCAATCCGTCACCGACGCAGGGCTTTGTCATTTGCAAAACGTGACAAGCTTGCAGAGGTTGAACCTCAGCAGTTCCGCCATCACGGATGACGGCATGGATTCGCTGGTTCACTTGGAGCAGCTGGAGATTCTGATTCTGACTGGCACGGTTGTTACTGATGCCGGCGTGAGTGTGATCTCGCAGTTGCCGAAGTTGCGGACGCTTAATCTTTCCGGCACACATGTCACCAGCGCGGTCTTGCAAGAGTTGCATTCCTTGCCCGACCTGCGGAATTTGATGTTGGATGACACGATTGTTGGAGGGCAACCGCCGGAGTCGCTCTCGCTGCCGCGGCTGGAAAGCTTGTCTCTCGCACGAACCAATGTTGGCGACGAATGGGTCCCGCTGATCGTGCAGCTGCAGCGACTCAAAGAGATTGACTTCAACGGCACACAGCTCACGGATGCCGGTTTGCTGCAACTGGCCGAACTGCCCAACCTGCAGCTGTTGATCCTGGGCACCAATGAAGGCATCACGGAAGAAGGCCGCGCCGCGTTCTACCAACTACGGCCTGAAGTTCAGGCGTTCAGCTTCTAGCGGCGGGACGTCGCGACGAGCTTTCGCTGCTCGCACAGAGTGATTCGCGCCGCATGTTGGGCGAATGTGCGATGGCGATCAACGCGGGAGCGGAAAGGCGAAGGCACTCGCCAGCCATCGGCAAATCTCAATCCTCAAGAGGCGCCGGCCGGATTCGAACCGGCGAATAGCGGATTTGCAATCCGCCGCCTTACCACTTGGCTACGGCGCCAACGTATGCTGCCTTAGAAATTATGAAAACCGCGGAAGGTGGTCAAGCCTGCCGGTTGGGGTGAGTTTGTCGGGTTGCGGAACATCGCATCAGACTTGTCTGACACATGATCGCTGTTCGCGGTTCAGGCAAAATACTGGGGAGCGGTTCAGTCTCGTTCGGTGCTTTCGCACTTGCGATGCACTTATCACTTGATCCTTGGCTTTCCTGCGATCCGGACGAAAAGCATTGCCTAACCGGCGCCTAACCTACAATCGGAGTTTCTGGCTTTGGTCTGGAAGGGAATTCCGCATCTTGGCTCCGCACGTCGAGTTAGCGACTTTCCGCCAGGGCCGTGGCGCGGGGAAAGTGTCGCCAACACCTGCCGAACTGGAAAACTTGACTAAGGTTACGCGGCCACCGTACTCGATGCATATTGCGGAGATTGCGGTCATGGACTGGCCCAAGTTTGAAAAGTTCAAAAAGGTGTCCGCCGGCCAAAACCCAGTTGGCAGGCCACCCTTTTTCGCGGAAAGGATGCCCATGAGCCTGTTTGAATCGCTCGTTTCGTTTCGCGGCGCTCGCAAAGCTCAACGAATTGCCGATGAGTTGGCGGACCGCCTGACGGATCGTGTTTGGGAAGAAGCCGGCGTCAAAGCCAGACATTTCTCGCTGGCCGAAGCTCGCGGCTATTTCCGGGCGCATAGCAATCGGATTGTCCGGGCAGAAATGCAGCGTAGCCAAACGAACGCCAAGGCGGACAAGCTTGGCCCCTGGCAGTGGCAAGCCGTGGAGAGCCTTGCTTGTGAGACGATCGTAATTCGCGTGCTGCAACAATTGCTGCGATACCGCAAACAACACGGAGAAGGCACTCGCCGCAAAGCGGCCTAGGCGCTGTGAGGGGGGTGCTGCGCAACCGAGAATCAGCTGGAGTTTTGGCAATCATGGCGCCACCACCCCGTCCGCACCTGCCCAACCTTGGCCAAATGAGTCAAGGTTTGGAGCGCAGCACGAGCAAGATGGCGCGATTGGCGTCTTTGCTGCGTTCGCACCTCAACGAATTGACGATCGCCGCGGCGAAGCAGGATTGGGTCTATGCCCATCGTGTTTCGTCCGCGCTGGCGCGGTTGAGCCGCGCCGCTGGCGATTCGGAAACACAGTCCGCCGCCGAAGCGGTTTGCTTTTGCATTGAACGCTCTGGCGATGCGGATCGGGTGTTGGCGGCCGTGCGAAGGCTGTGTCTTCCCTTGGCGTCATCGCTTGAAAGCGAGTTGGGCGAAACCGTGCGGTGACAATCAAAGCGAGTCGTCATTGCCGGTAACTTCACCAAGCCGTGCTTGCGCTGCTGGCAAGCGAGTGTGCGGGTTGGGCAAAGAGTTCATGGGGCGATGTGCCGATAAACCATCTGCGGTACTTCTTGCCGCATTGGTGCACAACCTCGAAGGACGACCAAGAGCGCCGGCATGGATGCCCTGGGACCACAACTCGCCCAACCCATTTGCGAAGCCCTGACTGCCAAGCAGGACGAGTTGGCGTCGCTGCTGACTGCGGCTTTGGGCGGTGATTGCACAATCGGTGAGGTCAGCGTTCGCGAAGATGACGCATGGCGCGAGGAACTCAACGAAACTGCGCTGGCCGTTGGCTTTTTGACATCGGCCACCGGCTTGGTCTTGGCGTTGCCAAAGTCATTGATCGCCAGTCCCGAGGCAGCCGCCGCGGATAAGGCCTGGCGAACGCTTGGCGACAAGTTTCAAAGCGAGGTGCTCAATGAGCACTTCAATTCGACGTCCGTCCAGTTGACGGTGCCGGAAGATGCCGCGTACGTGGCTTCATCCTTGCAGGACGAGGCGGCGTGTGTGGACCTGGCCGTGCAGTTTGGCGACGCAACTCACAAGGCCCTGTTGGTCTTTCCGCTCGCCCACCTGATTTTGCTGTTCACGGAACCGCCACCGGAGAGCGTCCCTACGGCGGAAGATTTTGTGGCGGCAGGAGTTGGCGAGGATGACTTCGCTGACGAAGAACTTGTCGGTCAGGCGGAAGCGAGTTCGCCGGCGCCTGTCTCATCGAGTCCTGGCGCCGCGCCGGATTTCGGCCATAGCTTGATGCAAATCAAGCTGCCGGTGATGGTTTCGCTGGCGCGAAAAAAGTTGCAGGTGAAGAACATCTTGGAGATTGCGCCAGGCAGCTTGATTCAATTCGACAAGTTTTGCGAAGACTTGTTGGATGTGGAAGCGGCCGAGCATCGCATTGCCCGGGGCGAAGCCGTCAAAGTTGGCGACAAGTTCGGCATTCGCATCACGTCACTGGTGCTTCCGCCGGAGCGGTTTGTGACAGTCCGAAAAGAGAGCGATGCATAACGACGCACGGCAATTGATGCTTTTAGTTGCAATGCGACGATGCTTGCTGGCTTGTTGTACATACGAACGGGCACTGCTTAAACCAGCACACCATCCACCGGCTGCAGAAGTTCCGGTACCGGCGACTCATCCAGATGTTGCCGAAGATTGACTTCGATGGTGCGGCAAAGAGCGGTTAAAGGAAGCTGCTCATCCGCCGTGCCAAATGGGTCCTCGATTTCATCGCCGATTTCTTCCAGCCCCAGGAAAGCGTGCGAGATCAAGAAGACCACGACAGGCGTGAGGACTCCGACTGAACTTAGAATGCCAAAGGGCAAAGTGAAGCAATAGAACGCGATGATTCGGTGGACGAGGATGGTATAGGCGAACGGAATCGGCGTGTTCTTGATGCGTTCGCACGCGCCTTGGATGTCAGTCATTGTGGTCAGGCTGTCTTCCAAGATGGCCAAGTGGTAGCGGTCAATCCATCCCAGCCGCCATGCCCAGCGGATGCGCTCGCCCATTCGGCGCAGCAGTGATCAGCAAGATTCGCGGCGAAGTTCGCTTCAAACTCGTGCCCTGCAGGGCAAACAGCTTCTGCAGCCAGGTTCGTTCTTTCTTGACAATCACGAGTCCTGCCTGGGTTCAAATCAAATGCAATTTGGGAACAATGCTCGCTAGGGTGCGTGCGCGAGAAGGTCAATTAACTCGCTTGAGTTTGGGTCGGCTGCCGCGGTGCAGGCGCAGTCCAGCCTTGGCCATCCGCCCTTTTTCGACGGCAGGTGCGGTGGACTTACGAACCGGGAGATTACTTCTTTCCAGACGAATCCAGCGCAGCGAATCGCTTTTCATCGGGATCGTACGCATAGATGCGACCATCCTCAAACGTATAAACCCACGCGTGCAGGTTAAGCACACCTTGCGCCAACTTGGATGCGACAGACGGGTGCGTGCGAAGGTTGTCCAACTGTACGAGAACATTCTCTTTGATGGCAGCTGTCATCAACTCGTCGCCGGACACGTCCGCGTACTTGTCTTCGACAATCTGCTTCGTCGTCGAAGCGTGTTTGAGCCACTGTGCGACGGTGGGCAACTTCTCCAACTTTTGCGGGTTCAACAGCCCCGCGACCGCTCCACATTGTGAATGACCGCAGACGACGATGTCAGAAACTCCAAGCCCCGTGACGGCAAACTCCACCGCGGCGGCCTCGCCACCGTTGGAAGCCCCATACGGCGGGATCATGTTGCCAGCATTGCGGAGCACAAACAGATCGCCCGGCTCTGCCTGCGTGACAAGACTGGGATCGATCCGGGAATCGCTGCAAGTGATGAACAGCACGTCCGGGTTTTGGCCATGGGAAAGCCGCTCGAACAACTCCTGCTGTGTTCCAAAGACGTCTTCCTGATATGTGTGTACGCCGCGGATGATCTTTTCCATGGGGAGCTCCGGCTATGTTTGCGGGGCGTTGTTTGGTGTTGCGGCAAGCTGCGGCCGCAACGCGTTCATGCGAATGTTATTATACGACAAATATTTCGTCAATATATTATCGCGTAAATACTATCGCATTTGTGAATAAATCGGGTAGGATTGGGGCAGTTTGAATGTTGCTGTCAGCCCGCCAAACGATGCTCCGCTTGTAATCACTGTGGCTTGGACGGCCCTGATGAAGAAATCGCCTGCTAAAAAGAACGCTCGCCAAACCCAAACGATTGGAAACGCGTCTGCCGAGCATGCCTCGCGCTGGACTTTTCTAACCAATCACGCCCACGTGCTGGCCGGGTTGGATTCCAATCCGGAGATTGTTCTGCGACAAGTGGCCGCTTGTGTTGGGATTACGGAACGAGCTGTGCAGCGGATCATTCAAGACTTGGAGGAATGCGGCTTTATCAAGCGAGAACGCGTGGGCCGACAGAACCGTTATCGCGTTCGCAAGAGCCAGCCGCTGCGACACCCGATTGAAGCCCATCGAACAATTGGCGATTTGTTGCGGTTGATCGCGGCCGAGTAGCATCGCGTTTTCTCTGCCTCTTGCTATGCAGATGTTTTTTGGCGATCAGATTGCGCTACCCGACGAGATCACTACTTCTTCCGCTTTCCTTTGGCTGTGCGTTTCGTCGGCTTCTTGGCCTTCGTGGTCTTCTTCTTTTTGGCCTTGCGCGGGGCGGGCTTCTTCGCGCTCTTTGGTTTGGCTGACTTGCGCGTCTTTGTTCCGCGCGACTTGCTGCCGGCTTTACGCACGGCCGGTTGGGCAGGGCGACCTTTGAGTTTGCGTATCAGTCGCAAGTCAAGCTCGCGGCGTTCCAGGTCAACCCGCACAATGCGGACACGAATGGCATCGCCGAGCCGGAATTGATTGCCGCGGCGACGACCGCTCAACGCGTGGGCTGCGCGGTCGTAATCGTAGTAATCATCATCCAAAGCACTGATATGGATCAGCCCTTCCACGGGGATTTCCGTCCCGCGGGCGTACAGTCCGTACTTCTCAACACCAGTGATAATGGCATCGAGTTCATCGCCAATCCTCCCGGCAAAGTACGTGAGCAGCTTGACCTTGGAAAGTTCGCGCTCCGCTCGCTCCGCCCTACGTTCCAAGTCCGAACAATGCTGCGCCAGGATTTCCAGGTTGTCCGTCTGCGGCTTGGGCTTCTCGCCGGCGATCAACTGCGTGATCAAGCGATGGACGGTCAGGTCCGGGTAGCGGCGGATGGGCGAGGTGAAATGACAATAGTGCGGCGCGGCCAGGGCGAAGTGCCCTTCCTCGGCAGGACTGTAAACCGCTTGGGGCAGACTCCTCAGCACAGCATAGTGCACGGCGTATTCCTCAGCCGCGTCGCGAACTTCATCCACCAGCTTTTGCAGTTCAAAGCGGTTTTGCAGATCCGCAACCGAGAAGCCCAACTCCTTGACGAACTCCGTAAGTGCCTTGAGCTTTCGCGGCGCTGGCGCGGAATGGGTGCGCCGCAGGAATGGAATCTCCAGGTCGCTGAGCCGTTCCGCTACGGCTTCGTTGGCGGCCAGCATGAACTCTTCAATGATCTGATGGCTTTCCGTGTGTTCCTCAATGTGGGCGCCGGTAACTTTGCCGTCACGGTCTAAGTCAACTTTGACTTCCGGTAGGGCCAATTCCAGTGAGCCGCGAGCGTGCCTCCGCTTGCGGAGGATCATCGCCAGTTCATGCATGCGACCCAACAGCCCGTGAACTTCCGGCGTCAGCTTTTTCTTCCAGGCAGCGGGATTCGCCAGATAGTCATCAACTTCTTCGTAGGTGAATCGCCGTTTGCTTTTGATGGCCGCGGCGGCAAAGTCGACTCCAACTCGAGCGCCATCAGGCGTGAGTTCAATGAACGCGGACTTGGCATAGCGGACGCGATCCGGCTGAAGGCTGGCCAGACCATTGGAGAGAATCTCCGGAAGCATCGGAATGACTTTGTCCGGCAGATACACGCTGGTGGCGCGGTCGCGTGCGGCAATGTCCATCGCCGAACCTGGCGGAATGAAGTGCGACACGTCCGCGATGTGCACACCTAAGCGCCAATGTCCGTTGTCCAACCTCTCGAGAGAAATTGCATCGTCAAAGTCGCGAGCGTCAACCGGATCGATGGTGATAATGGTTTCGCTGGTCAGGTCCAGCCGGTCCGCTGGCATTTCCGCTTCGCTGAACTTCTCCGCCTGATCGCGGGCTTCGTCCAGCACGGAGTCATCGAACTTACCGGGCAAACGGAATTCGTGAATGATGGAAAGCGTATCAACGCCTGGCGCTCCGCGTGGCCCCAAGACGTCCACAATCACGCCTTCCCCTTCGTGAACGGGCGAAGGGAAGCGGACCATCTCGAAGACAACTTTGTCTTTGGGCTTGGCGTTCTTGGCGCCGGGATCACCCACGGCGATGGGCTGCGTGAAGACGCCGCCGTCAACTTCGACAAAGCCTTGGCCGGCCGATTCCGAATAGACACCGACAAAGCGATTGGTTTCACGCTCGATGACGTCCAGGATCAGCCCTTCCGGCTTACCGCGGCGCGAGTATTCCTTCTTGACGCGGACGTAGACAAGATCGCCGGTGGCTGCGTCGCCTGCCTTGCTTTGATGGATGAAGATGTCCAGGTCGCGTCCGGCATCGCGCGAGGCAGTGGTGGGACGGACGTAACCGTTGCCGTCCTGGTTGCGTCGGAAGATGCCGGTGATGCGGTCATCATCGACCGCGCTGGCAGGCCGAACTTTGTGGCTGGCTCCGTACGTTAGCTTGCCGTCTTTGACCAGCCGCTTGACCGCTCGGCGGACCAGCGGGACATCGTCTTTGCTCAGGCCAAGTGATTTGGCGATGCCGCGAGGCTTCTTGGGTTGATAGTTGGGGCCGTTAACAATTCGCAGGATTTCAACGGCAATTTGTTCAAACGATTCGGGATGTTCAACAGGCATGAAAGGATTCTGTATGGCAATTTGGCCGAGGTTGGCCCTAGAGAGGTTCTTCCCGCGATTGACTTAGGACCAGCGAGAAGGTGGTCTAAGAATAATAATGTAGCGGGGCGAAGCGCGATATGCCCAAGGCGTGATATGCTCAAGCGCAAATCCGCGTGGAATTGCTGATAAGACCCGTGGAAGGTGCAATGGGTTCGGCATTTTCGGCCGTTTTTTCCCAACGTCCGTATGATTTGCCGCCAACGTTCCCGACCCCGGCACGTTTTGTTTGCCACCGACACTGGGGGCGCGGCACAATATTGGCGATCTCTGGTCGTGTTAGAAACCCGATGAAAAGGAACAATCATGTTGAGAACTCGTTGGCTGACCGGCTTCCTAATGACGGCTGGTCTCATCGCCGTGCTGTTGGCATCTCCGGCGACCGCCCAAGATACACAAACGGATCAGAAGCAAGCCCAGGAGGGTCCGCCCAAGATCTACGATGAAGCCGCCGACGCAAAAGCCGATATTGCCGCGGCCTTGGTCAAAGCCAAGAAAGACAACAAGCGAGTGTTGATCCAATACGGCGGCAACTGGTGCGGCTGGTGTCATCTGTTGCACAAAGTGTTTGAAGAAGATAGTGCGGTCTCGCGGACGCTGTCGTATGAGTACGAAGTTGTGATGGTCGACATCGGGCGGTGGGACAAGAACATCGACCTGGTCGAGAAATATGACGCCAAGATCAAAGAGGCCGGAGTTCCGTATCTCACGGTCTTGAGCGCGGACGGCGAGGTTGTCACCAACCAGAACACCAGCGACCTGGAAGAAGGCGACCATCACGACGTCGCCAAGGTCAACGAGTTCTTGACCGCCAACGCCGCCGCGCCGCTCAGTGCGGAAACAGTGCTAACTGAAGGAATTGCCAAAGCCAAGGCCGAAGGCAAGACGGCGTTCGTCCACTTGGGAGCGCCGTGGTGCGGTTGGTGTCATCGGCTGGAAGACTTCATGGCCGCGCATGAGGAACTTTTCGCCAAGTATTTTGTCGATATCAAGATCGATACCGACCGCATGGACGGCGGTAAGGAAGTGGCCGCGCGTCTGCGCGGCGGCGCATCCGGAGGAATTCCGTGGATGGTCTTCTTGGACGGCGCAGGCCAGGAAGTCATCAACTCGGACGGACCCAATGGCAACGTAGGCTATCCGGTGCAGCCTGAAGAGATCGCTCACTTTGTGCGGATGCTGGAAACCGTAAATGTGAGCGAGGAGGATCGCGTGACCTTCGCCAAATTGCTGGAAGAAGCCGGCGCGGAATTCCGCAGATAGATCGAAGCGGAAACGACATTTTGATGGAAGCAAGCGGCCAGACTCACCACCTGGCCGCATTTCTTTTTGCCCAGAGCACTTGATCCGAATGGGATGCGCATGGTCAAGAGGCTATGTCACGTGGGTATGTCACGCGGCCGGTTGGTACGAGTGGCTAATCTTCTCCGTCGGCGCCGCGTTGCTGCCACCAACCGCCGTTGGGCACAAAGTCCTCGTTGAGGAACCTCGCATGCTGCCGTTCCAGATTGCGGATGCGGGTTCTCTTGTCCCGTTCCAAATCCTGGGCGAACTTCTCGGCATCGAAGTTTGGATTCTCCGATGGCATTTCGGCCTCGGTCTCGGCCAGCCAGGCTCGCAGCTCTTGCCACATGGCTGCCGTGCGTTGTTGTTCATCGGCCGCGCGGTCATTCTGCTCGCCCGGGTCATCGGCAACGTTGTACAACTCGTTGCGCCCATCCTCGTAGTAGTGGATCAACTTCCATTCGCCGCGGCGAAGAATGCCTGAAGGCTCGCCGCCTTGGTTGCCGTAATGCGGATAGTGCCAGATCAAGGGGCGGTCGGCGATCTCCTCGCCCTGCAACAGAGGTGCAAGGCTGACACCGTCCACTCTTTGACTCTCCGGAACCTGCAGCCCTGCCAGATCGACAAGCGTGGGATAGAGATCAATTCCGGAAACCGGCGTATCACTAGTGCCAGGCTGAATCTTCGCCGGCCAGGCGACGTAGTACGGTTCGCGAATGCCCCCTTCCCACTGGCGTCCCTTGCCTCCACGCAGCGGAAGGTTGCTGGTTGCCTTGCCATCGCCGGAAGAAACGCCACCGTTGTCGGACGTGAATACCACGATGGTATTCTCCGCCAGGCCTTGTGCTTCCAGCATGTCCAGGACGATGCCCACTGCGTCGTCCATGGACTCAACCATTCCGGCATAGACAGGATGATCCTGCACCTGCCGTACAGGCAAACTTGTGCGATCGATGATGAAGCGATTGTTAGGCGGGTCCATTGCGGCCGCCTTCGCGCGGTACTTTCGCCACAACTCCTCGGTCGATTGAATCGGCGCGTGCACAGAATAAAACGAAAGGCATGCCAAGAACGGCTGATCGCCAACGTTCTCCAAGAAACTCGCCGTCTCGTTTGCCAATCGCAACGGCAGCTGCTCACCGGGGGGTCCATCGGTCAATTCGGGATTGTTGTACGGCGCGAAGAATCCGCCCGGCGGAGATCCGCGGTTGAAGCCACCGACGTTGATTTCAAATCCATGATCGTCAGGGTGAGAGCCCACGCTGCCCAGATGCCACTTCCCGGCGAAGAAAGTGCGGTAGCCAGCCGCACGAAAGACCTCAGCAAGAGTTGTTTCTTCAGCCGGCAAAGCGTTCCGATAGAAGGCCGGCAACAGCTTGGTATTCCGCTTCCAGGCGGTCCCGTGCGGAGCGCCAATGTAATCGGTGATTTTCACACGCGCCGGATACTTACCGGTATGAATTGCGGCCCGAGACGGACTGCAAACCTGGCATGCGGCATAGCCTTGCGTGAAACGCATCCCGCGCGCGGCCAGCCGGTCAATATTCGGCGTTTCGTAGAATGTGCTTCCTTCGCAGCTCAAATCGCGCCAGCCGAGGTCATCGGCAACGATGAGTAGGACGTTGGGCTGGTTAGCCGGCGGGTCCGCAGCGATTGCTATAGTTGCGAAACTGACCAGAACGAGCGTGGCAACGCATATCAGTATTGGAATTCGGGTCATAAGAGTCTTCCAGATGGCGGTGCGCGCTTGGCCGTAGTTGTGAAATGCCCAAGAAGCATTGGCATTCCCGGTCACGGTTCACCAAGATAACTGGACGAAATCCGCATGTCGAACATTGCCTGGTTCGTGACTCACTCCGGAAATCCCATGGCGAAGAAGTATTTGTTGATCGTCGTTGTCTACTGGTTTGTCTTCGCTGCACCGTTTTCTGCGGTTCAAGCCCAAGCGTTAGAAGTCAGCGAGCAAGATATCTTCCGCGTGCTTTCCTGGAACGTCTTGCACGGCGCCAATGATGTCGAACGCGGTGCGGAAAAAGCGTTGGCCATCATTCGTGAGGTGCAGCCAGACGTCGTGTTGATGCAGGAGAGTTATGACATTGATGGTGATCGACCGACTTTGGGCCGCTGGCTGGCCGCGGAGTTGGGCTGGAATGCCTATCAGGACGAAAGCCCTCACTTGTGCGTGCTTACTCCGTTGCAACTGAAGGAGACATTTTTTCACGACGCCTGGCATGGGTTGGGGGCCAGGCTGATCGACGAGCAAGGTCGCGAGTTGATCGCGTATAGCATTTGGATTGATTACCGCTCGTACATCACAGCGGATTTGCGAGACAACCCGGACATCAGCGACGAAGAGTTGTTGGCCGCCGAGAACGTGCGCTCCACCCGTATGCAGGAAGCCCAGGCGATCCTCGAACACTTGAAGACAACAGGTCAATTCGAGGCTGATGTTCCGTTGCTTGTCGGCGGCGATTGGAACACGCCTTCGCACTTGGACTGGACTGTGGACACAGCGCGTGTGTTCAAGCGAAGACGAGCTTTGGCACTGCCGGTGAGCACGGCCGTCCATGCGGCTGGATTCACGGACACATTTCGCGCTGTGCATCCCAACCCTGTGCAACATCCCGGCATCACCTGGTCGCCAATGTTCCGTACGTCGGGCGGCAAAGAGCAAGGTTTTGAGCGAATCGACCGCGTTTGCTTGAAGAACTCGCAAACACCAAATGACGGTTGGGCGTTGCAACCGGTCGCGGCGAAAGTGCTTCCAGAAGTTTGGGAGGATGAGAGCATCCCTATTGCCGAGCGAGAATTCCCATCCGATCACGGAGCAGTACTGATCGACTTTGTTTGGAAGCGATCAAATTGAGCTATGCCGCGGCTGCTCTCTGAACCGCTGCGGGATTCTCCAAAGTCCATTGGCCGTTTGCGGACCGCCACGTAGGAAAATCTGAGCCGGCCAGCCCCCAAGAAGGTCCGCTGATCTGCAACGTGCGCCTCTTAGCGCACGCTTTTTGGAACTCCAAATACCAGGGTCGCCAGTCGGTCTGTGGCCAGGCCGAAGTTTCACCGCGTGCATGTGGCTGATGAAACATGTAGCACGGTGGCTGCAGCACAACTTGTCGCAGTCCAGCTGAAACCGCGGACCAGCAAGTCACGGAATCCGAATGACCTCGCGTGGTAAACTCTGGATGGCCACAGATGGCACTCCACGCGTCCCGATGCATCAGGATGAAGCACCCAGATGCATTCGTATGGAACTTGTCGACTGGATATGTGAGCCGCTCCTGATGCCTGTGCGCGAAACGCGGCAGCGCCAATGTGCGGCGATAGGCCAAACGCAACGGCGCGAGCCACTCATCAATTTCGCCTGGCTGGTCCAGTGATACTATTTTGGGAAACTCCGTCGAAGCGTAGTCCGTGTGAATACCAGCGATTCGCTGTCGGCAAAACGCCAACTGTTCCGGAACGTTCGCGCATTCGTTCACGTCTTCCGCAACGTCATAGCGATCAATCCGGTAGAACGCGCGACGTCGTAGTTTCTTCGCGAAGGCTTGAAAAACCTGTGGCGTAAAGAGCACGTCAGGATCAGTGGAAAGCAAGAATCTCCCCCGCGCGCGGCGCAGCCCAACATTCTTGGCAATTGGTTGAAAGAACGGCGGAGCATTGGATGGCGCAATTGCGTCGTGGTGCTCGGACGAAACTTCGATCACACGCACGCAAACGTTGCCCTGTTGTTCCGGCAGTCGCAGCAAGTCTCGCCACCGCTGGGCGTTCTCTCGGCGATTCCACTCAACAAAGATCACTTCCGTTGAAACGCCGGCGGCCTTGGCGTGATAGCAAATGTTTCGCAGAAAGATTGAAGCCCGCCGCGGCAGATCACCGCCATAGCCCGGATCATGGACCGCACACACAATGCTAATGTGAGGACGCCAACGCATTAGGGCAAAGTTTCTCCCAACGATGTCGCTGCTATCGATGCCTGCGACGCAGGTTTTTTTGCAGGCATCTGCAGAGTGACCTTGTTTCGCTGTGCAAACCGCGAGTAGAAGTTAGCCACGGCGACGAATCGAAACAATGTCACCCGCGGAAATCTGCCGCACGGAATTGTGCCGGCTGAGGCAAAACCGATGCAACGCATCTTGATCTTGGGAACCAACAAGTTTGCTCCGGAGTTGGCGGACGTCGTTTCCGCATCGCCAGAGTTTGAAGTTGTCGGTTTTGTCGAGA
>CALJLD010000226.1 GCA_937982665.1 uncultured Planctomycetales bacterium
GCAGGTGTTCACGACCTGAGCATAGAAGTGGCGCTTAGGCGCTCAGGAGGGCGTGACCTTACGCTTCGTGATCGTGGCAACGACAGTTCGTCACATGAATTGGAGCGAACACGATGAGAGTCGTACAATAAAGAGATGTGCCGCCTGAGGGAATAGAGGGGAGAATTTCGACATAAGACGGAATCAGGATGTCAATCGGTGACACGCAAACAAGAGCGTCGAGTGCGCCTGCGACTGTGTTGGTTTCGACTGTGACTATGGTGTGCCAAAAGCGAAAGCGGCCTGCATGAATGCGTTTTCCGAAGGATGGACATACACCGAGCATTTCGATCGGGATGAGGTTTTCGCAGAGGTCAAGGCTTCCCATGTATACGCCACACGCTATTCTCCCGAACGGCTCGCACGTCTCCCGAAAATCCCCAGGACCGCGAAGTATGTTACTGGCGGCATCATATCCGCGATCTCCGTATTGGGCTTGTCCGCGATTTTGATTGGTGCTTTCGGTAGTAGTGGATTCTTCGCTGCCTTCGGCGGTATTACATTCGGCGTGTCATGTATTGGTTGGTTCAGGCTCATCACGTCAATCTACAAGTATGAGGCAGCTCACATCGTCGCCATCCCCGCCATCGCCGTCGAAATACGAAAAGAAGTGAGGATCGGCGGCGGCAACGCCAGACACGCAGGCTTTGTTAGGACCTACGACATTTGGTATGCAACTTTTGAAGATGAACAAGGCCAGCACCGTGAGTACGAGTTGTTTTCTGTCGCCACGGAGCGTCATGCAACCTTGTCTTCGAGGCTAATGGCAGGTGACGCTGGCGTCTTGTACGCACGCGGTAATGTCGCATTTGACTTTGAAAAAAACTGCTAACGTCGCCGGCGAGGAAAGACGTACGGTCACCGATGCCAGCTGCATAAGGTGGGCGTGTCCTTATGCTGGAGAATCTTGCCACATGACGGTCTTGCCCCTGTGCGCACATGATTCAAACGTGACTTGGATGCTAGTGTTATCCGTTTTCTGCGCCCCAGCCTAATCCTCTGCGCGTATCGGGGCCAGCTGCTCAGCGGACAGCAACTTATTCAACTGGTCAAGTTCGGTGTCGATAGCGTCTTGCAGTGAGGTGAGCTGCATTTCTAGTTCGCTTGACAGTTCCTTGAAAACCTGATGCGCCCCGTCCGTCGGCCTGGCATCACCGCTTTCCACGCTGCGCCGAAGCGACGCAAGGCGGTTGTTGAGTTTGATCGGGAAGTTCAGTGGATCCTGATTACTGCGATTCTTCACTTGATACAGTTCGTGCTCAATCGCAGATGTCTTGTCCAGGAAGGATTGAGCGGTCTGCCTGAATTCGGCGTCGTCAACTTGTTCCAGACGATCCCCAAGCTGTTGGCGGAGACTTCGAATCAAGATGACGGCCTCGTTCGCGGCGCTGGTCTTATCACGAACCTTGATGGCCAGATCAAATTGTTGTTGCAGATCCTCTGCCGTGACTCCCTTTAGGTTTGGGTTCATCTGAATCGCAAACGGATGAATCTGAACATCGTCGCCAACTATCAGTCGCACCTGATAGTTGCCAGGCGGTGCTTTGGGCCCCCGCTGAGGGCGCGCACTCCAAATGATCATGCCGTCGAATGTCGTCGCGCCAGGGTAGGTGAGGTCCCAAGCAAAGCGGTTGAGACCGCGCACAGCTGTCGGTGAAGACGAGCCGCGTCCTCGAAAACTGGACTCCGGAGCATTTGCGGATGCTCCATCGCCGCCGCCGGTGAAAGCTTGCACGACTTCTCCATCCGCATCGAGGATTTCTATCGTGACAGATTGTGCAGATTTGGCCAGGTAGTATTGAAACGTTGCGTCATACACGCCACGAATGGCGTCGGCGGGTGCAAACAGGATTGCCTCTTCTGCAGCGAGTTCCTGATTCATCTGCCGCAACGGACGGATGTCATCCAGAATCCAGAAGCCGCGGCCATGGGTGCCGACAACAACATCGTCATCTTTGACGACCAAATCGCGGATCGGCGTATCGGGCAAGTTAAGCTGCAAAGGCTGCCACAGGTCGCCGTCGTTGTGAGAGAAATAAACACCGTGTTCGGTCGCCAAGAACAACAGCCCTGGACGAATCGGGTCTTCCCGGACGGCGCGTGCAAAATGTCCGGACTCGATACCGCTTACGATCTTTGTCCAAGTTATTCCGTAGTCGTGAGTGCGGAAGACGTAAGGTTCGCGGTCATCGACCTGGTATCGGTTGGCAGCAACATAGGCCGTCCCGGGTTGATGTCGTGATTCATCAATAATGCTCACGCGGGTGAACTTCGGGAGGTCCGGCGGCGTGATGTTCGTCCACGTTTGGCCGCCATCGCGCGTGATGTGGATCATTCCGTCGTCCGATCCAGCCCAGACGGTGTTCTTGTCATGATAGGACGGCGCGAGCGCAAACACAGTCGCGTAGATCTCCGGGCCGTTCATGTCCATGGTGATTTCTCCACCAGACATTCCCAATGTCTCCGGATCGTGATATGTCAAATCGGGGCTGATCTTCGCCCAGCTTTTTCCATCGTCTGTTGTCTTCCACACGTTTTGCGAGCACGTGTACATCAGGGAAGGATCGAGAGGCGAAAACATGATGGGAAACGTCCATTGCCAACGCTCGGGCAACGAACTGGCAGGCTCCCCGGAGAAGAATCTCGGATAGACCTGGATGTCACGAATCTGTCCGGTACTGCGGTCATAGCGAGTTAGTAATGCACCCTGGCTCCCCGCGTAAAAGATGTCCTTGTCCGTTGGGTGTTGCGTAATCCAACCGCTCTCCCCGCCACCGACGGAGTAATACCAGCCGTGATTAGGTCCTCTTGCCTGCATGTTGCCCCAGCCATCGCTGGGAACAGCCACAGTACTGTTGTCCTGTTGCGCGCCGGCGACGTGATAAGGCACATCGCTCGTCGTCATGACGTGGTAAAGCTGTGCCGTAGGGAAGTCTTGCTCTGTCCATGTTTCGCCACCATTGATGCTGACGTTTCCACCACCATCGTTGGCATTGATCATTCGCAATGGGTTGTTGGGATCAATCCACAGGTCGTGGTTATCGCCGTGGGGCACGCGGATTTGAGTATTGAATGTTTGGCCACCATCGGTCGATTTGTAAAACCCAGTGTTCAGGCAATAAACCACATCGCGATCCCAGGGATCGGCATAGATGCGCGAATAGTAGAACGCCCGCTGCCGGAGTTTCCGTTCATCGTTAGTTCGCTGCCACGTCCAGCCGCCATCGTCGGACCGGAAGACGCCTCCTTCGTTGGCTTCGACAATGGCCCACACACGCTGCGAGTCGGCAGGCGAAACTGTGACTCCGATCTTTCCAATCGGCCCCTCGGGCATCCCCGGATTCTGCGTTAATTCAACCCAGGTATCGCCACCATCCAACGATTTGAAGAGTTTGGAATCAGGGCCTCCGCCCCACATCTTCCACGCCTTCCGATACACTTGCCAAGTCGAGGCGTACAGCACCTTAGGGTTGTTGCGATCCATGATCAGGTCGGCGGCGCCGGCTTTGTCGCTGACGTACAGAATCTTTTCCCAGTTGTTGCCGCCATCGGTTGAGCGGAACACGCCACGCTCCTCGTTGTCTCCATACGGATGCCCAAGAGCAGCGACATAAACGGTGTTGGGATCGGTCGGGTGGATACGGATTCGCGCGATCGCCTGAGTCTCTGCGAGTCCAACGTGCCTCCATGACTTGCCACCGTCGGTCGAGCGATAGACGCCATCGCCCTGAGTAATGCTGCCGCGCAGCTGAACTTCTCCCATGCCGATATAGACGATGTCGGGGTTTGTTTCAGCAACGGCAACTGCTCCAACTGAAGAACTGGTCAACTGTCCGTCTGTGACAGGTTCCCAATTCGTCCCGCCATCTACCGTCTTCCACAAACCGCCACCAGTCGCTCCGAAATAGTATTCATTTGGCCTGCCTGGACTGCCGGTTGCTGTCAACGAGCGGCCACCGCGGTCGGGACCGATGTTGCGCCACTCGAGCGTATCGTAGAAACGCGAATCGAGTCCACTTGACACACTCTGGGCCCGCGACGGCGAGGCGAGACACATTAGCACGAACAGGCTACCGACGACCGACAAGTGGGTTCGATTGATATTCATCCGATGCTTTCGGAAGCGGAATGCGCGCTGAAAGCAGTCAGCATAGTCAGCTACGGCGGGCATGGCAGTAATATTTCCAATTTGCAAGTGCGGAATGCCCCGTTTGGCATTGATGTCTGGCCAACCTTGGCGAACAAAACCTTCCGCAAG
Organism: uncultured Planctomycetales bacterium; assembly: GCA_937982665.1. Taxonomy (GTDB): domain Bacteria; phylum Planctomycetota; class Planctomycetia; order Pirellulales; family S012-138; genus CALJLD01. The sequence goes on from CALJLD010000226.1 coordinate 4,298, forward strand.
GCCCGATGGCTGCGAGTGATCGGTAATGGCCGGAATTACACAATCTCATCTCGCGGTCGGTTAAGTCGTCGACGACACAGCTTGCAGAATTGATGTCCAGTTGGATCGATGAAGTGGCACGCGGAGGTTCCAAAGCGTATCCTTGCGTCGATGAACGACCGACTCACTTCGCGCCGATTGTTCTTGGCACTTTCGCCGCTGGATCGGTCATTGCCTAAATCGCGAATGACGACAGTGATCTCGCATGGCGCGGATCGTTCGGTTGTCGACTAAGGACTCATCACGCGTTGAATGAAATGAATAGAACAACTTCGTGCAGCTTTGGTTTCGCGGCGAAGGTATTGGCTGTCGCCGTGTTGATCCCGGTGTTATCGATAGGTCAGCCGGCGTTTGCGCAGGGGTCTTCAGAAAACCGAACGCGCGCACAGGAGATCATTGCGGCGTTTGCAGCGACCGTCCAGGAAGGCGTTGAGGCCGACGGCGGCGGCTGCGTGATGGTGGCCGTCTTCAACGGCAACGATGTTGTCTGGTCAAACGGGTTTGGCATGGCCGATGTCGAAAACAACATTCCGGCGACGGCGGAAACTATTGGCCGCACCGGCTCGATCTCGAAGTCGTTTACCGCGGTGTTGATTTGCCAGCTTGCGGAACAAGGCGTGTTAAAACTCGACAGTCCCGTGCAAGAGCATCTGCCTGAACTTGCGCAGCTTGCCGAGCTGCCGGCTGATGCGGAGCCAATTACCTACCGGATGTTAGCCAGCCACACGGCAGGGCTGATTCGCGAACCGACGTCAACGCAATCGATGGCCAGCGGTCCGATCCATCTGTGGGAGGAGAAAGTCCTCGAATCGATCCCCAAGACCTCGTTCAAGACAAAGCCGTTGACGGAGTATTCGTATTCCAATATCGGCTTTGGCATTCTCGGCCTGGCCGGATCAAGAGCGGCGGACAAGCCGTTTATGGCGTTGGTCGAGTCGCAGATATTTCGCCCTTTGGAGATGGGTAGCAGCACGTTCATCGTTGAAGCCGAGGAGATGAAGCGCCGGCTCGCGGTCGGTTATCTTCGCGACCGCACAACGGGCAAGCTTGACGCCACCATTCCAACGAGAGAACACCTGGGGCGGGGATACAAAGTTCCCAACGGAGGGATTTACTCCACTGTCGGCGACTTGGCCAAGTTTGCCGCGGCGATGATGGGCGAGTCGGACTCGGAGTTGCTGTCCGCGGAAATGCGGGAACAGGTGTTTTCCGCTCAGCATCCAGCTACCGGTTACGGTTTGGGCTTCAGCATCATGCAGCAAAGCGACAAGGCGCATGTCGTTGGTCACGGCGGCTCGGTGGCCGGTTATCGCGCTGATCTGCGGTTTGACCTTAAGTCAAAATGGGGAGTGGCAACGCTGAGGACGACGCAATACAGCCCGCCGGTGCCAGGACTGTTGCGTGATTTGATGAACGCAGAGGAGTAACTGGCGGAGAAGATTATTTGAGAAATCGTAGCCGTGCAGTGGCCAATCTCGCGTTGATCAGTCGCTCGGGGTAACACTGGAGAGACGGATGGCATTCAAACGTCAACGAACGACAGCCACCTGCCTAATCAAGCCTTTAATCTTGCCCCATCGCTGATGCATTGAGCACGTCTGTCGCCACGGCTTTGCGCGCTCTCCGCTTGAGGGATCGATGGATGCCCCAACAACATAGCCGCGGCCTTCGCGACTCTTGATGCCGGAGGCTTGCACGTTGATTCGCAATCCGAGTTCTTTGACACTGTCAATCAACTCCTCGGAGAAATCCCCAGCGAAGACGCATTGTGTCGCCATTCCGTTGTTACCAAACTCAGGCAAGTGCATGGACGGGGCGTCAATCGAGTACTTGATGTCGCGATCGTACTCCTGGAGATTAATCAGAGATGTCATTGTCTTCGCATGCAGACCTGCACCAATCGAAGAGATTGCGGCGACAGGCTGGCCATCTAATTTGTGACACTCGAAAGCGACCTCAATTTTCGATCGTGGCATCTGCCCATGGATCTTCGACCGGAGACGAAGCCAATAGAGCTGGTCCACAGAAACTTGTTGGCGGTCGCCCATTGAATCTATCCCAACCCAAGGTTCACGTTGTACGACTGCCGACTTGCCGATGTTTACGACGATCGATCTCGTTGAGCTCATCGAAGTGAGCAATACTCCACTAAGCGATCATCGAATCGGCGACGTCTGGATCCTCTCGGAGAAGCTGCGTTCGCGAGTACGAACCGGTTGGTTCTTGAGTCGATCGCGATTGATCGCGCCAACCGGTCCCTGCAGCGTGATCTTCATCTTGGAGGCGACGAAATTCATGAAATCGACACGCTTGAATGGGAAGCCACGCTGTTGAAACACTTCTGTTGCCCATGAACCGCTCACGGCGATTGAGTCGCCAGGTGAGATGCACGACGAGTCCACATAGCCCGACAATGGCAGTGCGACATCGTCTTCGATGGCAATTGTCAAGCGGGTCTTCGTCCATGCGTTTCGAGGAACAGACACTGACAGTGATTTCTTGTCCTTGGCGACCGAGACGATCGACCCGACGATTTCAAATTTCTGCATGTCGTCAGCGTTGCCGACATTCTGGATACTCCGCTTCACCTCGCGAGTTAACGTCACGATTTCGATTTGGTCAACCGGCGACGATACCTGCGTGGTGTCATTTTCTTACGAGCCTGTTTGATGGAAGTTTTGGTGCGAATGCTGATTTGCTCGCTTGTCAGAGACTTGCCTCGGATTCTCTACCAGGTCGTCTGACAGGCACGGCACTTGGCAGTGCGAAACATGAATCGGCGGCGACCGGCTTCCGTGCCGGGCAGCGGTTTGGGCACTGCAAGCGGAAGAATCGCATGGATTGGGGCGACAAAAGGGCTGAGCGAATCTTGATCGCGATCACGATCAGGACAACGTCAAGTGGAACGGAAATTACGGCGACCAGACCACCAGCCCCAGTCCATTGCGCTATTCCTGCCTGCGAGACCGTAGCCCAGGAACCAAAGGTGACGATGACGATCGTCAGGCCATTGGCCACAATTCCAAATGCAGTAACGATCAGCCCCCATTGCCAGGCCAAACGACTCCCTTTTGCCAGCGCGGAATAAAGCATGCAGATCACTGCGATAGAGAGGACGGCCCAAACAACTCCGGCAATCGAGAGAATGAGATTGGGCTGAAGGAACCCCCGCGACCGCGCCAACCACATGGAGGAGTCCGACAGCTGTCAGTAGGGACGCGACCGAGTCCGGCAGTTCATCACTCGATTCTCGTGGGGCGATCGCGGGCAGCGATGCAGCCTTTCGAACGGTTTGGGACGTTTCTCCAACGGAGTTTGAGGCCAAAGGCTCCTCCTTGTCAGTTGCAGATACGGGCATCGCCAGCGGCGGGATGTGGATTTCGGTATGACAAACCGGGCATGCAACCGTTTTGCCACAATGCTGGTCGTGGGCTCGGCAGCGCTTTCCACAACCAGGACACGTGATTCGTATTCCATGAGAGCGTGTTGCTTGCATTATTGATCTCCCTCGTATTTCGACGCCTTCATATCAGCCGAACAGCAGCACGATGTGAACCACCTTTCTCAAGCGTGCTGTTCAACGTGCTGTTTTGCCAACTCGGACGAATGACGTCCCTTTGCGTTTGCGGACTGTTCGTCGTAGTTCAGACTGGCTTTGAATGTGTAATCAATTTGCGAACACTCCTTGCTGCGCACCCAAACCACGACGTCTCCGTTGTCGCAAACGCCCGTTAGCCTATTGCCATCGCATGCAAAGCTGAGGCTAACCAACGCTGCTTGCCGGTCGGCAAGAGCTAACACCATGTCCGGCGCATCCCAATCCGCCAGGGAATTGGAAAAGCGAAGAGTGACATGCCCGCGATGACCGAGCGCCAACAGTTTTCCATCCGGATGCGCGGCAATGCATGTGATCTCATCTCCAGGATCAGGCGATAGCTGTGCTTCGGTAAAAACCTCCGCAGACGCATGACCACTGCGGGATTGCTCCGATTCACCAACCGATTGCGTCATGGACAGGCAGATCGCGAAAACCGTGACGTGCAGGCTGGCGCTGAGCAACAGTGACACCACGATGCAACGCCGTTTCGATCGGCTACGAACGGGCGACGCCAACGCAGGATCTACATCGATTCTCGAATTCTGGGCCCTGCTTCCGTTGAAACAGGGCTCCTGCGTGCTCTTTCGCGAAACTACTTGTTCCAACATGGCTTTCTCCCTTGTTCTTTCAGTTTGCGACGGTCACGCTCGGGGCTAAGATGCCCGCGGCTCCCCGCTCATAGACTCATGCGAGATTTGGGCGCGCCGCTGCTGAGAAAAATCGGAAAACTGATTTCGAGACAGATGCCGGTAGAAATTAAGCAGCCGGGCTTGGCTGAGCTCGCCGAGACCGATCGCAAAACCACGCCAGATTGGTGCCTTTCCTGGAGATGGAAGGCAGTGAGGAGCGTTTCTGATCGAGCAACGCAGATCTGCTATTTGTCGATACTCTGCAGAAGTTCCTGGAAACGCGGCAGTGCACGAATCGCGTCGAGATCCGCGTCTGACTGCAGCAGGTTAGCGTCGCTGAATCCATGCAGCAGTGCCGCAGTGAGAAGGGCAATTGACCGATTAGAGAATTGATCGCGAATAGTGCGATCATCCACCACGCCTGCGCAGATTGCCATCGCACACGCGGCGTTGTACAAGATTGTTGGGTGCTCGCTCTGCTGCGTTTCCACAAACAATATCGCTCGCGAGGATGCCGCGTCATCTCCATTGCGGGCGGTCGCACAGGCAAGAATCGTTATATCCTGCAAGTCGGAGTCGGTGACTTCGCGTGCATGCTCGGCTGCCTTGACCCGATCGCCGAGCGCTTCGGAAATACGTCCAAGTCGGCTCAAAATGGCGGATCGCTTGAGATAGAGTGGACCGAAATTCTGGTTGACGGCGAGATAGGTTGTCCTGGCTGGATACTCTTCAGGGTTGAGATTGGTGTTAGCGATGAGCACATCGCGATTCGCGTTCACAAATTCTTCCAACGCCGCCAACGCCTGAGAATACGCCTCCAGGGCTCGCACCCAGTCTCCGTTGGCGGAATGCCTGTTTCCAAATTCATCGTGCGTCGTAGCCCAGGCGCGTATTGCGCGCTGCGTCGGCCGTTCCGCTGTGACTTCCGTCTTCAGGGCTGACAATAATTCTTGGTAAGCTGCCGAGCTGAACGGATCATTGCACGCGATGCGGAACCCTGTGTCATCGCTTCTAGCAACCGGCAAAATGGACAACGTCGAATCGAAGCCGCACTTGGTCGGATCCATGGTCCGATGGCCGCCGCCGACGGCGAAGCCAGGCAAACGAGGGCTTTTTGTCCATAGTCTTTCACTCACATTTCCATGCACATCAAAGAATCCCCAGGCGTTTGGAGACAAGGACGCGCAAGGGTGTGTGTGACTGTCCGAATTTGCAGCTGTCCAATCGTATTTGGAAGACAAGTCCAGCCTTTCGCCAAAATGAAATGGAAAAGCTCTGGCCGCAGCCGCGTTGCGCCACTCCCAGTAAGTCGGCAAACGAAAACCGTTGGCATCAAAATCACACAGCCATCCGGGGACCTGGGAGTCATCGAGCGTCATTTCCTCGCTGGCACGGCGATAGCAGGGCGTCCGTCCCGTCCGCAAACTGAGCCAATTGCAGTAAAGGATCGCGTCGATGAGGCTGATTCCCTGGATGGGACAGTCCAAATCAGGTGAGCGACGCTTGTCCGGTCCCCATAAGCCGCCGGCGCGATCGACCTCAGTAGTTGAGGCGCGCCAGGTCTCCCATGCTTCCGGCTTCTCCGTTGCCGGATAGTCGGCGTCGTTAATGAAGGCATCGAATTGTCGTACCGAGACCTCTTGATCCGCCATGAAGAATCCGGCAATCAGCGGCGTGCCCGGCGGGAAGTTTCCCGATGGGACCCGCAGTATTGTTGTGCCGTCGCCGAGGGCAAACCAATCAAGATCTGCGGACTCGCGCTGAGCCGTCAATACGGGCAGAGGTTCGCCCCATTGTCGCAGAGCCCATCCTGCCGCGCTATGGGCGCCCGCGTCTGCGGCATGAGTATAAGTTCGGCGCAACGCAGCCACTACGTCAGATGCGACTTCCTGTTCGAACGAATCCCGGCTTATATGCCCAATTGATGCGCAAATCGCCGAAAGCGCTTCGTTCGAGATATCACCTACCACCAAGTGCTGCGCGACGGTCGACCAGTTGAGGCACGCATCCGGAAACAATTCAATGAACGTCGAGCGTGATTCTTGGCTTGGAGTAATCGCGCAGACACTGTTGATCCCTGAACAATCGCCAAGGTCCAGGAGAACAACAGCCACTCGCAACCTATCGGCGACACTGATCTCTTTGTCGAGCTGGGATGCTATCACGCTTCGTACTGTTGCTGCATTTTTCTGGAGAGAGCAAGCCGTCGATATGTTCTTCAGCATTGCCGGCGCAGCAGCCAGAATGCTTTCTGCCAGAATGCTCGCATCAACTTCATGCCCCCAGGCGCTCAACGCACATGCCATATTGATCCTCTCGCCTAGCGGTCTGGTTTCGTCACCGGCGCGCGCTGTTACGCGCTCGAGAAGCGAGTCGCTAAGCGGTGTCATGGCCTCAATCTGTGCTGGGACAAACTCCGGAGTGGCAATGGCAAGCGCTTGCACGATCGCATCCAGTGCAATCCGTCGTTCATCATCCGCTTGCAGCCAGGCCTTCTGTTTCGCCGCGGCCTCCGCGAGAGCACTCTTCTCCTCGCGGCTGGCCTTTGCCCAACCCAATGACGTGCCGATCAGGCCCGCCACAAAAGTCAGAATAACCAGACTTGCAGCTATGGTTGCTCCTTTGTTTCGGCGTACGAATTTGGAGATGCGATAGGCCGCTGACGGGGGACGTGCGTCCACAGTATCACCCGCGAGGTAACGTTGAATGTCTCTCGCAAGTTCATTGGCCGTGTCATAGCGCCGACCACGGGCCTTCTCCAGACATTTCATTACAATCCAATCAAGCTCGCCGCGCAGCAAGCGAATCAAGCTGTGCGGCTCGATGTTGCGGACGGCCGCGCACGTCGGCAGCGACTCGTTAGTCGACAGGCGAGTGCTGGGCTTGGATGGCTCATCCTCGCGGATCACGCGCAACATTTCGTCAACGGCCTTGTCACTCAGCTGTGCGGCGTCGATTGGTCGCAAGCCCGTCAAGAGCTCGTAGAGAATAACGCCCAAAGAGTAGATATCTGCGCGAGTATCAACATCAGTTCCGGAGAATGCAGCTTGTTCCGGCGCCATGTATTCAAGCGTGCCAACTATCGAGCCGAACCGTGTTGAAAGCGAATCCGCGGTCAACTTCCCCCCAAGGGCTTTCGCCACGCCAAAATCAATGATTTTGGGAACCGGTTCTCCATCGAATAGTGTGACCAAGATGTTCGCGGGCTTGAGATCGCGGTGAACGACACCTTTGTGGTGAGCGTGTTGAACGGCGTGGCAAATGGCGACGAACAATTGCAAGCGCTTTGGAAGCGACAACTTCGCTTCATCGCAGAACTTTGTCAGCGGCGCGCCGTTGACCAGTTCCATCACAAAAAACGGCTGGCCGCGATCCGTTAGTCCAGCGTCAAAGACCCGCGCAATGTTTGGATGATTCATGATGGCCAAGGCTTGGCGCTCGTATTCGAACCGCGTCAGGATTTCCTTAGAATCCATGCCGGCTTTGATCACTTTGAGCGCGACTTTGCGCTTCATCGAATCGACTTGCTTGGCGACCCACACCTCGCCCATCCCGCCGGAGCCGATTACTTCAACGAGCTCATACCGGCCCGCAATAACCGATCCTGGTTCTAAGTCCGATTGCACGAAGGCGAATCCCGCCGACGCCGCGTTTCCACGAGCAGCGCCAGTCACTCCTGAGTTGGCTTGTTCTGGCCCCACATCCAACAAACTGTCGGGGGCATCGTGGGCGCGCAGCAACGCTTCGACCCGCTGGCGCAATTCCGTGTCTTCGCCACATGCCTCGCTGAGCAAGGTCTCTCGTTGATCATTCGGCAGCGCGACGGCCTGCACGAAAAGCTTTTGAACACGTTCGGAATCGTAGGACACAGGCACCTCCGGAGATAACTCGCCCAGAATTCCATGCGAGAAACGCTGCCGCAACTGCGGAGAATCCGTGCGGATTCTGGAAACTTATTCATTGTCGCTCATAGCGTCCCGCAGCCATGCGCGGGCATAATCCCATTTCTCTCGTACACGGGATGGGGGGATTTCCAATGCCTTGGAGACCTCTGCATGCGTGAATCCCGAAAATCTGTGCAGCCGAACAACGCTTGCGGCGACGGGATCCTCCTTCTCAAGGTGCTCCAATGCTTCGCTGAGATCGGTCAATCTTTCTGCTGGTTCAGAAGCAATGACATCAAAAAATTCAACACGGTCAAAGTGGCCTCCGCGCTTGAGTTGCTTCTTTTGACGGGAAGCCTCAATAAGAATCCGCTGCATGGCGAGAGCCGCCGCAGCGAAGAAATGACGCCGCCCGTTCCATTCCTGAGGCTTGGCGACATTTACGAGCCGAAGATAAGCCTCGTGAACCAACGCGGTTGCTTGAAGGGTGTGGCCGGGCTTTTCGTGGGCCATCTTGCTGACCGCAAGGTTGCGCAGTTCTTTATACACAAGCGGTAGCAGGTCTTCAGATCCCTGCAAATCGCCGCTTTGCATCGCGGACAGAATCTGTGTTACAGAACTGGCTGTCGAATCAGTTTTGTCGCCCATGCCGACCTCGTGAGGTTGAACTCTAACTCAGCTCTGGGAGCGGACTAAGTATCGACCCGGTTTGCGGTAGTAGCAATGATCAAAACTTAAAGCGGGACCACTCACCTTTCGGCGGAAAAGCTGCCACAGGCGCCGCTGTTCCAGGGTTGTTGTCGCGAACCGCGAGTCGAGACAGGCGAGTCACTTCAGGTATGACTTAGTCAAGAAAATGGTAATCAAAATACCTGCTAGAAGCGCGGGCAGAGACTTGCATCGTGAGATTGTAGTGTCCACCGGCCACGTTAGGCCGGGTTAGCCGCGCGCTAGCGGCCGTTCACAACAGCACTTCTCGCAGCAACAAGGCTGGCCAATTGCTGCGGCTTATTTGCTGATTTCTCGCCGGGACAAGCACGTCAAGTTCACGAGGGACTGCCCCTTGGCAGTTCCCTCAATATTCCTCCCACCCCCAAAGGAGTCCCCTATGTCGCTTGCTGAACGGCTGGCGGAGTGTGTACGCGCATGCTTCACCGGCCTTTGGATTCAATCGCATGGACACTCAGACGCCATCATGGAAATCGGCCAGCTCTGCCGAGAGCAGAATGGCAGCTGGTGTCGTGGGATATCGAAAGCGGGCTGCAGGCCGACTACCCACCTCGGTGTGGATTGCGAACGGGGCCTATCAACAGGCGTTTGATGCAGGCGGTTTGACCTGGATGAAGAACGAGGGGATGGTCACTTTGCCGACCGATTGGCAGAAACCTCTTGCGCAGCTGCTGGAATCGTAGCACGGAACAGCTTGCGTTATTTTGAGATGCGTGTGGCCACGACCAGGCAACCTGCAGATATTGAAACTTATCGAAAAGTAGGATCTGATCACCAGAGTGCGAGAGAATCGACAACGCTAGCAGCATGTGTCATGGGCCGCGGTAGATAGCACCAGTCGTGCCACCTTCGGCAGGCAAGAATTGGAACCCCGCTCGCGGCGCTCACGAGCAGTATCATCACTAAACGATAAACTGGGCAGTTTCACCGCAACCGCGCCTTGGCCCTTGATAGGCCGGCGGGCCGCCAATCCTACGGCACAAGCCCGCAGCCAACGGAGAACCCAACCAGACCTTGCGCTGCATTAATCGAGCGCCGTTAACAACAGGTCTCTTTGGATGCGACTTCGTCTGTCATATACCTGGTTCCTGGTAAGAGTGTCAGTCGATCCGCGGGAGCTCGTGGAGTTCCATTTGCATCGTAGATGACCAGGGTAGACAGACCCTCCCGTGAGAGAGCCTGTTTACCGATCGTGAAACCCTCAACCTTTATTACGCAGCTCCGGCCCGGATTGTCGCCCGTAAGCGTGTCGCCAAGCCACCTGCCTGGTTGGCTAGCGATGTCGATTCCCCGTTCTCATGGTGCTCAGCAGCCTTGGCAGGCATCCCGGCAGCTTCACCCCCTCCACCACCTGCGGCGGCCATTCCGGGTGACGCGCCTTGGATGGGTTCAATGGGGGCGATAGCCGAACCAGGCTGATGAGCAGCAGAAAGCGGATCCTGGGCCGCTTCCTGTGGTGGAACCGATTGGTCTTGTGCCGGATCACCCAGTAAAAGCTGGGGTGGAATGGACAATCCCATCTCCGTAGCAATCTGCACGAGAAGCTTCTTGATCTGGTAAACCTCCTGGTTCACATCGACCTTCATCTTCTCTTGCTTTCCACCCATACCGCCTTGGGCCATAGCCTGTTGAATGGATTGTTGAATCATGGTCTGGACCTCGGGAGCGGACATTCCGCCGCCTCCCTCACCAGCGGTTGGAGGAGTTGGCGCTCCAGCTTCTGCACCCGGTTCCGGTCCCATGGCTGGCATAGGAGGGACGGGTCCGGCCATCGCTTCCTGTCCACCCGCTTGAGCAGGATCTCCGCCAGCAGGGCCAGCGGGGACGAAAGCTTGTTTGCCGCTTGCTCTGGTCACCTTATGACGAGCAAACTGCAATAACTCAGGGTTAATCGTACTCATTGTTCGGCTTCCTTGCCTGGTTCTGATTCAATGACATCATCGCCCAACACCATCTCGACAACGATCGACAATAAACCGCGCTGCTGATTCGCTGCGAACGTCTGCCACTCGGACAGCACGCCCGTCGCACCCTGACGGCTGTGAGCGATCGCTCGGTTAGGTGAGCCCGACTCTCGTTGTCGCTGACCGGCACACGCCCGCGAACTGCCGCTTGCGTACCTGGTGTTTTGCCTGGTGCTGCGGGATCAAGCAGTCGGTCCCACCGCCGTCGTACTTCGCCAGCCGCTCGGGCTAACTCAGGATTGAGTCGGATGGGGTCCATGCGGACGTCGTACGCCCGAGTATCGAACTCAGCAGCACGACCCGGTCCTCAACCGGGCATATCTGCACGTGATTCGCATTCACGTCAACTCCCTAAAAACCGAGATGGCGACCGAGAGAATCGAAACACGCAATCTTCTGAGCAGGGACGATGCCTACGACAAAGATGCAATTGTGCGGATTGGTCCACCTTGGCCACATCCTGGTGGTGGCGTTGGGTTGTCTGCTCTTGGACAATCGTCCAACAGGAAATCTCGCGGAATTTGAGATTTCTGGCGACACACTTCTAGTAGTTTCGCGGAGCTCTCTGTAGGGCGTTGGCCGAATATCGAATGCCCGCTTATCTTCAAAGGGATGCACGTATGGCCAAACCTAAAGCAAAACGGCGAACCCGTGACAAACGACCCGCGAGGGAGAAACACCAACAAGAGAGCCAAAAGACGACTGGCGAAAAACAGACCGAAGCTAGTTCGCAGCCGAGACTCGTGAGCATAGACGATTCAAATGACTCGCAGTCAGGCAGCATTTTGCAGCGATGCGCGTTCGCGCTCGCGGCTCTCTATGGAATCGTCGGGGCTGCCTATTTTTCCATCCAATTCTACGACTGGATTAGGGTTGGGTGGGAGGTTGGCGATGGAGTCCTTGTTTTCATCGCACTCGTCGCGCTGGTGCTGACTTTCTTTCTAGCGACTGTCTTTGTTGGAGGCACTGGGGGCCTGCTCCGCAAGGCGTGGGCGAATCATGTCCTAATCGGAGCATATTCCTTAGTCTTCGCCACGTGTGTGGCAATTTGGTCGATCGAGTTTCTGGGGCAAAGAAACTACTTTCTGAATGCCATGAGATTGCTGCTGGTGCGCGACCTCGACGTCAACCCTTCTCTAATCTGGCCTGCTTTGGCGGTGTCGGCCGCTTTGCTTTTTGGCCTAGCTTCTCTGGTGATGCGGATCAGCGAAGGCAAGAAGCTGGAGACAACAACATGATGCAATTGGCTGTAATCTTGCTCGGTCTCGTCGTCGTCGTCGTCGGTACTTGGACTGCGTGCTCGCAAGCCCGATTGAAAGCGAATAAGAGGCTCAGCGGCCTGCCTGCGATTGTTGTCGGCAACATATTGAATCTCATTGGCTTGGCCGTCATATATCTAGCGCTGATTGAAATGCCGGACTTCGCCGCGTCACAGGAATTAGGAGAAGCCACCAAGCTAATTCTCGAAGGCTTACCCGAATAATAGCCAACTATGGTTTTCGCATCGCGTTCGTGTCGTCGCACGATACTAATCATTAAAGTTTGTCCAAACCAAAGTCTCTGGTCTTGAAAATAGTACTGGCCGGAGACAGCGCATGCTCGCACAGCAATCGCACTGGTCATTAGAACGCGAAGCGCTCGGTTTCTCGCGCATGGATGATTGCAAACGGCCGTCTTTGCGAAGTCTTAGTCATCTCGCGAAAGACGGTACAGCAATAACGCCGGTGTAATCGCCTCGAACAGCATCCGAGGAATCCAGTAGAAAGACAAACGCATTCCCAGGCCACTGATGTAGGGAGCCGAACCGATGAAGGCGATCACGAGCGATGCGACCATCAGCAAAAGGTATCCCATGGCTGCGATGCCCCCGACCTGCTTTGCCCAATACTGGTTGGTCAAGAGCCCAATGCCTGCGACTCCAATCCCGATGCTGGCCGCGGCGGTCAACATGCTAACAATTCCCAAGAAGGAAAACATGTAGCCCGAGGAAAATAGAAACGCGATCCCGTACAGCGACGCCGTACGTCCAAACCCATGCAGAATACAGAAGATCGCAACACCAATTGTAAACGGGTCGGAATTGAACTCTGTGGATGATCGCCGACGCCGTTTTTGATTCCTCTGCGGCGTGTAGGAACTTGAAGGCGGAGACGTCGTGCCGCCTACCGGCCGGAACGTGAAACCGCTGGCCGGCATCTGCTGCGGGGCTCCTAGCGTATTCTGGACCGGTACACCGGCTCCCATTGGTGCGGTTGGGATCGAGTTTAGCCCGAACGGCTCGTCATCCGGCTGCGACATTGTCTGATTTGCCATGCCCGCTGGCGATCCAGAGGCGCTGCTGAAAGGCACTTGCAGCGGATGGTGGCACGCTGGGCATGTCACCTGCTTGCCGGCCAGACTTGGCTTTGCTTGAAAGGCCTGCCCGCATGAGCACTTGACGGGGATCCGTGACTGCGTTGCGTTTGTGGTGCCGGCTGGGTTCACCGCGGATTGTCCATGCGGAATCGCGATTGGCTGCCCGCATTTCGGACAATTGGCCGACTTACCTTGCACGTTGTCGGACGCTTGAATCTGCGCTCCGCATGCACATCTGACCAAAACTGGCATTGGGGAGGTCCCTTTCCTGTCCGGCCAAAGTGAGTCAAATCGCAAAGCAGCGTGCATTTAGGTGGCAACCGGACTACCTGCCCCGTTTATCTCCCCGAAAAGCGCGCACTATCGCATCGCACATTCTTTTCCGGATGCCACAAAAGATTCTCTATTCAGCCAGTCCCCGTTGCGGCGCGCCACACAAGTTTGAGTCACTAGTGCGACTCGCTTCCGGCCCCAATTCGATACTCAGCCAACTTCACTCCACATCGAGCTCCTGCGGAGCATCGCGGTATGCGAGGATCTTCATCTGAATCTTGTTGATGACATTAGCGCATTGCATAAGGAAGACGAAAACGCTCGGTCACTTCGAAGTTGCTCATGCTCTAGTTTGTCGAGAGCTTCAAACTTGATTGCTGTAACATCTGCCAGGATTCTCTCGAGTTTTGCCGGATCGCGGCAATTCCACTGCTCTTCTTCCAGACGGATCGCCTTGGCAAGGTAGTCATAGAACAGCTTTTTCGTCTCGCACTCTTTGTTCCTCCGCACGGCGTTCCAATCGGACACGTAGGCCGTACAAGAGAAAGATGCCGGCTGGCCCAGCGACAAGCAGGTCTTTGCTGCCTGCGAGAAACCCGGTCCATGTTGCTAATTCCGACGGATCAAAGGGCTGAAAATACGCTTGAGCCGCTGGATGGAAGATATCGTTTGGAAGGTACTCTTCGAGAATTTGGTTTTGGAAATGATTTGCAGCTTGGGGCGATCAAATCTACTTTCCGTGGCAGTCGTTTCTAAATGGTTTTTACCCTGCCGCTCAATCTCACGGGCAAACCAATGGGATCACCATGTATTGTATGCAACAGTGCATTCACGAGCGGTGTCGGAGCATCCTGACGAACTGCAAGGTACTCAATAGATGCTGCAGTCTCGATATCCTGCGCAGGTATGGGTTCGCCTTTGATATCGACGCCGTACATTCCTCGCTTGATTGTATGTTCACGATAGACTGCATTCTGTCGCACGATTGCGCCCGCATTAATGGACACTAGCTCAATCTCATTTTCTTTGAGTTTTGTCATCATTTCGTCGCTGATCCAGCTAACTCGGCCTTTTGCTCGGCCAGGTCAGCTTCGCGTTCAGCCAAACTGCGACTCCAGACACCAAGCAAAACCGTTGCCATAGCGATCACGAGTGTGCCGACCAAAAGAAACACCCGGGATGGCTGTTTTAGCCATCGTTGACTGCGTCTAAAGACGCTGGGTGGGTTCGCGATTGTTGGCTGCCCGGTTAGGAACCTTTCGAGATCTTCAGCGAATTCCTCAGCAGTTGAGTATCGATCGAGCGGGTCCTTCTCAGTTGCTTTGCTGACAATTCGCTCTAAGTCGCGCGGAATGGCATGGTTCAACTTTCTCGGACTCGGCGGCTGAGTCTCTGCGATCGCCCTAAGAATCGAGGGTGGATCCGGGGCAGCGACTAATCTGCGCAGTGTCAGTAGCTCGTAGAGTGTTGCTCCGAGCGAGTAGATGTCGCTGCGATGGTCAAACGTCGCCCGTTGAGAAAATGCTTGCTCTGGGCTCATGTAAGGGAGGGTGCCCATCATCTTGAACGTGTTCGTCAAATGCACGTCACATTCAATATGAGCTAGGCCAAAATCGGTGATGATGACTTCACCGTCGTCATCGATCATCAAGTTGCCTGGCTTGATGTCGCGATGAATGACGCCGACACGATGAGCATAATCCAGGCCTCTTGCAGCTTTCGCAATAAGAGCGGCGACGGCACGAATGTAACCCTTACCGCCATGGTCTTCTCCGGGTGAGATGAATCCATGCACCGAAAGATGTGTTTCGTCCAGGCTGCTTCCGGTACTCTGCGGTGTTCCCATCGGGGGATTCAAGTCTGACGGTCCGTTAATATCACCTATCGTGGTGTCACCGCCATTCGTCGCCAATGCGCCGGGCGAATCAGATCCATGCCGCCCTCGCATATGTTCGATCACCTCGGCAACCGTCGGACCCTCGACATATTCCATCGCGAAATAGTAGATGTTCCGGTTCGGATCGCGACCCGCGCTGAAGACATTGACGATGTTCGGATGGTCCAGCTTCGCCGCGACTTCGGCTTCGAAGCGGAATCGTCGAATCTGTTCGGGATCAAGAAGCGCTGCAAAGGGCAGAATCTTCAAAGCGACGCGCCGATTGACGGATGGCTGGAAGGCCTCATAGACGATGCCCATCCCACCGCGGCCGAGTTCTTGCCGCAGTTCAAATTCGTCAATTCTCAAGAGATTCTGATCATTTGGATCTTCAGCGAATTGGGAGCTAGACTCGTTGTCTGAAAGAACACGGTCAGTTTCGTTCGGTGCCAAAGCGCCGGCGATTGCTTCCATCGTTGGCAAGAGCTCACGAAGTTTTTCACTGTATTCTGGAAACTTTCTGGCGTATTCGTCGACGTCGACAGTCAAGCCTCGCTGAAAGCGCTCGGCAATCTGATCAACGACGTTGTCGTAGCGAGGGTCAGCATGGAATCTCAAAGTGGCATTCTTATTCACTATGCCCGCCTCCGATCTCAGCATTGCGCAATGCTGCGCCCAATTTTGTCAGGGCTCGCGAATGTTGCGATTTGACAGCACTCACTGTCATCGATAACGCATCAGCGATCTCGTTGTTTTTCATGCCTTCCATGTATCGCATACAAAGGATCTGTTGGCTGATTGCGGAAAGTCCTTGCATTGCGACTTGCACATGGACTTTGTTTTCCTGCCGTTCCAGCTCGTTGGAAACAGCGTTCTTAGATCCACTTGCGAAGTGTGCGGCGAACTGATTGATTGAATCATCAGTGAGTGGTAACTCGCACTCCCTTTTGACATCCCGCTTTAAAGCGCCATGCCGCCTCTTGGCATCAATAAGACGCTCGCTCGCAATCTGCCAGAGCCAGGGATAGAACTGAATCGGGCGGGTCTCAACGTATTGTGGAAGCCGCTCCGCAGCGTTGATGAGTGCT
The DNA here is from genome assembly GCA_937982665.1 of uncultured Planctomycetales bacterium. Taxonomy (GTDB): domain Bacteria; phylum Planctomycetota; class Planctomycetia; order Pirellulales; family S012-138; genus CALJLD01. Next base: position 20,733 of record CALJLD010000226.1, read on the forward strand.
TCCTGAATAACGTCCGAAGCATCAATCCGGCGTGCCAGCTTAGCATCAAGCCGCAACGTGATCATCTGCCGAAGTCGGTCTCGATAAATTTCGAACAGCTCGTGGATCGCATGCTGGTCTCCGCCGGCCACACGATCAAGGAGTACAGAGACACGGTCGTGCTTGTGTGCCATGCTCGCGAGCTTCCCACCTGTGCCAAATACTAAAGCATCGCTGACAGCGGTGGGCACTATCCCTGCCGCAATCAAGCGGGCGCTTTGTTGTTAATCAGGTTGCCGTGCGAGTGCGTCTGAAATCAGATTCGGGAGGGAACCTGGTCACCATTTAGGTCCTCACCGACTCTTTCTACATCAATGACCAGCACTTAATGCACGGGAAACCCGTGTAGTTGAGTGTCGTGCGAACACCAAGTCCCGGGGGAGAACGCAACGAGTCAAGTTATCTCAGATCCGAATGGTTGCCCGTTATACTTAGGCAGGGGGATCAATCAAGTTCTCTGAGTAACCGCACGATTAAAAGACGTTCAATCTTGGCCATTGTCTGAATTTGACAGTAGCCGCACAGCTTCACTTAGCTGCGTATCCTCATTGCCGACAAAACTCTCTGGTGATTGCTCGACGGTTACGTCCGGCTCGACATCGTGACCGTCAAACAGTTTTCCATCAGCCTGAAACGAGGCCATGGAAGCCAGCCGTATCGAAAGACTGCCACCGAGCGAAACGGTCTCGCTTCGCGCACTGCCGCCGCCACTGGCCGTACCTAGCAGCGTGACATTTCTCCATCCCTTCAGGCCGGCTAAGAAGATATCCGTGGCGCTGAAGCACTTCGCATTCATCAGAACGATGACGGGCTTGTCATAGTGATACAGGTCGGCCCGGGAGAGCCTATTGAGAACCATATAGTGCCATTCACTAAACTCATTCGCCGGCGGAGTCCACTCCGGACGAAATGACTGCCGGAACACGTCAATCGCGCGGCGCTCGGCCGCCGTCCAAACATCGGAATCCGCTCGATACATGAATCGCGGAACAAGATGGTCAACGCTACGGCTGGGGTGCAACCTGTATGCCGCGCAGTTCATCACGCTAGGTCTATCGTGCTCATCCATCAGATACGAGAACATCTCGCGGAGGGCGTCACGTGAGCCTCCCCCGTTATCTCGGACGTCGACAATCAGCCCTCGCGTTTCGCGAAATCGAGGCATCCATTCCCGTATTTCTGCTACGGCTTGCTGGTTCATTGAGGAGATTCGCAAGTAACCGATGTCGTCCCCTATCAGTCGGGACTGTGACCGCGGCCATTCGCCGTAAATGGGGCGCCGCGTCGCAAGGGAGAGCTCGCGTACAACCTTGCTAGCGCCATCTGCCGACTCGAGTTTGACCGTCAAAGTATTCGTTTTGGCAAGGCCAATTTCGGACCGCACAAAGTTGACATTCCGCAGCTCGCGCAATGCATGCCGCTTAATGTATTGAGGCGAGCCGTGTGGAACGATTGTCGAGGCCGCTTCCAACCAGCGATCGATCTCCACGCCGTCAATGCGGCTGAGGTAGGGGAACTCAGGATCAACTAGCTTTGTTCGATCCGGCTCGAATGCGACAAAGCGTTCGTCAACCGGCTCTACGAGGAATGGCAGATAGCCATCCTCTAATCGAAAGCCAGAAACGCCAGAGTGCCCGTCCATGCCCAAGGCAACAATCTTCTGCAGTCCAATAGCGAATTTATTGTCTGTAATCCCGTTCGCGACTCGCTGTTCCAATTCCTTGATGTGTTGATTGAAGTCGACGTTTACAGCCCCAAAGTAGGCCCAGCGATCGTTGAGCGCTACTCGAAATAGCTCCAGCGCAGCCGATTGGTTGAGCGAACCACCCCGAGGCTGCGGGTTGGCATCGTCCGCTTGGTTCCATTTTTCGCGGACAGCTCGGCGATTCTCACTTGTCATCGGAGCGTCTATGAACACCTGTGTTTCTCCGCTTTCCAAGTCACGCAACTCGAGCGTCACGGTTTTCTCCGGGCGTTTCCGGCGGCTTCCATAACTTCAACGAGATCTTCCACAAACCTTTCCTGCCATCGGTCCACGAATTTCTGGCGAGACGCCTCAAACAGACGTTGAGTGGTCAAACCGTCAATGCTCACCAGACCATACATCTTGCCCTGGAAGCGGACTTTGGTCGACTCACCCTCAAGCTGGACTTCGGTGAATGGCGAAACACGCGCCCAGTCCGGTTGCTGCTGCCTTTGGACAGCACGCGGAATAATGCGATCCTGCGCCACGAGTCGCCGCAGGTTGGCTTCTGTCATTTCCACTGACTTCATGGAGATGACTTGTCCATTGGTGTCAACCAAGACCAGGTCTGCCGTCCTGTTGATTTCGCAGCCCATCAGCCGCGCGATTTGTACCAGGTCCTCCGTGAAGCGCATTTTCGCTGGCCACAGAATTGCGAAATGTCCGGCGTGGGGATCCCATGAAAAGTTGCCAGCGTGTACCAGCCGCCGTTGATTTGCACTACTGGCGTCTCGCCATGCCATCGAATGCCTTCAAATGCAGACCATGATGGATACCCAGGCTGACCGGAAAGGAACGGGTTACCTTGGATCAAGTTCGGATCGGGAGTTCTCTTATTAGAATCCTGACTCAGGCTACGCGCGGCCAAGGACTGTATGCGATCGTGCAGGACTGCGACTTCCATATGCAAGAGCCGCAGTTTGAGTGCATCAACATCAGCTTGGAGCTGGGCGACCGCGGGGCTCCCAAAGTCGAGCAGCGCACTACGATCGTCGTCTTGCTCGTGCACGTCTGCTGCAATCGACGAGGCTGCCCAGAAAAAAGCGATTGCTAGTGAAATTCGCCACATGAGAGCCCTTTCGTGGAAAGATTGTTCGGAAGACTTCAACCGGGCAGAGAATTGAGCTTTGGTGTGCTCTTCCTAGAGTCAATGCGCTGCGAGCCTGAGTTGCCTTGCAAGTGCAGCATTTCCTCACGCAGGGATCTCCAACGCGGTCCGGACCGCTGATTCAACAGCTCCTTCTATCCACCGATGGTCAAGCGAAGTATGTTCACCGGCGAATTGAATTCGCCCTGCGGGCTGTCGAATGACATTGTAATACCTGGACTCTTGTCCGGGGTTGAATAGCGCAAAGCCACCTCCGAAGTTCTCCATGTCTCCCCACATAACGCTGGTGCCACCTTCGATCAGATCTTTTCCTTTGAGCTGTGGGTGCAACACTTCGAGGTCCTCAGTTGCTTGCTGGACCTGATCCCCCACGCTGAGGTGTGACCAACGTCTTGCGTCTCGGGCCCAAGTATAGCTAACAAGCAGGACGCCTCGCTTGCCCCTCCCACGGAAATCGTCTGCGTGCTGCGGGTACCACGTGGACCGAATACCAAGATCCGACTCGCTGCCTCCGCCAAGGATGCCCTCGTTTTCCCAGAACCGTTCACGGCACTGTAAGAGGATTTTTCCTGACTGGTCGTAATTCAGTCCGGTAATCGCGTTCCAGTGCGCTGGCGTGAAGTCGCGAATCCCTTCAACGTGCCGGAGCATCGGGAAGGGAATTGCAACGATGGCGTAGTCCGCAGTGACTTCCTTTTCGCGGTCCAGGGACGACTTAAAAGTGATGTCGACGGAAGTTGCGTTTTGGCGGATCTCCGTCATCTTCGCATCAAACGTGATGTTCTCGGCTAACTCCGAATAGAAAGACCACGGCAAGCGGTCTGCCCCTCCTTTGATTTCGTACAAATCTTGAAAGGATCCCGATAGCACTTCCCAGAGTAGTGCTGTTGCCGAATGGTTGAGTCGCGCTCGTTGGTTCTCAACGATCCCATACAGCGTTATCGCGTTTTCCGACCAGCCCATTTTCTGTAAGAATTGCCGGACCGTGGAGTCGCCCCATTCGTTTAAGATCTCCTCCCAACTTCCCGACTCGAACTGTTCCTTGAGTGGTGCGACCGTCTCATTCCAAAGTGTTCGTGGCGTTTTTCCTCTCTCATTCGGTTTGAGAGTGAAGCCTTCGATCTTCGGGTTTCGCTCAAACTCCTGCCAAGTCATACGTTGCTTGTTGACATAAAGCAGCTGGCTGGTTCGTTCCATGATGAACCGTTGTGTCTCCAGCCCGAATTTGTCGATGAACCGCCAAGTCAGCTTGTGTGCATCGGGGATGCGCATCGCGCCCCCTTCCGCATATAAACCGTGCGTGAAGGGCTCTCTCAGCGTCCAGACACGACCACCGACGCGTCGCGATGCCTCCAGAATGGTAACGTTGTGCCCAGCCTTCTTCAGGAGGTGCCCGGCTACCAGACCTGCCATGCCAGCACCAACGACGACGACATTCTTAGGGTTTATGGCCATGGGTAACCCCTCATCGATCGCCCGAAGCAACCGGGCCTTCTCGCTATCCTGCCCTCCCCAAACACGAGTTGGCGTCCAAAGGGCGGCGAATGAAGCTGCAGCAGCTGTTGTTAAGAACTCTCGGCGTCTCATTGGTGCTCCAATCCTGGCTCTACCTAGCCTCAAATTATTCGAGAACAGTCCAGAGAAACGATCTCTTGGTTTAATCCCGCAGAAATCTTCGTCAGGTCGTGAAGAATCTCGAAAAACACAGGTTTTGTCTTAGATATTACCGCGAGATTAGAACGACAGTCATTGCTGAATCGCAAATGACTTGAGCAACAGCGTCACGGAAGAACGGGCGCGTACCCTAGCCTCGACACTAGCGCATGCTTGGGCATTCGATAACACAAAACGCAAGACACGCCTTTGGTAGACACGGTCTTTCCTCGCAACGTTTGGGCTATTTCTTCCCCAACATCCGATTGTGGAAAATCCTGTTGATGCTGCGTTTTCTTGCAACGCCCAACCTTCCCTTGCGGGGTCTTCATTGGAGACCACTCCTTCAGGGAGGGATTGATTGCGTGCGCGATCTAGTGTTGTCGGAATTGCGCTCAGCGGCGATCCAATGAACACGTGGTTTCAGGCTTGCTTCTCGGCGGATTGTGGAATTTGCGCTGCAAGTCGCTAGAAACTTGGCTGTAGCTCTATCAACTAGCTGCGATTCCCCGCTGCCGGCGTCCCCCTCATGCGTCGACTAAGACGCGTGACGCACTAGTCGAAGAAAATGGAGAGGATGATGGCCAGACATTTGCTCACCAAGACGATCATTTCGACAATATTGGCTTGCACAATTAGCACAGCTCTTGGTGGAGCATCAAAGGCGGATGCAGCCGACACGAATGATCGGGAGACGGCAAGATTACTGGTGGAGCAGGCACTCGTACATGAGGCCTCAGGCGATCTCCCTGCCAGGGACAATGCGCTCAACGCCGCGCTGAAGTTTGATCGAAATTGCGAGCTGGCAATGTGGCGATCAGGCTTTGTTCTGTATGGAAACAAATGGACCAGATTTGATGAGGTTCTGCAGACCCCCGATGGACAGCTGCGATTGGTTGACTACTGCAAAAAGCGAGAGGAACATCCGGATACGGTTCAGGGCCAGCTGAATTTGGCGCGGTGGTGTCTGAGAAACCGCCTACCTGACCGAGCTCGATCTCATTTCACGCGGGTTGTCGACATGAACCCAGAACATGCAGAAGCTCGCACCAAGTTGGGATATTTGAAAGTCAACGGCCGATGGGTCCTGAAAGAAGAACTCCAGGCTGCACAGGAGCTGGCTCAAGAACACCGCGAGGCCTATCGCCTGTGGGCACCGCGAATCGAAGAGATTGTTGAGCTGCTCACGAGCGAGTCTCCGCGGCGACGGCGAGTAGGCCTCAAACGATTGCAGGCGATCCAAGATCCTGGAGCGATCGCGAGTATGGAAGCTCTGCTCAGCGACGTCAGCCCAGATCTGGCGCTGGTCACGTTGGAGACCATTTCCAAGATGCCGCAACAAGCTGCGACCTTATCTTTAGCACGGCATGCGCTCCGTGCAAAGTGGGAGAATGTCCGCGAGGTCTCAGTGTCCCTTTTGAAACGCCGAAACGAGCAAGAGTATGTACCGGCCTTGCTGTCCTGTATGTCGACAACAGTCAGGAGCCATACTGGACTCTATTACATTCCAGGAGGACAGCTCGTCTACCGCCATTGGCTGTCGCAAGAGGCTGTCGGCACACAGCAGCTTTGGGTGGTAGACAGGCAATATCATCGGATCGCGATGCCAGCTGGCGACGCTGTGGAAACGGCGGAGCGCGCCGTTGCAAATGCGGAGCGTGAAGCACAATTGCGCGAACAACGGATCGTCGAAGAGAATGAGCGCATTCTGCAAAGAAACTCCCGCGTTGCGGAAGTCCTTGCAGCCACAACCGGTCAGCCATTCGGCCCTAGACCAAGACTCTGGTGGGAATGGTGGAATGAGCACAACGGTGTGTACAATGGCGACAAGGAAACCATAAGTCACTACGAGACGGAGACGGTACTTATCGCCGATGAAGGACCCTCTCGGAGGTTTAGAGGCGGCTCAGAAAGTGGAGGGGGTGGCGGTGGGGGAGGCAGCGATTGTTTACGTGCCGGAACACCGATTTGGACGGAACGGGGATTCGTTTCGATCGAGAAGATTCAAATCGGCGATCGTGTCTTATCGCAAGATCCTAAATCGGGCGAATTGGCGTATAAGCCGGTCTTGCGGACAACCGTTCGTCCTCCAGATAGGTTGTTTCGCGTTGTCACGGACCACGCGACTTTCGAGGCAAGCCCCGGCCATCTTTTTTTTGTCATAGGGAAGGGCTGGATTATCTCGCGGTCTTTGGAAAATGGTGACCGAATCCACGGACTGGAAAACACGGCGGCAGTCGTCGTTGCCGAAGAGATCGGACTCGTGGAGGAAACCTACAACATCGTCGTCGCTGACTTCCATTCGTATTTCGTTGGCAAAGCTCGGGTTCTGTCGCATGACAATACAGTAAGAGAACCGAGCAAAAGTGTTATCGTGGGGCTAGAACTCCACCCTATGGAAAATCAGCACCAGTAGGGCGCTGTGCGCCGAGTGCACAAGAGCACGCATCAAGCGCGAGCCACTAAAGGCCGCGGTAGAGACCACCAGTCGTGCCACCTTCGGCAGGCCATAATTGGAACTCCAACTGTAGCGTCCTAGCAGCACTGATCCTTGCAAGCAGGCTGCCGCCGTGTCAAATGGATGGGGGGTCTTAGGTCTTATTCGTGGTCACAGTCCTGCTACCCTGCGTGGCCAAAATGGGACCCCCTTTCGCAGCGCACGTTTGTACTTTGGTCCGTGCGATCAGACTATTCGTAGCTGGCTAGGTGGCCAATCGGAGCTTCTTTCTTGCCCTGTTCTAGCACCAGGAACGGATGCGAGAGTCCGGCTCCCTAGCGAGAAAACATCGCGTGATCTAGTCGCGCAAGGGGGCAAAAGTGCTTTAATGGCGCGTCAAGAACTGCTTGAAAACGGACAACTCTTGTCGCTGTACGCCCAGTCAAATCCCGATTTCCATTGCCACAGTTTGTGCTCAGAGTCGCGCTGCCGAAGTAGGTTTGGCTAGACAGCCCGCAGTCTTGCCACCCTCCGTAGTCGACATTGGAACTTCATTTGTAGCGCAGCAGCACTCTAATTCATGCGATTCGGCAGTCACTGTGTCGCATAGATGGAGAGCCAAGTCTCGTTTTGGCCAGGAACTAACACCCAGATCTACCGCGGCTTCCCCCCTTTTTGCTGCAGAACAAAGCAGCTTTTGAAACGAATGCGGCCAGCTATCACCACAAGAAACACGTCGGAATTAGGCGGCGCGCAGTAATCTCGGAGTGAGTGTGCCCGTTGGCTATTCACTACCGAAATCAGTTCCTGCAGGGGTAGATAGCATCAGTCCTGCTTCCCACTACAGGCCATAAACGGAACCCCTAACGTAGCGTCCAGATACCTCTGATCGACGCGCTGGCCGTAAACACAACCCGCAGCCAAACGGAGCCCCAACCAGACCTCGCGCTGCACTATTCGACTGCCCCGCGCTGCATTACTCGGCCGCCGTTAATGAGTGCTGAAATCAGTGCCTGCACGGTGCGATTTTCGATGCTTTCGAACTATGCAAGGAAGCCGAACAATGAGTACGGCCAACTACTGGATTTCGCATTTGAACGGTAATGAGTCGACCATGCGGGGGCAGATTTCCAGAGTTGGGCGCTTGCAATGCTTGCGCGGGATCTGCTGATAGGCTCTGGCAACTCGTACTCGGGAAGGAGTTCACATGCGCCGCTTCTGAACGCCTGCGTGACCTTGTCAGGCTTGCTCTCAAGCGAAGGCGGTCACCTTTGGAGTTCAATCGCCGCAGAGGGCCGCAGCAGGCATCTCAAGTGCGTTGTGAGGTTCCGCAGCGGCACAAGGAGGGCGAGAAGCATCAGAAGCTGTTGGGACTGGTGCATTTTGTTGCGCACGACTGCTAGCAGTGGTTCATTTGTTGCGCATGGTAGCCACACCTTGTCGTACTTGCGAAATCAAACGCCAGACATAGTCACGGCGTCGTGCGCATATCTCTGCCGCGGGACAATTTCGGACTTTCGTACGACGATTTCGCCCGGCCGTCGCTCTCCACTCATTGCGTGGGCTAGTACTCACGAATGTTCCAAAGTGTGTGACACAGCAAGGAAACTATACTTTTCGATAAGTAGTACCTCCACTGTGCAAGCAAATCGACGAGGGTCTCCTTCAGCAGCTTCGGGTTGGGCTAGCTAGGAATGACGGAGCTCCTTCACGTCGACGCCGGATCTCAAGAAGTGCTTTCCCGTTGAATTGGTCGCTGCTAGTATCGTGGTTCACCCTAGTTCGTGGAACTTCAGCAAAACCATTGTCTACTCTGACTACAAACAGGCGGACCTCTGTGTTCCTTGTGGTCAATTCTGTACCAGGTCATCGCTATGTCTAATGCACTCAGATTGTTTCTGCTCTTAACTCTGGCATTGGGAAATACTCGTTTTGGTCAGGACCTGTGGCCTCGCTTTCGAGGTCCGGAGGCAACTGGTGTTGCGCCTGACAATCCTGATTTGCCGACTACCTGGTCGCCCACGGAAAACATCAAGTGGGTTGCCGATATCCCAGGCTGGGGTTGGTCATGCCCCGTTGTGACGGGCGACCGCGTTTTCCTGACAACCGTCGTGAGTGACGAGGAGAATACGACGCCGGATAAGGGACTGTATTTGGGGCAAGGTGTCCGTGAACCAGCCAAGGGCATGCATCATTGGTTGGTCTATTGCTTTGACCTGCAAACCGGTGCTGAACTTTGGAAGCAAGAAGCTCACAGCGGAAGACCGCAAGTTCCGCGGCATCCCAAGAGCACTTATGCCGCGGAGACGCCTGCGACCGATGGACAGCGACTCTATATCCTGTTCGGTGACCTTGGTCTTTACTGCTACGACTTGAACGGCGCATTACTCTGGTCGCACAGCATCGAGCCGAAAAAGACGCTTATGGATTACGGCGCCGCGGCATCGCCGGTCGTTCACGGTGACCAGGTATTCGTCGTCTATGACAATCTTGAAGAATCGTGGATCGCAGCGTTCGATACAAAAACTGGCGAACAGCGATGGCAAACCACCCGCGACGAGACCCACTCCTGGGCAACGCCTTTCGTTTGGGAGAACGACCTCCGCACGGAGATCATCGTCCCGGGCAAGAATAAGAACCGCAGCTATTCGCTAGCGGGAGAGTTGCTGTGGGAGTTCGATGGCCAAATGTCCAACCTGGTCATTCCCTCGCCATTTGCGGCGCACGGACTGTGCTATATCGCGTCGGGCTACATCGGAGATCGCCATCGGCCGACATTCGCGATCCGACCCGGTGCCACAGGCGACATCACGCCAACAGAAGGGGTTGAGAATGCAGAGCTTGACGACAACCAGCACATTGCTTGGTACCAAGGACAGTCGTCTTCCTACAACCCGTCGCAAATTGTTTACGGCGACTATCTTTATACGCTCTATGACCGCGGCTTCTTGACTTGTCATGACGCAAGAACGGGCGAAGAGATCTATGGTAAACAGCGATTCGCCGGCGGCGCAAGCTTTACGGCCTCGCCTTGGGCCTACAACGGCCAGATCTTCTGCCTGAGCGAGGATGGCGACACCTACGCTGTCGCCGCGGGCCCAAATTACGAACTCTTGGCTACGAACTCGTTGGATGAGTTGTCGCTTGCAAGTCCCGCAGTTGTCGGCGACAAACTTCTGATCCGGACAGCGTCCAAGCTGCATTGTGTTTCAGCGGCGCCTCATCGCGACGAGCAATGATCCTTGTTGAACATCACAAGTTTCCGAGGCTTGATCCCGTTGCGCCCGTGATATCTCGCGACTGCGCCGACAAAGGCAGGAAGTGGCTTTCAGCTTGCAGACTTAGGGGGTTGGGCAAATTATGATGCACCTTGGAGATGAAACTGGAATCGTTACGGAGTTCCTTTAATGCAACCCCTTCGCGCGTCCTCATGTTCGGCACTGACCTGCACTTTGTTAGCCGTGTTAATTCAACTTTGTTTCTGTCCGCTGCGGAACGGCTTGGCGCAGGAGACAATTCTCACGGTATCTGATGCGCAGGAAACGGTTCCCAATCGGCAAGACTACTCGCGAGAAATCCCGATTGAAACGCGCGTAGTCACACAACACGAAGTCACTATCAAGGGCGACACCATTCCCTATGAAGCGACTGCCGGGACACAGCCCGTCTGGGATGAGCAGGGAAAACCACTGGCAACGCTGTTCTACACCTACTATCGCCGCACGGATGTCGAAACTACGGAGCGCCGCCCGCTGATGATTTCTTTCAATGGCGGCCCCGGCTCGGCATCGGTCTGGATGCACCTGGCCTATACCGGCCCTCGAATTCTAAAGATCGATGACGAGGGGTTCCCGGTCCAGCCCTACGGAGTTCGCGAGAATCCGCATTCCATTCTGGATGTCGCGGACATCGTATACGTCAATCCCGTCAACACGGGCTATTCGCGAATTGTCGATGACGCGGCAGACCGAACACAGTTTTTCGGTGTCAATCAAGATATCTCGTACCTCGCCGAGTGGATCAACACGTTCGTAACGCGCACCAACCGCTGGCAATCGCCCAAATATCTCATTGGCGAAAGCTACGGTACAACGCGCGTGTCCGGCCTGGCTTACGAATTGCAAAACGATCATTGGATGTATCTCAATGGTGTGATTCTTGTTTCGCCTACAGGTTTGGGGATCGATCGCGACGGACCGGTCGAGGCAGCCAATCGGCTGCCTTACTTTGCGGCCGCTGCCTGGTACCACAAGAAGCTGGGCGATGACTTACAAAAGCAAGATCTACTGGACGTGCTGGATCAGGCCGAGCGGTTCACGATCGATGATTTGTTGCCGACGATGACACGCGGTGCGTGGGCTGACGAAGGGAATCGACAATACGCGATCGAGGGATTCGCAAAGTTCTCGGGACTCAGCAAGCGCGTCATCGCGCAACACAACCTGGATGTCACAACGCGATTCTTTTGGAAAGAACTGCTTCGAGAGGAAGGCCGGACAATCGGTCGATTGGATTCACGCTACAAGGGGATTGACCGACAAGACGCCGGCGAGTCGCCTGATTTCAATGCCGAGATCGCTTCGTGGCTGCACTCATTCGCACCGGCGATCAATTGGTATTTTCCCAACGAGCTCAACTTCAAGACCGATATCAAATACAACATGTTTGGGCCGGTTTCGCCGTGGGATCGTGACGGCGATGAAACAGGAGAGAACTTGCGCCAAGCGATGGCCATGAATCCATACTTGAACATGATGATTCAATCCGGCTATTACGACGGAGCGACGACCTACTTTAATGCCAAGTACACAATGTGGCACTTGGATCCCAGCGGAAAGATGAAAGACAGGCTGAGTTTCAAAGGGTATCGCAGCGGACACATGATGTATCTTCGCAATGAAGACCTCGAGCAGGCGAACGACGACATCCGCCAGTTCATCGAACAGTCGTTGCCGCCAGAGGGCACATCGGCTCGATACAAGTAGTTTGCCACTGCTTGTCGCGTTGCCTACTTCTCCAAGATTTGCTGGCGAAAGGGAGACATGCAACCTTGAAAAGGGGATACTGGCACGGCTGAGAGTATCGCGCGAATTCAGTCACGATCGCACGCGTCATCCGCAAGTCACAACGCACGGAAGACATTGAGCCAATGAGTTCACAACACCGGACGGGCTTGTTCTGCTTCTTGTTGATTGCTTCGTTCGCGTCCCCAATCCAAGGGGACGACGATGTCTCGTTCAATCGCGATGTTCGGCCAATCCTCTCAGACAAGTGCTTTTTCTGTCATGGGCCTGACAGCGAAAACCGCCAAGCCTATTTGCGATTGGACCTCGAAGACGAAGCAAAGAGTTATGCGATTGTTCCAGGCGATCCTGGCCAAAGCGCGGTCATCCATCGGATTAGTAGCTCTGATCCGGACGTCAGGATGCCGCCTGTCGGATCTAAGCTTGCTCTGACAGATGAAGAAATCCAAACGATCCAGCGGTGGATTGAGCAAGGCGCGCCTTGGGAGGACCACTGGGCATTCATCCCACCGGTTAAGAACGATCTGCCCGAGGTTCAGGCGACCACCTGGCCAGCTAACGAAGTCGATCACTTTGTCCTTTCCCGTTTGGAGCGAGCAGGCTTGCAACCATCGGACCGCGCAAGTGCTGAACAACTGATCCGTCGTGTCACCTTTGATCTCACAGGGTTGCCGCCAACACTTGCGGAGATCGATGCTTTCCTGGCTGATGATCCTGGTGTTGCCTATGAGCAACTTGTCGATCGACTGCTCGACTCGGATCGATTCGGCGAACATATGGCAGCCAGTTGGCTTGACGTCGCGCGATATAGCGACACATACGGCTACCAGGTGGATCGTGATCGATTTGTGTGGCCGTGGCGCGACTGGGTGATTCGTGCATTCAACAGCAACCTACCGTATGACCAATTCATCACACAGCAATTGGCCGGCGACTTGCTTCCTAACGCAAGCCGTGATCAGATTCTTGCGACAACTTTCAACCGCTTGCACCCGCAAAAGGTCGAAGGCGGCAGCGTTCCCGAAGAGTTTCGCATCGAGTATGTGGCTGACCGAACGCAGACGTCTGCCACCGCCTTCATGGGATTGACGTTCGAATGCGCAAGATGCCATGACCATAAATTCGATCCGATTGCCCAGAAGGAATACTACGAACTTTCCGCGTTCTTCGACAACATCGACGAAGCGGGGCTCTATTCGTTCTTCACAAACTCGGTCCCGACGCCAACACTGTTGCTCGCTCCAGATTCGACCAAAGCGAAGTTGGCCGACTTGGACAAGCGGATAGAAAACCAACTCCAGGTTCTCAGAACGCATCGTGAACAGACTTCCTCGAGAGAATTCACGGCCGATGTCCAAGAGATTGCTGGCCGCGTCGCGCATCTCGGTTTTGAAGCGGACGTGACGGCGCCAAATGTGTCCGTCCCAGGACGCTTTGGCAACGCGGTGAAGTTGACTGGCGATGATGCCATTGCGACAGAAATCGGCAACTTTCCCCGCTGGCAACCCTTCTCGATCTCGCTGTGGTTGAACACGCCGGATGAGAAAGAACGCGCGGTTGTTTTCCATCGCTCACGAGCTTGGACGGATGCCGGCAGTCGCGGCTATCAGTTGCTCATTGAAGAAGGGAGGCTGAGCGCATCGCTGATTCACTTTTGGCCAGGCAACGCAATCCGAGTTCGGACCCGCGACAAGATCCAAACGGATAAGTGGTTGCACGTCGCTATGACTTACGATGGTTCAAGCCTGGCTAACGGGTTACGGATTTTTGTCAACGGCTCGGAAGCTTCGGTCGAGATCGTTCGGGACAACTTGTACAAGAACATCACCGGTGGAGGTGGCGACAACATCGCGATCGGCGAGCGATTTCGTGACCGCGGATTTACTAATGGTCTCGTCGATGAATTCCAAGTCTTCAACCGCCGCTTGTCGCGACTCGAAGTCGCGCAGCTCTGCGATGGCGAGAGTTTGGAGAGTTTGCTCTCGAGCAGTCGAGGCACATTGAGTACCGAGCAACAAGAGTTGTTGGACGAGTATCTATTGGAAGCGCAATCTGCGGAGCACGCCGAGGCACTTTTGGAACTTGCAAGGCTCCGGGAAGAACGGTGCAAGCTGCAAGACGCAATTCCCGAGATTATGGTCATGCGAGAAACGGATGAACCCCGTCCAACCTACCTGCTTGCTCGTGGTGCCTACGATGCGCCGGACGCTATGGTCTCTCCAGCGACTCCCAGTAGTTTGCCACCGTTTCCAACGGATCAACCCCGCAATCGATTAGGACTGGCAAGGTGGCTCACCGCACGGGACCATCCACTCACGGCTCGGGTGGCCGTCAATCGCTTCTGGCAAACTCTCTTTGGCCGCGGATTGGTGAACACGCCGGAGGACTTTGGGAGCCAAGGGGCGTTGCCCACTCATCCGGAGTTGCTGGATTGGTTGGCGACTGACTTTGTCGATAACGGCTGGAACGTAAAACGGCTGATGAAGCAGCTTGTGATGTCAGCGACTTACCGCCAATCGTCGAGACCTGCGGCACGAACCTTGAATCAAGATCCCGAGAACCTGTTGTGGTCGCGGGCGCCGAGTTATCGCTTGCCAGCCGAAATGCTCAGGGACAACGCGCTTGCCGTTAGTGGACTGTTGGTCGAGAAGATTGGTGGTGCTCCCGCGCGTCCCTACGAATTGGAAGCTTCCTTCAAACCCGTTGGCCGACAAAAAGGCGAGGGACTTTACCGTCGGAGCCTTTACACTTATTGGAAGCGGACCGCACCGGCTCCAACGATGATGGCTTTTGATGCGGCGAAGCGCGATGTCTGCCGCATGCGGCGCGAAAGAACGCGATCGCCGCTTCAGGCGTTAGTTTTGCTCAACGGACCACAATTCGTTGAAGCTGCCCGCGTATTAGCGCAGCAGTGCATCAAAGCGAATGGCGACGAAGATGAGCGGGTCCTGATCGACATATTTCGCTCACTGACGAGCCGCCATCCAACCGAAACGGAAGTTGCAGTCATCTCTGATCTCTATGCAAAACTGCTGAGTTACTTTCAGGCTGACTCCGCGCGAGCCGAAAGCTTCCTCACCGTCGGAGACGCGGCGCGTGATGAAGCCCTGAAAGCACCGCGGCTGGCCGCATTCGCCGCCGTCGCAAACACTCTGATGAGTTTTGATGACAGCATCATGAAACAATGAATCATTTTCTCTCAGCACAACCGACTGATCGGCGTGCCTTTTTAAGTCGCTTTGGCATGGGGCTGGGAGCGTTCGCCTTGGCCAACATGGTGAATCCCTGCCGTGCCCAAGCCACCGCAGACGGCGCCATCGCGCAACTTCATCAAGACCCCAAAGCAAAAAGAGGCATCTACCTTTTCCAGGCGGGCGCTCCGTCACAGATCGATTTGTTCGACCACAAGCCCGTGCTCAACGAAAGGCACGGTGAGCAATTGCCAGAAGAAGTGCGTCTTGGACAGCGGCTCACTGGCATGAGCGGCAATCAATCGAGCTTGCCGCTGGTTGGGTCGCCGTTTCAGTTTGATCGATACGGACAATGCGGCGGATGGGTGAGCGAACTGCTGG
>CALJLD010000227.1 GCA_937982665.1 uncultured Planctomycetales bacterium
GTTCGCTCGACAGGTCAAATTCTTCAACCGCAACGAAGGCTGGCTGCGAACAGACCCTTCCGCGATGCACCCCTCCGGTTTGTTCCACACGGAAGACGGCGGTCGCTCCTGGAACCCCGTGTTGGCCGCTGGCGGTTGGCAAGCGGCTGATTTCCTTGACCCAATGAACGGTGCCGTTGCCGGAATGCACGGAGCCGTGGCTGGCATTCGCCGCCAGAACGTTCGCGTCGCAGCGCCGCTTTCCGTTGGCATGCGCGAAGTCCACGAGATGCAACTTGTGCCCGGCGGCGGCGGTTGGCTGGTGGGCGATGGCGGCCTTGTCATGCTCACCGGGACCGGCGGCAATGATTGGCAATTCCCCAATCAACGTTTTGATGGTCGCCTGGCACAGTTGTTTGACTTTCAGGCGTTGTGCGTCATCGGCACGCAAGCATGGTTGGCGGGTTCGCCAGGCAGCTGCGTGTTCCATTCGCCGGACGCCGGAAACTCTTGGAACGTGCTGCAGACCGGCCAGACCGCGCCGCTGCGCGGATTGCAGTTTATTGACCCAATGCATGGTTGGGCGGTGGGAGATTTGGGAACGATTCTGGCCACGGCCGATGGCGGACGCACCTGGCAAGTGCAACATCGCGGTGGAACGCGAGCCGCCGTATTGGGCGTGTTCTCGGATAGCGAGCATGTGCCGTGGGAAGCGTTTTCGCAGATTGCCGCGCAAGAAGGTTTTCTCAGTGTCGCGCACGCGATCGGCCGTCGCGATCTCAATGCCAGTCCCTTGGAATTTCGCGAAGACTTCGCGCGATTCCACGAAGCGTTTGTTCGCATGGGCGGAACCAGCGCCGAAGTCGATTGGCAATTCCCGCTGGATCAAGACGGCGTCGCCAGGGCAACGCAGCACGTTCTGGATACTTGGGACTCGGCCAATGATGATCGCGGACTCTCCAAACTGCAGGAACGGCTCGTAAGGCTGATTCGCACTTGGCGTCCCGAAGTGATTCTGACGCCTGAGCCCGGCAACCCGGATGATCCCGCCGGCGAGCTGATCTCAAACGTGATTGCTCAAGCGGCGTTGGTCGCGGCGGATGAACGACGTTTCGCCGAGCACCAGCAGATTGGACTTCCGCCGTGGCAAGTGAAGAAGATCCTCACCGTGTTGCCGCCTGGCGCGGACGGACAAATCAACTTGGAGACCAGCACGTTCGCGCCTCGACTGCAAAGTTCGCTGGCGGATGCCGCGCAAAGCGCTTATGTGTTGGCAGCACCGTTGGCGAACAATCCTCTCGGACCCAAGAAGTGGGGGTTCCGCATTGCCGAGGATCAAACAGGTTCCGCGGCGGCTGATCGCGGCATCATGGGCGGCATCACATTGTCGCCAGGCAGCGAAGCGCGTCGCCGGCTGCTGGAAGCGCCCGAGGAATCTACCGCAGCGTTGGAAGCCGCAAAGAAGTTCCGCAACGCCACGGCGATCTTGGATCAGGCGGAGAAATCGCCTGAGCTGCAAGCGCGATTGATGGGGCAGATTGGCGATCTGACCGCCGGCATGGAAGGCCATCTGGCCGGGCGAATGCTCTATAACCTGGCCGCGTCGTATCATCGCACCGGCCGCTCTTCGCTGGGCGCGCAAACTTATGAAGTCTTGTTCAAGCGATACCCGGATCACCCGCTGGCACCGGCCGCAGGAGTCTGGCTCGTGCAATACTACGCCAGCGCGGAGATGGGCCATCGCACGCAACTGGCCGAAGCCAGCGGCAGCTACTCCGGCAAGAGCACGTTGGCAATCGATCCGACTAGGCCTGGCCAGGCGGTCATCAACACCGCCAGCGCCATCGAAAACCTCGGCAACGCGGTCCGCGCCGTGGACCTTCGCGAGGACACAAGCCGGGCGGAACAAGCGACGGCCTTTGGCAATGCGATTGAACACAACAGCCCTCAGCTCGCGGCCGAGCCGCGTTTGCAGTTCCCGCTGGCCGCCGCGTATGTCAATCGAGGGCTGGTCAACAACGCGGAGAAGTTCTTCTTCCAAATTCTGCAAGGTTCTGTCGATGGCGCCTGGCGAGACTGCGCCGCGGCCGAGAACTGGCTCGCACAACGTGAAGGACCCGCGCCTAAGCCGATGATCAATTGCCTGCGTGGGCAAGGCAAACCTCATCTGGATGGCGAACTGAACGACGCCCTCTGGCAACAGGCGACGCCCATACGCCTTCGCGGCAAAGCACATGCCGAGGATGAGTTTGGCGCGGTCGCATTGACCGTGACGGACGGGGAATTCCTCTACCTGGGCGTGCACTGTCCCAAAGATCGTTCCCTGACTTACGAAGCATCCCCCGAAGTTCGCCAGCGCGATGCCGACCTGGCGAACTTTGATCGTGTCGAATTCCTGATCGACATCGACCGCGACTACGCGACGTACTATCGCCTGGCGGTGGACTCTCGCGGTTGGACGGCCGAAAGCTGCTTTGGCGACGAGACCTGGAACCCAACCTGGTACGTGGCCGCTACACAAGATGACGCGGACTTCTGGAGCGCGGAGATGGCCATTCCGTTGGCCGAACTGACGCCAAGACTCATCCCCGGCAGCACAGTCTGGGCCCTGGGCGTGCAACGCGTCATCCCGGGAACAGGCCTGGAAAGCTGGACAAAGCCGGCCTCGACATCGGTTCAACCCCAAGGCTTTGGGCTGTTGAACTTTCCGCAATAGCTGTCAGACAACAGCAGATGTGGGTCCAGCTTACTGCTTAGCTCCCGTGCGGCGCAGTGAAGCCAATTTGCAACGAGCGCTGCCGAAAAGCAACGGTTGTTCGGTTCGCATGTGAATCTGTTGTGAAGAATTCGCGTTTTCCTTGCCGTGGCACGCAGCATGCAGTGGCGGAGGTGGTTAATGCTCCGCCTGTCTTAACTGTCACGATTGGAACCCTATGAGCCGTGTAGATTTGCCGATCCCTCGGCGACTCCCCAGCGTGATGCTGGCCGTTGTCGCATTCTTGATCATCATGAGCACAGTGGGGCAATTCAGCCGCTTTTTGCTGGGGCACCCCAAACTGATGGGGTTTGTGCCTGCGTTCTATCTGGATTACGAATCGAACATTCCAACCTGGTGGTCCTCCTTCGCCTTGGCGATTTGCGCGGCACTTGCCGCATTGATTGCTTGGGCGAGTGCGGGGGAACGCGAGCGGTGGCATTGGGTAGCTATCAGCGGTGTCTTGTTGTTTCTGTCGATGGACGAAGTCGCCATGATTCATGAGTACCCGATCGATCCGATGCGCGATGCCTTTGGGTTTGGAGGAGCTCTGTATTACCCATGGGTGATTCCCGGTGCGGCATTGGTTCTAGTTGTCGGCCTTTCATTCGCGCGATTTGCCTGGCGATTGCCAAGGGCAACAAGCATGGGGTTGGTCGCCGGCGGGATGGTCTTCGTTGGCGGAGCGATTTGTGTCGAGATGATTAGCGGCATGATCGCGGACGCGCATGGAGAAAACACCTTTGCCTACGCCATGACCATCACAGTGGAAGAAGCCCTGGAGATGCTGGGGGTAGTGTTGGTTGCCAGGACGTTCGTGCGGCACTTGCACAACCACTGCAAAGTTACACCGGCGATGAAAGATACCTGCCCCGCCACTTAGTTTCGTAATTCGCGGCGTTCGATGGTTGGATCGGAGCGAACTTGGAAGTTCAAGAAATCAACAATATCGGCGACTTGGCTCCCTTGCGCGACGCATGGTGGGAATTGTTGCGTGTGACGACTGACGCGACGTTCTTCCATACGCCGGAATGGTTGGAAGCCTATTGGGAGCATTACGGCCGTGGCCAAAAATTGCGGGTTTTCGTGGTCAGAGACCGCGGCGCGTGCATCGGCATTCTGCCACTGGTTGTCCGCGTGCAAAGGACAAGGCTAGGAAGGTTGCGGTTTTTAACATATCCCCTGGATGACTGGGGTTCCTTCTACGGACCAATATCCGCGAATCCGTCCGCCGTCCACCGCGAAGTTTGGTCGAAAGTCGTGAAAGACCATCACGACTGGGATTTGGTCGAACCGCGTTGGATCGGGCATCGGCTTGAGGAAGCGACAGATTTGGCTCAACAATTCTCCACACTGGGGATGAACGGCCACATTACGCTCACGGATCACTCGCCAGCGGTGGTGTTCAGCGGGAGCTGGGAAGATTACCTGGCAAGCAAGTCATCCAAATGGCGCAACAACTTGAAGCGCTGGGAGCGCAACCTTTCGAAGTCCGGCGAGTTGACTTTTGAACGCCATCGCCCGAATCCTCAATCCGGCAGCAGCCACATCCGCTGGGACTTGTTTGACGAATGTCTAAAGGTAGCGCGCGCCAGCTGGCAGAGTCAATCGCCCGATGGCACAACGTTGTGCCACGAATCGATCCGCTCCTTCCTGACTGATGTTCATACGGCGGCGGCCCGCGTGGGCGGAATTGATCTCAACTTGTTGCGGATAGATGATCGCCCGATTGCTTTCGCATACAACTACCACTTACATGGCAAGCTCTGTGGACTGCGCGTCGGCTTCGACGCTGAGTTCGGACGGGCCGGCGCGGGCAATCTCCTATACGCAAAAGTCATCCAGGACTCCTTTGAGCGCGCCGACCTGTGGTATGATCTGGGTGCCGGCTCACTTGATTGCAAGCGCTACTTCGCCTCAGAAATTCGCGAAATCTATCGATGGACCTACAGTTCGGCCCGGTCCTTACGTGGGCGATTGATTAGCATGAAGCGGAAACGAGAAGCTGTCCAAAGCTTCGATGATCAGGCAACGGCAGCAGCTAGCCCACCCCTGAATAGCCTGTAACAACCCGCTCAAGCTTAATTCGCGCAGCGCCGTGGGAATGCTGTACGAGCCCGGAGCGGATCCTCGGCGATCGGTCAACTCGGTGGCCACATCAACAGGACGTGCGATGACGCGCCCACTGCCTGCAAATATTCGCGACAAAAAAACGCAGCGCACAACTTTCTTTGCGCGTTCGGTATGCTGCGTTGCGATTCTTGTTTTACTCTCGTCGCAGTCCCAAGCCGATACGCACGGCCCGATTTGTCTCTGGCATTCCGATCCGACAACGTCCACGACAATTGAGTGGATCGAATCGCGCGAAGAAATGCCGGAGGAAGAATTGCCCGAGATGGCGTATCGGTTGGAATATCGCCAGAAGGCGGAGCGAGATGACGCGTCCAACAATCAACCATGGCTTCGTGCGGAGATCGCCAGGCGGCCATTCGCGGATAGCGGCAGCTTTGTTCACAGCGCGCACCTGCAAGACTTGCTGCCCGAGACTTCGTACGAGTTTCGCCTTGTTGAAGTCTTTCCCGAGGAAGATCGTTACTTTCCAGAGCAGTGGTTCCATACGGCCCCGGCCACGCGGACGGAGCCGGTCAGTTTTGTCACCGGCGGAGACATGTTCCACTCGCGCGAGTTGCTGGACGCAATGAACGCCTGCGCTGGCAACTGCGATCCGATGTTCGCGCTCTTGGGCGGAGACCTGGCTTACGCCAATGCCAAGACGGCTGGCCGTTGGTACGAGTGGTTTGATTCCTGGCATGAGCATGCCGTTACTCCCCAAGGTCGGTGCGTGCCGATGGTCGTTGTGATTGGCAACCATGAGACCAGTGGGCCAAATCCCGCAGACGCCAAGTTCTATTACAGCTTGTTCCCGCTGCCCGAAGACAAGTCCAACTTCGTCATTGATTTTGGCGACTACCTGAGCGTCGTCGCGTTGGATTCCAATCACTCCCAGCGCGTGGCAGCACAAACGCAGTGGTTACAGCAAACCCTGGCGGACAGGGCGGACTTCCCACATCTATTTGCTTGTTACCATCGGCCAACCTTTGGCACGCAAGTCAAGACGGATCAGGTCGCCGTGCGGACGGAATGGGTTCCGTTGTTTGAGCAGCATTGCGTGAGCGCGGTCTTCGAGAATGACCACCATGTTTACAAACGCACGCTCCCCATCCGCAAAGACTCCGTTGACGCGGAGCGCGGCGTGCTCTACTTGGGCGATGGAGCCTGGGGGGCTGGCGTTCGCAAAATTCCCGAGGACAAAGTCCAGCAGTTGGAATACATGGCCGCCTGGGCCAGCAAGAACCATCTCATCGAAGTCGTGATCGACGACGCCGGACGTTCTTATTTCGCCCGAACTGCCGATGGCGAAAGCTTTGACGAAGTCCGCGATGAACGCCGGCGGCAGGAATTGCTCGGCGGGCATTGATCGGCGGTCAATTTCCGCCTGAGATTCCGTTGAGCAGTCGCCCTCGGTTGATTGCCTTCGCGAAAACCCAGAAAAAAATTCTCCGCCTGTGCAAATCCGGGAGCCCAGGCTCGTTACTAGTTAGTAGGGGAATGCCTCACCACGCTTGCTGTGCGCAACGACGCGAACAGCGGCCAGCGGGTGCAGGCAACACTCCCGCTGCGCCTGGTGCGCGAACAGAGTCCTTGCAACATCGGGTGGCACAGACGCCCCTGCGTCTGTGTCGCGAAGCGACAAGAGGCCGACAGAGTTGAGGTGGCGTTGCGTCGTTCACGAAGCGAACACTGTGAGGCGAAGATTCCAACACAGTCCGGCAAACTTTCCCATCCTCTTGTGCCTGCGGCACCCAGACGCGGGAGCGTCTGGGCCACCCGGAAGAATCATGACCCATAATCGGGGCTAACGATGAACACGAATCAACAACGTCCTGGGCAGACGGTTCGCCTCCAACGAAGTTGGACGCCGCTGAGACGCATGCCGTCAGGAATCTTTCCCAGCGTGGCGGAAATCATTTTGGCCGCGAGAGGAACTGTTCCGGCCGCATCGGAAAACGTTTCCGACGCGAAGGGAAACGTTTCAGACGCGGCCGAAAAGGTTTCGAACGCTAGGAAAACGTTTTGCGACGATAACTATCTCTACGCGAAAGCATCGCAAAACAGCGTATTGCCGTCATCTTCGCGCGCAGGCCGTCGGCAACCGCAAGATCGCAAAGCTTGCCGAAACTTCAACTTATGCAATTGGCGATTCGATCTTCCCGCAAATCGACTATTGGAACGCGGCCCGCATTTGTTCAATCAGCTTGGGGCAATGTTCTCGTGGATCGCCTGGCTCTTCAAATTCCAGCACCACGTAACCGGGGTAGCCGGCGTCAGCCAGGATTTTGGCAATCCGTTCCATGTCCGCCGGCTGCTTGGATTCGCCTTCCTGCTGAATGGAAACTTTGAATTGCACGTTGCACGCGTGCGGGGCGACTTTCGCCAGGTCACCGTAAACATCCGCGCTGTGGAAGTTGCCGGTGTCCAGGTTGATGCCGAACCACGGCGAGGGAACATCCGCGCGGAACTGCAGCAGGTTTTCCGCCGTGGCGGACAAACCGCCATGATTCTCTAGACCGAGAATCACTCCATACTTGCCGGCGTATTCACAACACTCGTTGATGCCGTCCACGGCCAGTTGATAGGCCTCTTCCTCGGATTGATCACTCTTGATCCCGCCGGAAAAGATGCGAATGGTCGGCGCGTCCATGGCATCCGCCAACTCAATCCATCGCTTCACGTGGGCGACTTCCTGAGCTCGCTTGCTGCCGACGGGAAAGCAAAAATCGCAACGAATGGCCGTCCCGGAAATGTCCAGACCGCGACGGAAGGCTTCCGCCTTGGTGTTCCGCATGTCCGCAATGCTGACATCTTCCGCGAAGTAATAGCTGGTTGGCTCCACGCCCTCCACACCCATCGCCGCGCAATCGTCAAAGAATTCCTCCATGGTCAACTTTGGATCGTCAATATTCAGCAAACTGCGGTAGCTGTATCCGGCGACCGAAAGTTTGTTCCCTCGCGCGGCCAACGGCGAAGAGCCAGGCAGCTTGCTCGTGGCGCTTGTCTGCTTTGGGAGCAACGCTCCAGCGCCACCTGCGGCCATGGCGCCAATTGCACTGCTGGCCAGGAACTGCCGTCGGGATTGTGTTGTCTTCGTCATGCTCTTGCTCAGCGAATTGTTTCGAGGACTCGTGGTCTGGATTCCCGCCTGCGCGGGCACGTCGAAGCGGATGGCTTACGCTCATTGCTGCCATCCAGCTTTGTGTTATTTCTTCTTCAAGCTCTCCACCATCTTGCCGAAGCCTTCGGCGTGTTTCTCAACCGTTGCGGCAGGGCCAACAAACTTGGCGAACCACGTTCCCTGCGAAGTGGGAATGATGGCCGCCAGCATGCGATAGTTGTCACGCATGGTTGCCGGAGCGAACGGTCCGGCTTGATCCTTGAAAGTCCCGGAGATGTCAACCACGTGCACCTTCAGCCCGGCGAGTTCTTTCTCTTCCACTTTGGATTTGTCCTTCGTGGCGCTGCCGTCTGGCTGTGTGAACTGGCCAAACCAGCGCTCCAAGTTGGCTTCCACGGAACCGCTGGCGTCCATCAATGTGAACCGCCCGGCACGTTCGTCGCCTTCGGCCGGTTTGATCGAGAACTCGAAATCCACAATGTTGTTGCGAGGTTGTTCTTTGGTCCAACCTTGTGGCATCGCAACCGTATAGCCGGCGAACTCGACCGTTTCCTGCGTTTGTTCTTGCTGTTCCTGATTTGGAACCTCCGCGAAGGTCAGCTGAGACATTGCGACAAAACAACAACAGATCAACAAAGCGCGGAAAACTCGGAACGTCATGCGTCTCCTCCAGGAAAACACCGCAGCGCCTGCCGCGGAGTATTGAGTGCCATGGGCTGGTTTCATCCTCCGCAGTTTGGCCACTCCCGACGGCGAATTCAAGCCGATGGCCGTTTTGGTCGGCTAGAGCGCAGCCAGCGGTTGCCCGATTATCGTGTTAAGACGATCGCCAGGATGACCGCAAGCGCGATCACAACCAACAGCAGCACCAGCGAAATGACCAGACGCATTTTTTGCTGCTTGCGGCGATGGACCTGGCCGCGGCGGGCCAGCAACTCGTTGGTTTCCGTCTTGGGAACGCCTACCGGAGCGCTGGGCACGCTGGGTTGGGCTGGCTTCTTGGCACCCTTCTTGGGAGCGGGAGCCGGCTGCACTGGCACTTCCGCCGCCAGTTGGGCGAAGACCTGGTCCGCGCGCTTCCACTCAGGCCAATCCTCTCGCCAAGTCAGAGAATCGCCGGCAATCCGACCCTCGGCCAACCACTGCCGCATCAGTTCGCCTTTGGCAGGGCCGTATTGCCCTCCGTTGGAGTGGCGAACGTACCAGGCCAATTGCGGCGCTTCGGCGATCGGATCGCCGGGTTCGCTGATCAGACTTTTGACCGATGGTTGTTTGCCGCTTGAGCCGTTGTCCTTGGGCAACGCCGGAGGCTTGCCGCCGCGCTTGGTCTTTGAACTCAGCTTTGTTTGTGTACCGGTTGCGGCTTGCGACGCAGTCTTTCCTGTTGCGGATTGGGAAGTTGGCTTTGAGGATGCGGGCTTTGAAGAGGCTGCAGGAGCTTTGCCTTTTGACGTTGATGGCCCGGGTGCTTTCCCTTTGGCAGCGGACTTTGAGGTTGCCGGCTTTTCCGCGGACTTCTTGCTGACCGGACTGGGCGCTTTGGCGGCTGGCTTGTCGCCGGCTTGCGGCGATGATGCTCCCGAAGCTGGCGTCTTCGTCGCGGACGTTTTGGCGGCACCCTCGGCACGAGCCCCGCCTTGCCTGGCGGGATCTCTCGCGGGATCTTTCGCCGAATCTTTGCCGGCAACTTTATCAGCATCGCTGCTGGCTTTGATCACAAACGCCGTCTTGCATTTGGGACAAATGCCGCGCTTGCCCTCAAGCTCGTCCTTGACGACAAGCCGGTGTCCATTGGGGCAAGCGACCTTGATGCCCATGCGGCGTTCTTTCAATCAGGGACAAAGAAGTGCAATAACATTCCCGAGAAGGAGTCGCTGGCCAGATGTGCAAAATCGAACATGAATCGGCGCAACTCGTTTGCTCGTCTTCTGTTGATTATACTTGGGGGTTTGGGCATGTGAAGTAACGCAAAGAGGGGGTCTTGGATCGCTTTTTGAGCACAATCACAAGCGTTGGAGTTGGCAATCGCCACTATTACAGCCGGGAGAGAGTGTGACAGACGCCATTCCTGATGACGCCGTTCCTGATTTCGATTCCGCCCCGGGCGGGTTGCTGCCGGCCATCGCCCAGGATGCCGAAAGCGGCGAAGTCCTGATGCTGGCCTACATGAACGCCGAGGCGTTTGCGGAGACTTTGCGGACTGGCAAAGCCGTTTACTTCAGCCGCAGCCGCAACAAGCTATGGCGCAAAGGTGAGGAATCCGGCCACGTGCAAGAGGTCCAAGCCATTCGTGTTGATTGCGATGCCGACACGATCTTGCTTCGCGTCAAACAATTCGGTGAAGCCGCTTGTCATACGGGCCATCGCAGTTGTTTCCACCGCGAACTCCAAGCTGGGCAATGGACGACGATTGGCCAGCCGGTTTTCGATCCCAAGGATGTCTACGGCAAGTGAATCCCTTCGACGAGTGACCGTGTTTGCAGCGGGAAAGATCTCAACAACAGCACGCAAAGCGGAAATGATGCATTGCTGTCTTGTTGACCCGTAGCAAGCCGCTTCTAACATTCCGCAGCTAGGAAGCTCGTGACCGCGACCAATCGCGGTTGAACAAATCACGCCAGGATGGCCGCCCGAAATTGCCTATGGAGTAGAGGGTTGCCATGCGCGCCTTGGCTGGTCATTCCGTTCGAGTTCTTGCCGCGTTGCCGTTGTGCTTTGGCTTGTTGACTGCGCCTGCTGCAGCCGGAAAACCGCAAGTTGGTTTTGACGTTGGCTATTTGATTGCGTGTCGAGATATCACCCCGCCTGAATTCGCATTGGCCAACCCTGGCGAAATGCTGCTGGAGGCCGTGTTTGATATTTCCACCTTGATGCAACGCGGCGAAGAAACGGAACTGGCGCAGGTGCTGTATCGTTTGCAAGGCGAAGGCGCGCTTGCTGTGGTTGATCACTTGCCGCGAACTGAGTTCGCTTCGGAAATCGCCGGGCCAATTCAAATCGAACGTCGCGGGGAAAACTCAGCCAAACTTGGCGGCGACGCAAACGGCGAGTATCCCGGTATCGCGAATGCGAACGTAAGTCTCTCCGCGGGGTCATCCAGCGCAACAACAATGCGCTATGAGCTGCTTCCGCCGCAGGAGTTGGTCGCGGCCTCCGGCACAGTCCATCGTGGTCGCGGAGTTTATTTCAAGCTCAAGCCATCGCCGCGGGAAAGTCTGGAAGGCGCCCGACAATTTGTTTGCGTGTTTCGCGCGCCTATCAACTGGCGGATGGATTTGGTGCAAGTGGATTGTCGGGCTGAGTGTCCCACGTCGCTCATTTCGCCAACCACGGAAGACACGCAGATCTGCGGGCAGCAGTCTTTTCAAGTGGGGCTGTATCTTGAGGGGGATGTGCTCGCCCGCCGCACGATGAGCGAGTTCTTGCACGCCCGGGAGCGACTGTTTGCCGCTGTCCGGGAAAACCGGGAGCGATTGGAAGCCCGACTGTTTGCCAATGATGTGCCCGGCTGGGGGAGACTCCGGGCACTGCTGGGAACACAGTCGGAAGAACAGATTGTGCGAGAACTTGACCGGCGGCGGCGCGAGCAAACTTTGAGCGCGCTCGCGCTGCCGGCGGATTTTGAATTGCTTGTCGAGAAGTATTGCGTCGCCGGCAATCTCGTTCGCGAAGCTGCGGCCGAGTGCCGCGTTGCGGTCAACGGGCACTAACCACAATTGCTGGCTGCGTTTGCAGAATCATTCACTAACTTCAATGGGCTCGTACCCGATCAACTCAACACGAATGGGCCGCGGCGTGAACTCGCTGATGATCTCGTCTTCGTCCCATTTCTCACGCGTGATCGCCGTTTGCAAGGCCTCCTCGTAGCCGTCTGGAAGGATGAGCCGAAGGCGAGTCAGCTGGTTGGGGCGAACTTCGAAGGTGAACGATTCGAGGTCGGGGACAACGTCCAAGATATCTTCGCTTTCTGTGTGGAACGCTTGTGAGATATCGCTGCTCTTTGACCTAAGTGAGTTTTGGACGCGCTGCGGCAATAAGTCCCTGGCTTCACCGTTATATGGATTCACACTTAGGCGGATAGGATCGATCAGGGCATGGATCGTGTATATGTCAGCCGGCACCCACGGGGCTCCTCCAGCAGCCTGCATTCGGTAAGCAGGTTCGCCGTGGTTTGTTCGTGCTTCTGTAGCGTCACGAGTTTGCCGGACGGCAGCAATGTAATCAACAAATCCAAGTTGCGGCCACGAAGCAACTCCGGTGCCCAGCGAAGGAGAAATCGGCAAGTCAATGTGGGCGGCAGCTTGCACGCGGCAATTCAAGATGATGGGTAACTGCTTGGCGCCAACGACAATCTCTTCATCAAACGGACGATTGTATTCGAACACAACTTTGCCCGTTAGATACTGCACATCCAAGTCACAAGTTTGTGTTGGTCTTTTTTGCCATAACGTGATCGGCGCGCTTTGCACACATACGTTCCGACGAATGACTTTGGGCCACTCGGGGCCGGATCTATTGTGCTGGTACTCGACGTTTGCATTGCGGTCATCCATCAATGACGCCAGCAGGAAGAACACGCCATCAGGCAGATCGCGAATCTCATAGTTGCCGTTTTCGTCTGTGCGGATTTCGCGGACTGGCGCATCCATGGACTTGGCATCCCAGACTTCTACTTCCGCGCCCACGGCCGGAACGCTGGGATCGCCAAGGTAAAGCTTCCCGGTGATTTGAGGGCGATTGTCAACCGGCTGCGCTAATGCGTTGTTGGCGTTATTGTTCGTCAACGTCTGGTTGAGTTCGGCCAGTTGACCGGAGAGCGCGCCCATCTGATCGGTGAAGCTGGCTTCGATTCGCCAGGCGGAGTAAGCCACGGCGAAGAGCCCAATCACGCAGATGCAGCCGAGAATAATTGCGGCAGAGCGAAACATGATGGCGTCCCCTTTCTTGATCCACCAACATTGGCGGAGGATGGCGGCCACATCGCCGAAGCGACCAGCCGCGTGTGCTTTGGCTTGTTCTTCGTTCAGACCCTTAACTCGCGCCGCCGCGGTGGACTCGGCCAGGTGATCAGCCAATTCCGCGGCGATGTCATTGGTGACGTTGTCGTTGTTGGATTGCTGTTCCGGCCCCAGCGAATTCCCCAACCATGCCGCAGCCTCCGCGGAAGATTCCGCAGAGAGATTGCGCGGTATGTTGGGGTCAGGGTTGGTCATTGATGATGTTGATTCGGTGATCAGTCGGCATCTGCTGAAGCTGGTGAGTTGCGACCGATCTAAAGTGGCTCATAGCCGATGAGTTCAATCATTACAGGTTGCAGGGAACACTCTCGCACAAAAGCTTCCGTGTCGGTTTCCTTGTTCTGCAATGCCGTCGCGACTCGCGATTCGTAGCCTTCGGGAATAACGAGTTGCAGTCGCGTAACCTGATTGGGACGGACGACAAACTCAAAGGCTTCTTGGTCAAAGGCAATTGGGCGCCTGTTCCACGTTGGAGCGCCAGATAATCTCTCAAGGTCCGTTAGTGGGCGTGCTTCGTCGCCGATGTAGTTGCCGTTTGGGAACGAGGGGCCAATCAGCGTTTTTACGGAATACTCGCCTGAGGGCAAAAAACGTTCTTCGGGCGAGATTGCGAATTCATATGCGTCGCAGATCAGGAAAGAGTCACTAGCTCCTCGACCTCGACTTCCGTAGCTGACATTCGACTCTTCAGGTTCTCCTGGCAGAACTTCGCCAAAGTACTTCTCCAGAACGCCGCGCTGGGGCCAGATGGGCGTTCTGGTCTCGGCGGTTTGCCATGCACTTCGTGAAGCGTTGGCAGTGCCCAGAAATGGCAACTGCAGGTAGCTCAGGTGGCTAAACTCAAAACCGACCTTGAACGGCCGCCGACTACTCTCGTTGACCAACGGGGAAACCGCGCGATTGAACTCGAGCCGCACTCGCCCCGTTTGCAGTTGAACATCGAGATCACATGAGAGCGGCGCGCCATCGGGCCAAACCGTCATCGGCTCGCTTTGCACGTAGAATCTTTTGCGCGATTCCGGGCGACGATCACCGCTGGTGCGATATGGGATTATTGAATTCCCGGGACCAACCAGCGGGGCGAAGACGAAGTACTCGCCATCCGACAATGCTCCCGTCGCATAATGCCCGTTGGAATCCGTTCGCACCTGACGGACCATGGTTTGCGTCTTGGCATTCCAGATTTCAACTTCGGCATTGACGGCAGGCACGCTGGGATCACCTAAGTACAGTTTGCCTGTGATCTGCTGCTCGGCATGATCCACATCCGCTCTGGACAGGTTGGCCAGCAGCCTTTGCTGGGTTTCATTGAGTTGACGCAATTCGCCAGAGAGCGTGTCCATCCTGTCCGTGAAGCTAGCCTCAATTTGCCAGGTGGAGTATGCCACGGCAAAGAGCCCAATCACGCAGATGCAGCCGAGAATAATTGCGGCAGAGCGAAACATGATGGCGTCCCCTTTCTTGATCCACCAACATTGGCGGAGGATGGCGGCCACATCGCCGAAGCATCCGGCCGCGTGAGCTTTGGCTTGTTCTTCGTTCAGGCCCCGGACTCGCGCCGCCGCGGTGGACTCGGCCAGGTGATCGGCGAGTTCCGCGGCGATGTCATTGGTGACGTTGTCGTTGTTCGATTGCTGTTCCGGCCCCAGCGAATTCCTTACCCAGGCGCCAACTTCCGCGGATGATTCCGCAGAGAGATTGCGCGGCAAGTTGGGGTCGGGGTTGGTCATTGATGATGTTGATGATCAGTCGATGTGCCGAATCAGTTGAGTGATGACTCAGGTTGTGCGTCAGAGTGGCTCGTAGCCTGCGAGCTCCAGCGCGAGCGGATACTTCGACATTTCATTCACAATGGCTTCGATGTCAGCGTCAGGTTGATCAATCTTGCCTAGCGCATCGTCAAGTGCCGCGGCGAAGCCATCGGGCACAACCAACCGCAACCTGGTCAGTTCTCCGTTGCGAATTTCAAACACGGAAGACGCCGCGGGAATCACAGGCCGCGGTTCAGGGTTCTCGTCGCCCTCGGTTTGAATCGTTGTGCCGAGAGGCGACCGCGCTTCACGAATTTCATTGTCTAACTTGGAGACGCCGCCGTAGAAATACCCGCCCAATATGTGGAGCTTTTCGAATCGTTCGCTCCTGTCCTCTGGCGGCATGTCGCGAAGTTGCTCAAACGGCACGTTGGGATTCAGCGAGATTGTCAGCAGCAGTTGATGGCGACCCGCCGGTAGATTCGCTTCCGCAATGTAAGGAGAAATGCGGGTGAGATTTCCATTCTCAAGCGGCACCGAAGTCGATTGATCGCGCGAATAGCTTTGCCGGCCTAGATGCGACGACTGAAACGTGCCGTGCAAGGGGAATGCGTCCGGCAGCGTCTTGTCACGATCCCACGGCAACCTTGTCGTGTTGTACCCGGAGAGAAATTTCCCGTGGAGATGGACTCTGGCCAACCCATCCGCCGCAACACGCGGCAAGTCACCTACAATCTCGACTGCCAGCCCGCCGTTGGGCAACAGCACGTCCATGTTGCAAATCTCAGTTCCGCTTGCAGTATGCAGCGCGATGGTCTGGCTTTGCGCGGCGTAACGATGGTGGGCGTTCTTGTTGCCGTCAATTGTGACGATTTCATTCGTCATGCCTTGCAGCGGCGCAATGACAAAGTAATCGCCGAACGTCAGTGCGCCGGAGCGAAAGCTGCCATCGGCTTCTGAACGGACTCGGCGCACGACGGTCATTTCCATCGCGTCCCAAATCTCAACTTCGCCTGAGGCCGCCGGCACACTGGGATCACCCAGGTACAAATGCCCCGCAATCTCCATCTGCGTGGCTTGAGGTTGTGAGAGGAAACGGGCTCCGGTTTCGTTGAGTTCAGAAAGCTCTTGAGAGAGCGTGCCCATCTGATCGGTGAAGCTGGCTTCAATTCGCCAGGCGGAGTACGCCACGGTGAACAGGCCGATCACGCAAATGCAGCCAAGAATGATTGCAGCGGAGCGAAACATAATCACTTCCCCTTTCTTGATCCACCAACATTGGCGGAGGATGGCGGCCACATCGCCAAAGCGATTGGCCGCGTGAGCTTTGGCTTGTTCTTCGTTCAGGCCCCGGACTCGCGCCGCGGTGGTTGACTCCGCCAGGTGATCGGCCAGTTCCGCGGCGATGTCATTGGTGACGTTGTCGTTGTTTGATTGCAGTCTCGGCCCCAGCGATTTCCTCATCCAGGCGGCGGCTTCCGCGGATGATTTCGCAAGAAAGTCTCGCGACAAGTTGGGGTCAGAGTTGGACATGACTCACGATTGGAAATACTGGTTGATCCAAGTTCCTTGGCCGCTTTGCATTCAACCAGGCGGGATGGTTGTAGTTCTGGTTTTGCTTGTTGGTTTTTGTTTTGACCTTGGGGAAAGCCCACGCTTCATGTGATGCTTGGGCTTAGATGTGTTGACTGGCTTATGTTGTGCCTTCCCAAGCGGCTTGGTCTTTGTTGGGCCCAAACATGTGAGCCAGCCCAAGAATGCGGTTCACGGCGGTGGTGAATTCCTCCCATTCCTCGCGGAGGGCATCACGTTGCTTTCGCCCTGCGGCTGTGAGTTGATAGTGTTTGCGGCGGCGGCCTTCGGGCGATTCGCCCCAGCGGGCTTTCAAGAGCTTGCGCTTCTCCAGCCTGTGCAACGCCGGGTAAAGCGTGCCTTCTTGGGTGAGCAGGGTTCCCCCGCTTTCCGCGGCAATCGCTTGAGCGATTTCATACCCATAGGTTTTCCCGCGGGCGATGACTTCCAGGATGACTGGCTCCAGCGCTCCGCGGAGCAGATCAGATTGAACGGACATCGGGAGGTTCCTTTCGCGGCGGTGGCGAGAGAGCACTGATGTTTTGAAGGGCGAAAAGGTGGGGCGTCTTGAGGCGAGCGTTGTTGTGACCATGGAACGCGAGAGCGATGATACCTTGTATCGCCAGGTATTATACCTATGCAGGCTAGGCATGCAAGCCATTCTCCTGGCGGGGCGCACATAGACGGCGCCGGGGCTGTGCGTTAGGCTCTTTCGATAGCGCGGCGCGGGAATTTGCGGCCCTTCAACAGACACGGAAGAATCATGCAACGCAATCGAATCGGTATCGCCCTGGCCCTGGGAATTGCCTTGGCAACGGCCGGGTGCGGAAGTTCCACTTCTCCCAGCACGCCCGAGGGCGCTTACGCGTCATTCAAGGCGGCCTTTGATGCAAAGGACTGGGACAACGTCTACGCTCGGCTGACGGAGGATTCGCTCAACGGCCTGGGCGGCATGATGATTCGCGTTACCAAAAGGGAAGTTGATATGTCCGGTGACGGAGCCCGGCAGGAGAGCTTTTATGCCGTGCTGACCGAACACGGTCTCAACCCGGATGACGTGACGTTTGAGCTGGTGATGGACCCGGCTGTCATCAAGGAATCCGCGTTTGCAATTATGGAGCCGGTGGAAAACAAGTCCGCGCTCGTTGCGGATGTTGTGCGTTGGTTGATTGCGAATAATCCTGACGAAGCCGATCGCTATGCCGAAATGACGACCGGCGAGCTGACCAAAGTTACGGTCAACGAAGCAGGCGACGTGGCCACTTGTACGGTCTCACAAACTGATGACGAGGCAACGGCGGAAACCCAGATTGAAATGCACAAGGTCAATGGGGAGTGGTTCATTCACATGCCCATGTAGCTTGTTGCAGCGCGGCTTTCGTTGCGGCTGTTCGCGCTTTCGCGTCCTCACGCTGAAGATCGCGCGGCGCTCATCTTTGCTCGCAGTGCATCAATCACCAGCGGCGGCAAGAACTTTTGCAGGGCCTCGTCACTGGCCAGCGGCGCGATCTGTTTGATCAGAGAACTGGAGACGTGCGAGTAGGCGGTGTCCGCCATGAGAAACACTGTCTCGATGTCGGCATCCAGTTGGCGGTTCGCAAGCATCATCGTGAATTCGGCCTCGATGTCCGTCAGCGGACGAACACCGCGAAGCATAATCCGGGCGTCCAGCTCGCGAACGAACTTCACGGCCAGCCCGGTAAATGACGAGACCTCGACATTGGTGAGTCCCAAGTCCGCGACGACCTGCCGGATGAGACCAACGCGCTCTTCTGGCGAGAACATGGCTGACTTCTCAACGTTGATGCCGACGCCGACGACCAGCTTGTCAAACAACTGGCTGCCGCGTTCGATCACGTTGAGGTGGCCGAGCGTGATCGGATCGAAAGAGCCGGTGTATACGGCCGTGTGAAATTGAGCTTCTGCCATGGCGGTCTCAAATTCCGGCGACGGGTATCAGGGAGTTCTCTCGCGCAGCACGTTGAGCAGTTGCTTTGCCTGTTGGGCAACGGCCGCGGGCAAATCTTCCACCTCTTGCAACTTGTGAACAACCGGCGTCAGCGATGACAAGTCAACGTCCGCGTTCTTTTCGGCCAGGAGTTCGGCCGCTTTGATGCCGTTGAATTGGATCGTCCAGCGTTTGATGTCGCGGGCTTCCTCGATTTGTTCGACTTCCAAAGGCGCTGTCGTGTCGGGATCAATCATCTCCGTCAAAGTTTCCAGACAAGCGGCATTGCCCCAGCGAGCAAGGCCTGTGGCGGCGTTGAAGCGGGCGTCCGGGTAGAACTCGAGCGTCAACATTTCTTCCAGGCGTGCTTCCGCCTTTTCACCGCCCAAGACTCCCAAAGCAAACGCGGCTCTGGAGCGAATGGGTCCCAGGTCTTTGTCTGTGGCGCCCCCTTCGCGGGAGCGATCATTGAGGAAATCAAACAACTGGGTTTCCGGCAGTTGGCCTTTTGCGTTTTGCACGTTGTGGATCAACAACGCTATGGATTCGATGGCCGCCTGACGCACATCCAAGCCGGCCGCTTCGGTTCCTGATTGCGGCGTCGCGGCTTCCATCAAGACGGGAAATCCGCCGGGAATGTCGAACTCGCCCAGGCACTTGCAGAGAAAGACCCTCAGCTTGATCTCGGTATTGAGTTCCTCTTCATTACCTGTGGTGAGAGGATCTTGGATTTTTTGCCGCAGGAAAGCTCCCATGCGGGTGTTGAACTCTTCGTTACTGCGAAGCTCTTCGTTGCTGCGGAGTTCGTTGGCGATGCTTTCCGCTTCTTGCCAGGCGTTGGCCGCTCCGCGTTCGATGGCGGCGAGGCGTTCCAATGGATCGCTTCCCAGGCTGACCAGCGCAGTGACGCCTAAAACCACCATGACAACAATGAACACAATCAAGCCGGGGACGAAGAACAGCTTGAGAATCAGCCCCGGGTCAGGCGGCTCAACCGGTGGCAAAGCGTCCGTTGCGCGGATGGAGTCTTTTGCCTTGTCCTCCTGTTGATCAGGATCGGCCACAACAACCTCAAAGAAATGGGAACCACACGTGAGACAGGCACCTGGCGCCGCCTGGACTTGGACTTCGACCACGAATGTGAAGATTTGAAAAAGCGCGCAGGCGCTGTAGTTTAGCGCTACCGAAACAAGCGTCAAGCGGCGGGCGTTGCACGGGTTGCAACATGGGAGAACGAAATCGACACCTAGCGGCTGATGCGACCATGCCTGTCAGTCGTCATCAACCTCCTCCACTCTGGCTTCCGTGATGTGCAAGACCGAGCTGATGGGTATCAGCATATTCCCATGGCCATTTCTTTGAATGATCCGCAGGAAGTATTGGTCAGCGGCTTCCAGTTTGCCCAGGATGGTGACGGACATCGTGCCCTGGAGTACCACGGCCACTTCCTGGCCGATGAAGTCCTCACAGATTGCGTTCATTTTGAGTCATCCAAGGCTGTAGATTATTCGCATTATGCCTATATAACCTATACTCACAACGGTTGATCTGCTGATCGTTTGGGGCTCGCAGGCTTTTTTGCCCAATGGCCAGCGGGGAGATATTAGTAGAGGAATGCTACCCTTAAGATACTTCGACCCGCGCCAACGTACCCGAGAAACATGAAGGCTGGAGTCAAATCGATGTCAAAATCTCTTTACAGTTGCCTGAGCTTGATTCTGATCACATTGGGCATTGCAACGTTTTGCCAGCCAGCGTTGGGGCAAGATGACGGCCTTTCCGCCAATGAGCTTTCGCAACTCTATGGGATGGGCGTGCACGCGTACTTTGGCGGCAAAGATGCCGAGGCCGACATGCTGCTGACCGCGGCGATTGATGGCGGCGGCAAAGACCCTCGCGCCTACTACTTCCGTGGACTGGCTCGGCTTCGCCAAGGCAACAAAGAGGCCGCGACGGCGGACTTTGCAGCCGGCGCTTACATGGAAGCCAACGCGGAATCCGGCGGCGTGAGCGTGAACCGCTCGCTGATGCGAATTCAAGGGACCGCGAGGATTGAGATTGAGACGCTGCGCGTCGCAGCTCGGAAGGAAGCCGCGGAACGCAAGAAGCGCGAAATGGAAGAGCGCTACAATCGCATTCGGCAGAATGAAGATCGTGTGCTGGACCGTACGCGAGGGAATCAAGGCGGCGGCGGTAGCGAATAAGAGTCTTGCAAAAACTCTCAGCGGCGCGGAGTTCGCGCGGGTTTGCGAAACAACAGCCGCATCCATCCGATTGCTCCAGGCTCGACAAGCCACAGCAGCAACAACACGCTCAGCGAACGTAAGATCCAGCCGAACAGAAACAGGACTCGCTCGGCAGAGACGGTGCTGCTGAAGAGCTTGATGCTATCCCACTGCTGCAGCCCAACGAGCAAATAACCGCCGGCGATGGTGGATATTGCGTAGATCAGTCCGGAAACGGCAAAGTATGTGGCAATGTATGCGGACTTTGTTTGGCCGGGGCCCAACTTCAACATCAAGTTGGGCAGGCAGATATTGAGACCTGCGAATGCGCTCCATGCCAGCCATGCGCCGCAAATCCACCATGGCTCTTCCGGCGAAGCGAGCAAATAGAACATCGGTCCGAACGCTACAATCAGCTGGCACAGCACAAGGCCAGGCTTGTTGCCGTTGCGATCGCTGAAGCGGCCAAGCCAACCGCTTGCGGTAAACTGCCCTGCCAGCATTGAGATCCGCATCGCGGCCAGCAGGGCAAGAGCGATTCCATAAGTCCTGTGTGCATAGCTCTGCGCCGATTGCGTTAGCCCATTGGCAAAGGCCACAAAACATCCGTATGCAAGCAATCGTCTAAAGCGGAAGTCCGCGAAGGGCGCTGCCCAAAGACTAGTGCGAGTTGACGCCGACTTCTCGACGTGTGTTTTGTCATTGGCCTTGTCGTATTCGTTCTCGGAAGGCGTAGTCATGCTGCGCAGTGGCCGAATGCGAAAGAGCGGAATCAACGAAGCCAATAAGAAAGCGGCACCGCAAGATGTCGCAATGGCATACGCCCAGCCAACGCCAGCATCGCTCCATGACGCGAAGTGTTGCTTCCAGGCATCAATGAACCAACCGGACAGTAGCAAAGTGGGGATCAGCGCCGCCAACTGCCAACGATTTCGTCGAGCGAAGTACCGACCGCGGATTCGTCGCGGAATAACTTCGGCCATCCAAGCCCAAAAGCCCACCACGCCGACGTACTCAAACAACTGATGCGCCGCCAGAACAACAATCAGAGTTGTCACGCCTGTCAGCGCGCTGGCTGGCCGGAACAAGGGCGCCGCAAGCAATGGCAAGCCCCAAGCGATCAAGTAAGACAACAGCCACGCAATCAGGCAGGTTCGCCGGGCGGAGCCAAAACTACGAATCAACTGCGGCGAGAACATTCGCAGCAGGCCGGCGACGGCGGGAGCAGCAAGAATCCAGCCGATATCTCCGGCATTGGCTCCCATCTCGAAAGCGAGGTAATAGACGACCGCGCCGCTTGTCAGCCCATTCCCGGCTGACCACAGCCCTCCATTGAGCAGAATCATTCGCATGGCGTGCCGCCGCGGTTGCTGACGGCACAAGCGCACGGAAAGCGATGAATCCGTGCTGTTGCGGTTCTGCCCCGGTTGTTTCTGCCCCAAGATTTTGCCCCCGCGTTACTTGGTCATGTTGCTCACAATTAAAACGTCGGAGCGAGAGAGAAATGCCGCTCTCGCGTTCAATAATCTGGCGCCGTGGATGTCATGATGACCGCTCGATTCAGTCGTTGCGGCCCGTTGGCGTTTGCATGATAATCGATGTCACTTGAGCGTGCAGCCGAAACAACTTCGGCCAAACGCGATACGATGGCATTCAATCTCTGTTCATCCCAAGTTGAGTGCCGTTCCAAACACGATCATCCCCTTGAGACTTTGAATCGTCCGTGGCTATGTCCAATTTGGGGCAGCAATTCGACACCGCGATTGACATTGTCACTCCGGAGAATATTGCCTTTCAGTATCGGCTGGCTGGGCCGTTTCAGCGCGCCCCGGCATATGTCATCGATACGATCATCCGCTCGACGGTGATTGTGATTTTGGGTTGCATCGGCGCGATCGCTGTCCAATCGGCCGCGCCGTTGCTGATCCTCCATTTTGGGATCGAGTGGTTTTATGGCGGTGTCTTTGAAGCCCTGTGGCATGGACAAACGCCAGGCAAACGTTTGTTCCGGTTGCGCGTGTTGACCATTCACGGTCAACCAATCAACGGCGTGCAGGCCGTGATGCGAAACATTCTTCGCGCGGCGGACATGATGCCGGCGTTTGACGCAGCGCGCGATGTGCCGGTCTTTGGGCAGTTTGGCTATACCTTTCAGCTGGGCATCTTGAGCTGTCTGCTGACTCAGCGTTACCAACGGCTGGGCGATCTGGCGACCGGGACGATGGTTGTGGTTGAAGAGCCGCAGCGTTTGTACGGTGTGGTGCAGATTGAAGAACCTGAGGCACATCGCCTGGCCGCGGAGTTGCCTGCCGGTTTCCAAGTCACGCGAGGTCAGGCTCGGGCGCTTTCCCAATATGTGCAAAGGCGACGTGGATTTCCGTGGCCACGCCGAGAAGAAATTTGCCGGCATTTGGGCGAACCTCTGCGGCAAAAGTTCGGTCTGCGCGAAGGGATCAGCTATGACTTGCTGATTTGTGCGCTGTATTTGAAAGTCTTTGTCGAAGAACACCCGGATTATTTGACCAGCCAGCAACCGCCGATCTCCGCCCCGAATCTTCCCCCGGAATTTCGCCGCTGATCTTCCGGGACTCTAGAACACCGTGACGACGTCATTCCGACCGCAAACCGCCCTGTTGTGATTGCCGACCGATGAAAGTTGCCGATCTGCTTGCTGCACGAAGCCAGAACTGGGCCGAGCTGCAACACCTTTGCACGATCATGGATCGCCGCAGCAAGAGCCGCATTCCGCCAGAAGCGATCAACCGCTTTGCGGCGTTGTATCGCTCCGCGTGTGCAGACCTGGCGTTGGCCGATGCGTATCACTTGCCGCCTAATACGGTGGCGTACTTGCATCAATTGGTTGCCAGGGCGCACAGCCAACTCTATCGGTCGCGAGGAATTGATCTCGGGCAAGCAATCAAAGAGATCTTTGTGAACACACCGCAACGATTGTTTGCGGACAACGCGTTGCGGTTGGCGTTCCTGTTGTTCTTTGGCTTGTTCTTCCTGGCTTACTATCTGGCATTCTATATGCCGGAATTCGCGGACTCCGTGATCAACTTTGACGGATCAACCACCCAGACGGATTCGCTTCGCGAGATGTACAGTCACGGCTTCGATGATGGTCGTGATTGGTGGCAGAGCTCTTCGATGGCGGGGTTCTATATTTCGCACAATGCTTCCATTGGCATTGTTTGTTTTGCCAGCGGATTGTTGTTCCTGGGTGTCGGCGGATTGCCAACGCTTTCCTTCAATGCCATTTTCCTGGGTGCGGTTTTTGGCTACATGGACACCACGCCGCAGGCGCAGAACTTCAGCGAGTTTACAACGGCCCATGGTCCATTTGAGTTGACGGCGATTGTGCTTTCCGCTGCTGCCGGAATGCGGTTGGGCTTTTCTTTGCTCAATACGGGCGAGTTGACGAGGATGGCCTCGCTGCGGAAATGCGGCCGCGAGACATCGCCAATGATTGCTGCGGCGGTGGTCTTGTTTATTGGCGCCGCAGTCATTGAAGGCTTCATCTCGCCGTCGGCCCTTCCGTATGCCTTTAAAGCGGTTGTGGGCGCAGGTTCCAGCGCAATCCTGCTGTTCTATTTCATCTTTCTTGGCTGGCCATGGAATGAAGCCAAGGCGAAACCAGCGCCGACGGAATTTCCCGCGGGAAGTTGGGAGTACGCAGTCAGCCGTAGCTGAGGCTTTTCTGCCCATTCACATTTTCAGTAACGGCATACCGCCTGATTTGGAATCTCGTCCGTGCAACTTGATCAAACACGCATTCCGATTCGCGAACGCGGCTATTTGGAGCTGTTGGATCTGGCGTTGCATGTTGTTCGCCGGCACGGCTTGGCGTTGGCCGTGCTTTCGCTCTTGGGCGCAGCGCCGTTCTATTTCTTGAATTGGTGGTTGCTCAGCGATTTTTCGCCGCAAGACGTTTCTTCAGCTGACACGTTCACAGAGGATGTCTTTCAATACTACTTCTTGTTGGTGCCGCTGTTGGTGTGGGAGATTCCCATCGCTTCGGCGTTTGCCACGCGATACCTGGGCATGGTGATGTTCGAGGATCGGCCGAGACTGGGGCAGATCTTTGTTGAAGTCTTCAAGTCCTTGCCGCAGTTGATTTTGATCCAAGTTGTCTTGCGCGGCATTTTGACGCTGTTCTGCATCACGTGGGTTGTCTTGTTCTGGATTTGGCCTTACATGAACGAGATTATCCTGCTGGAGCGCAACCCGCTGTTTCGCGGCCGGCAAAATGCGGTATCGACATTCAGCCGTTGTAGCGGATTGCACGCTTATAGTTCCGGTGAGTTGCTTTCCCGCTGGATGATGAGCTTGTTGATTGGCATTCCCTGGGTGTTCTTGCTGTTTTTGGCGACATTGGTTGTTTCGGGTTCGTTCCTTGGAGTAATGAGTCTTGACGCTGTTACATGGGTGTTTGTGCTGCCGATAGCGATCTGGATGGTGATTGGCTACTTTAATGTAGTGCGGTTCCTGGGTTATTTGGACCTGCGTATCCGCCGGGAAGGCTGGGAAGTGGAACTGCGAATGAGAGCCGAAGGCAACCGTCTGCGTCAGGAAATGCAATTGGAGTAATCGAGGAGACAACGTTCGTTTGATGACGCGCTTGAGCCGCAAAATATCGATCGCGATCGCATTTGGGCTGATCTTGTTGATCATGCCTTCGAGTGTTGCGCGCGCTCAGACAGACGATGCAGCTCAGCGCGCGGACGAACACGTTGAGAATGCCAGGGGGATCTTGGACGGAGGCTTTGTTGGATCAAATCATCCCTGGTATAGCAGCGAGGATGACGACGCGACGTTGATTCCGATATCGGCCCCCAGAGCCCGATCCACCGGCGACCCCTGGTATCAGTTCATCCTCGACTTCATCGAGTGGATGTCGGAACCGCTGTTTTACGACGTCAACATGTGGATGATCTTGTTGACGGTGCTGATCCTCATTCCGTTGATCTGGTTCTTCGTCAAGTTGTATAAGAACCGCGGCAAGAACCTGGGAGGCGGAGCAGAGGCTGACTTTGACGAAGAGCGGACCGATGCGCAACGGATGGAAGCTCTGCCGTTTGAGATCAAGCCGGCGGATAACCTCTTGGATGTCGCTCGCAAGTTCGCCGAGACCGGCCGCTACGCCGACGCAATCATATATCTCTTCAGCCATCAATTGGTCGAGCTTGACCGCGCTCACGTCATCCGTTTGACCAAGGGCAAAACAAATCGGCAGTACTTGCGCGAGATCAACCTCAGAGAGCTGCGCTCGCTGATGGAGCAATCAACGGTGGCGTTTGAGGATGCCTTTTTTGGGCACTACGAAATCAACAAAGCCCGCTTTGAACAATGCTGGCAACGGATTGATGAGTTCCGCGGTTTGGTTATGCGAGGGAGGGCGATGGCATGATCGCAACAAGACGGCTTAGCCAGGTTCGCAAGACAGCAATCGCCACGGTCTTGTTATTGACTGTGAGCTTGTTGTGCGGATGTCAGGATGATAACTGGCTGGAAACCGAGTACGGCCGAACCGACACCATGTATGGCCACGAAAGCGTCAACGGCTTGAGCGTTTTCATGGAGATGTTTGAAGCCGCCGGGCACGAGACGGCAACCGCAACTTCGCTGACTCCTCGCGCTCAAACTCTGGCGGACGTCATTGTCTGGGCGCCCAGAGACTTCAAACCGCCGGCGGCCGATGCTGTGGAGTGGATGGAAGATTGGCTCAACGCCAAACCCAACCGCACGTTGATCTATGTTCATCGCGATTACGATGCCGCGATTAGCTATTGGAATGAAGTCAGCCCTTCGGTCGCGCCAAATCTGTTGCCTGTCGTGCAGCCGCAGATGAACTCCGCCCAAAGCAATTTCACCGGTGATCGTGTCGCATTGCCCACCACCGGCACTGCGGACTACACCTGGTTCGCCGCATCGGGCGCAAACAAACCGCGGACGATCACAACGCTGCAGGGAGACCCACAATGGACGTCGGCTATCGATCCCGCCAAGCTGGAGATTGAGCTTATTGGCGATGTTCAGCCAATTGCAACCGGCCGCACCGTTCTGGCTTCCGGAAGCGGTGAACCGCTGATTATTGAGGAGTGGCATCGCAACAGCAAAGTGCTCGTCCTTGCAAACGGCTCGTTTGTTCTCAATTATCCGTTGATCAATCATGAGCATCGGAAACTTGCCGGCAAGCTTGTTGATGCCGTTGGCGATGATCAGTATGTCGTGTTCTTGCAGGCAAGTTCTTCGCCAACAGTGTTGGACGAAGATCCAACCACCTCGCTCCCCACACCGTACGATTTCCTCGCGGTCGAGCCGATCAACTATGTGCTGTTACACCTGATCTTGTTCGGCTTGATTCTGTGTTTTGCAAGGTACCCAATCTTCGGCATTCCACGCGATGACGCGCCGGACAACCTTTCCGATTTTGGTGAACACTTGGAAGCGCTCGGCAAACTTCTGGCGAAAACCGGAAACAGAATGTATGCCGTCGAGCGGTTGCACGCGTATCGCAAACTTGTCCGCGGCGATCATGCCTCGTCCCGTAACTTGAGTTACAGTGCGGAAGATCCCAGCGCTGCCAGGCAGACGTTGGAATCTTCCCAAACGCAATCGCAAACACTGACAACGGCGAGCGAAGCCACCAGCCTGGAGACAGGTACGGGGACTTCACAGAACCCCCTTGTCACTTTGGCGGATTCTGGAAACGCGAACCCAGATTCCCCAGAAAATAAGCATTCGGCCGAATAACTACGCAACCTCGGCGAGAACCATCAAGCAACTTTGCAACTGAAGCGAGCGGGAAAACATGTCCAGCGGTAGTGCCTCGTCCAACCCAACCGTCGAATTCCGTTGTCAAAAGTGCGGGGCGAAACTCCGTTCGGGCGCATCGTTCGCCGGTCAAAAAACCAAGTGCCCTCAATGTTCGACGGAAGTGGTCATTCCCTCAGCAAACTCGCCGTCGCAACAGGATGGCCAGTCCAGGGCCGCAAACAGCTCTCCAGGCGGTTCAGCCGCCGGGCAATCCGTGTTTGATCAAGTTGGGACACAGGGTGCCGCTCCGCAGCAGCAATCGCCACAAGCTGGTCACCAGCCTCCGGTTTCTTCTGTCTTTGATGCGGCAAATCAAAGTACCGCAGGGGGCGCGTCTCCCTTCGGCGCAAGCCAGGCGCCTCCGGTCTCTCAGCCTTCCGGATTTGGAGCGCCACAAGGCAACGTTGGCCAAGGTGGCCAAGCCAGTCCGTTTGCGGCACAGCCAGCCGCCAAGGTGGCAACGGCAACGCCCAAGCTATCGCTTGATTCCATTGGCGCCTCTGAGGATTCTCCCACACGCGCTTTGATTGAACGCGTGATGGTGGAGTTGCGGAAACTCTACGTCGGCCAGGATGAACTCGTCCTTGGAACGTTGGTTGCCTTGTTTTCCAGCGGCCATGTTTTGATTGAGAGTTTTCCAGGCTTAGGCAAGACGTTGTTTGTGCGTTCCTTGGGAAAGATCTTGGGCTGCGATTTCGGTCGCATCCAGTTTACGGCGGACTTGATGCCATCAGACGTAACCGGCTCTCCCATCTTCGATATGAAGACGCAAGAGTTCCGTTTTCGTCCAGGCCCGGTGTTCACACAACTTTTGCTCGCGGACGAAATCAACCGCTCGCCAGCCAAGACACACGCGGCACTGCTGGAAATCATGCAGGAATACCACGTGACCGTTGACGGGACAACGCACGAAATCGCTCGGCCGTTTCTTGTGTTGGCAACACAAAACCCAATCGAATCCGAAGGAACCTACAATCTGCCGGAAGCCCAACTGGACCGCTTCATGTTCAAGCTGGTTGCCGGATATCCTTCGGCCGTGGAGGAATCAAACATCCTCAAGATGCACGGAGGCCAGGATGATCTTGACGAGCGATTGGAAGAGGAAGTGAAAACCGTCACTTCTCCGGAAGAGATCATGCGGGTCACTGAGCAAAACGCCAACGTCACAGTTGATGAACGGCTCATTGATTACATCAACACGGTCGTTCGTCGCACGCGGGAGTGGCCGCAATTCCATATGGGCGCTTCGCCGCGTGCAGGCATTGCTCTGATGCAGGGGGCACGGACGTTGGCGTCTTTCCGCGGTCGAGACTATGCCGTTCCGGATGATATCGTGGAACTTGCCCTGCCAGCGCTGCGGCATCGCGTGATGCTCACTGCCGAGGCCGAGGTTGAAGGCCGCACGGCCGACGACTTGCTGAGCGACTTGATTCGCACGGTTGAGGTTCCGCGGCTGTGAGCAAACTAATGG
Organism: uncultured Planctomycetales bacterium; assembly: GCA_937982665.1. Taxonomy (GTDB): domain Bacteria; phylum Planctomycetota; class Planctomycetia; order Pirellulales; family S012-138; genus CALJLD01. The sequence continues at coordinate 28,772 of CALJLD010000227.1, forward strand.
AAGTCTTCCTGCTGCTCTCACCCATCCTCGCCATTGGAATCAGTCTAGGCGTGATCGCTTGGGTTGCGCGGATCTATCCAAGCCGGCTGTTCACCGGTTTGTTGTTTGTACCGATTGCCTTAACGGCCCTCTATATCGCCTGGTCTGGTTTCTTGGGCGTGGCGCTGGCGATTGACTTCTGCCTGCTTGTGCTGGCGATTGCGGACCTGGTGACTTTGCCGGGCCAAGAGAGCGTCACAATCACACGCGAGATGGGGGGGACGGCTTCGCTACAAAAGAAACATCGCGTGGTTTTGCGCGTGGTCAACAACCGCGAGTCCGGCGTTGCGTTGGAGATCAAAGACGGCATGCCGCTGGATTTGAACGCGGACCCGGCGGAGTTCGAAATCTTTTCGCCGGGGCGAACGCGGCAATCCTTGGAATATCACCTCAACCCAACCCGGCGAGGTCTCTTTAATATCTCGAAGATTTTCGTCCGCATGAGCAGCGCACTCAAGCTGTGGCGACGCTATGTGGACGTACCGGCAGAATCCGTGCTGCAAGTGTATCCCAACATGAAGCAGTTGGCGGAGTACGAGGTGCTTGCACGGAGCAATCGCTTAAGCCTGTTGGGTGTGCGGCGCACAAGAAGGATTGGCCAAGACAATGAGTTTGAGCGGCTGCGCGACTATACGGACGATGACAACTTCCGCGCCATCGATTGGAGGGCAACGTCCCGCCGCCGCAAACTTACGGTCAAGGACTATCAATCCAGCCAAAGCCAGAATCTGATCTTCCTGATTGATTGCGGCCGCATGATGACCAACGAGTCCAGCGGGATCAGCCTGTTGGATCACGCGCTCAACTCCATGTTGATGCTGAGCTACATCGCCTTGGCCCGTGGCGATAGCGTGGGCATGATCGCCTTTTCCGAAAGCATCCACGGCTACGTACCGCCCAAAGGTGGCACCGGCCAAATGAACCGCTTGCTGCATGCCTCGTTTGATCGCTTTCCCAAGCTCGTGGAATCGCGCTATGATCAGGCGTTCCTGTATCTGAATCGGCAATGCCGCAAGCGCAGCCTGGTGGTCTTCATTTCCAATTTGATTGATGAGGTTAACGCCAACCAGGTTCGGCAATACATGACCAACATGGTGGGGAAGCACTTACCGCTGGGCGTCTTGCTGCGGGACCACCGTTTGTTTGATGCCGTTGATGCCTCGGCGCCGCAGGGCGAAGCGCTTTTCCGCGCCGCCGCGGCCGCGAACATCCTCACCTGGCGGCACCACGTGCTGGCCGACCTGAGCCGCGCCGGCGTCCTAAGCGTGGATGTCTTCCCCGAGGAAATGACCGCGCCGCTGATCAATCAATATCTAGAGATCAAAGCCAGGCATTTGTTGTAGCGGTCACGGGGCATCGGCTGCATTATTTACGCTTGGGTTGCCAATCGTCGCGAGCAGTATGGCGAATGGCAAGGACATGAACCGCACCAGGATCTATCACAAAGATAATCCGGTGTGTGGGGCGAGAACCCAGACCAAAGCTCAATTCGCGAAGCTCGTCGTCTGACCTGTCGTTCTCTCGTGCAAGCGCGCATCGTTGCGGGTTATCTTGTAGGCCTGCGATAGCTTCGTGGATTCCGTTGTACCAGCGAAGAGCCTGAACAGCCGAGCGGTTCTCTGACCACCAACGGAGCGCTTGCTGCAGGTCGGCCTTGGCTCGCGGTAGGATGACAACTGGAAGGCTCATTGGGTGCGCCGCGGGAAGCCGAATTCCTCGCGAATTTCGGCATCAACTTCTGCGAGCGGTTGGCCTTTCCCGGTTGCCCGTTCTTTGAGACCTTGCTGAATGGCTTCCCAATCTTCCTGCAGTTGAAGGGCCACAACAGCACGACGATGAAACTCAGCGTCAGTTAGGTAGTAGACCTTCTGAGTTTCCGAATCCTCGAACTCAACTCCATCGGGACATTGATCGAGGGCATCGCGCAGGATTTCAGGCAGAGGAACCTTCATGCCACAATTGTATGCTGCAGATCCTGCATTAGGCAACGTCATCAATTGACCGAACTTCCTACGACCGTTTGTATTCTCTGAGACGCTCGCATTAGCCAGCCAGGTTCTTGTTCTCGATGTAGTCAGTAGACATGCAAATCTATACAACAGGCCCAGAGACCCCCCGTCTTAAGCTTCGCGCATTGACTGAGGAAGATGCGGAAGACGTCTTCGCGCTGAACAGCCATCCGGATGTCATGAAGTACACAGGCGAGCCGCCGTTTCGCTCGCTGGAAGACGCGGTCGAGCGAATTCGAACCTATCCGGACTTTGAAGAGCGCGGGTTTGGCCGTTGGGGATGTCTGCACAAAGCCGATCAACGCGTCATCGGTTTCTGCGGCTTAAAGTACTTGAGCGAACTGGATGCCGTTGACCTGGGGTATCGCCTGTTGCCGCAATACTGGGGGCAAGGCCTTGCCACGGAAGCCGCACTGGCAACCGTCGCTTTTGGCTTCGATGTGCTAAAACTGTCCGAGATCATTGGCCTGGTGATGCCGGGCAATGTTGCATCCATCCGCGTGTTGGAAAAAGTGGGCATGCAACCGCAAGGCGAGATTCTTTATGACGGGGACATGGCGCTCAAGTACGCCGTGGGCCGTGGCTGAACTTTCAATGAGGGACGAATGCCGTCGCTCGCGCTGCGCCGATCATCTCGCGGAATCTATGAAGACGCGGTTGCCACCCGCATGATCGGCACAATCCGCTGTGGATTCTGAGCTAGAGTTCAGTGGTAGGTCACCGCGCAAGCGACGCGGTTATGCGATCTCGCTCTGGAGAAATCATGTTCCACAAATGCCCAAACTGCTCATCGCCCATCGATTGGGAATCGGTGACTTGTCCGTATTGTCATTCATCAACGACAGGCAAGGACTCGATCAGCGGACATGCCATTTACGGGATTGCGCTAGCCGTCATGCTTTTGATCTTTGGTGGCATCTTTGCGTATGACTACACGCACGGAACGAAGATCCTGCCTGCGGTTTGGGAATTCTTGGGTAGTGGCGATTAACACGTCTTGCGAATGACTCTTGCAGGTGCTCACGTTTGCAGCGCGGACGACTCGCGAAACCCACATTCATTTGCGGCCCGGGATCATCGTTGAATCAGCGTCAAGTATTGGTCTCGCATGAAGAACACATAGAGCGGGCCGAGGAAGACTCTCAGGCCTTGCAAATTGCTGCCGCATTCCAATTCGACGGTTTCGCCTGCGCTAACGGTGCAAGACAACATTGGACTGCTGCACCAATCAATCTTGGCAATCACCGAGTGTGTTCCAGCATAGACCGGGATTTCCACAGTCTCGCCTGCGTTGATTCGGGCGGATTCGATACCGTCGACCTCAATCCGATACGCGCGTATTCGATCGGAGTAGCTTTTGGTTCGCGTCATGCGGATCACAGCGTTACCCGCAGGCGTCGCAAATCCACCATCGGTCTGCGGAGGCGCGTAAGGGTTCTGGTTGTTCATTAGCCTGGTCCTCCGTCATTTCTGAATTGATGGGGAGAGGTCACTTAGCTTGATTCTGGCGTTGACGGCTGTGAATTGCCAGTCACTGTTGGCTTCGGCCTGATTGCGTTTATCGTTGCCAGTTGTTTGCAGGGCTCTCTAACGCGCCGCCGAGACGCTGTCCGTTTGGCTCGCGCGGCGACAAGATTTCGCGCGACTCTATTAGCCGGCAGAAAAAATATCATCGGTCAACGCCAAAACAGATCACTCGGCCGCGCGGCTCAATCTTCAGTTCAGCACATCTTAGTTTTTTCGGGCGCGCAGACCCGTCGACATGCCTATGGAATCTCCCCCCTTATTAACCTCACCGTGCGCCCCCTGGAAAACTAAAACCCGTTCCGTGGTCTGGCGCATCATGCGTTGACCCACGCGCGGTCGCTCGAAAAACCCAAGACAAAATTTTCAAAAACGCGCCTTCCCCATTGCGCAGCTTTTGTTGGAAATTGACTCCACGATCTTTGGCAATTGAATCAAAACTTGAAACGCAGCTTTGCGTGTTGGGCGACGGTCTAAGCCGAAGGTGCCTGGCGCCGAAGCACGGGCTCGCGTTGACCGCGAAGCGTTGCGGGGACAAATTCCCCGATTGCCGAGCGCTCGGGCCAAGACGGTTGGCCGACACGCTTTGAAGAATCCGCAGGAAGAAGCGCGGAAAGAAGCGCGAGAGAGAATCCAGGGCAGATTTGCCGCCACCAAAGACGTGTCCCAGAAAAAACGAGGCCGAAGGCGGATACGTTTCCACCTTCGGCCCAAAGTCGCTCGATTGCTGGGTCACAATCTTGCTGGCTGTTCCTGCGAAGCTGCCGTGCGGGTCAGCGATGCGTTACGCTTTCGCCGCTGGCGCTTCTTGCGTCTCGTCTCCAGATCTTATCGCCTGCGAGAATCACTCTCGCACCTGGCGAGGGTTGATAAATGCCACGATGGCATTTTTCAACGGACTGCTAGGTCTCGGTCGGGACCAATTCGCGATCAATGACTTGCAGCAGCTTGGAGATGCACAGCTTGTTCATGCTGGTCCGCTTCTCGTGAGCTTCTGTCCGCAGCGATTCGTGCAGGCTCTTTGGCAGTCGCACGGTGATCACGCGAGTGGGCTCGAACGTCGCCGAAGGCTTATTGCCTGTCGCTTCGCGGAGCTTGGCGAGCATCATCTGGATCTCTTCGTAAATGGGCGAAGCCTCGAAGGCATCCATTTGCTCAGGCGTGCGATACGTCTGGCGAACGACGCCGTTGACGCCGAGGATTTCGCGGTAGAAAGTGATCCAGTCGCTCTTTTGATCGAAGAGCCGCTGCGCCGCCTGTTGAATCTGGGCGGGCTGCATTGCGGTTGGCGCGGGCGCCGGAGCAGGGGCAGGAGCCGAGCTGGCGAACGTTGCCGCGGATGCGCCCTGCGAAGACGGTGAATACTGGCTGAAAGATTGTTCGTGCATCAGACTCCCTCCTTGAAGGTCGTGACAAACGTCCTGTTTGGCCACCAATGAAGGTGAGTGTTATCGCCCAATTCCGGGCTTGAAGTCAAGACCATCAAGCAGGCGATGCCATCGTAGAAATCGCGCCGCAAAGCTATGTGCTGTCAAGGATTACGGGCAGTTGCTAGCGATCGCGCGCCGGTCGGGCTAGCAACAATCCGGAAGAAACTTCGAGGTTTTGGCGCATTTGGCCGCGGCGAAGCGGGTGCAATGGACGAGATGGCTTGGCGCGGGAAGCACTTTGCATCAATCCGAAATTCAATCCGCCGACGCCGCTGTACGTCCGCACCAAGGGCAAACCAGTGGGTCTGCTTCTGGTTCCGGATTCTCTTCGTCAACGCGGTACGCTTGTGTCTCGCGAAATGGGCAACTGGTGCAGCGATGTTCCCAAGTATCGATCGTCTGCGTGTCGTCCTCGAAGTGATTGTGCGAGCAATTGATTGTGCCCTCGCCGCATTGCGTGCATGGTCCGGCGGGCTGAGTCTCTCGAGCCACGTTGGCTTCCTGCTGGCATAGGAGTAGCGCTACGGCGCTGAAAGCAACCAATCAATCCTTGGCGGAATCGCCTGCGACCTGCTCGTGCAGCCACCTGGCGATCTCCCTGATGACGTCATCGTCATAGCCGGATTCCGGCGCGGCTTCTTGTCCGAAGGGAATCATTGTCTGCGATTCACCTTCGCCCCAGTCATTCAAGTAGCCGTACATCCGTTCGTGATTGGGATTGCGGACGATCTCTTCAATCCAGCTGGGGGATCCCCAGTCGGTCAAGTCAGGACCGGAGCCCAAATAGCCGGCCTCGCCAATCTTGTGGCAATTGGTGCAGCCGTTCTCTTTGATCAGAAGTTGCTCGCCTTCGGCCGCCAACTGTTGTTGATCGTCCGCCATTTGCAAGCCAGCTCTGCCTTGCAATGCCCAGGCGATCTTATCGAGTTCCTCGCTTGAGTAGACCACGCCCGCGTCCGGGTCAACGTCCGCGCCACCTTCTGTCGCGCTCTTCAAGAATTCCACCATGCCTCCGGATCGCTCAGCCAAAGGCGTTGCGCCAAAGTACTCCGGCGTGACAATCTGTTGATGGTCCAGCATGCCGCGAACCCATTCCTGCCTTCCAAAGTTCCACAAGTTGGATGCCGTGGGATTGGCGTTGAGAAAGCCTTCGCCGACGGAGCCTTGATAGTTGTGGCACTGCAGGCATTCATCCATGAAGACACGGACGGCGACGCCCTTAGGATGCTCGCGCATCATTTGCCGTGCACCTTCTGAGGGGATGCCATCAGTGGGCGAAGCGGCAATGCTGATTGCAACATCCTGTTCCTGCTCGGCTACCCAACGTGCGTTTTGGAATTGTGCATCAGCCGCGTCTTCCTGCATGGCGGCGACAGTCAAGTAAACAATGCCGGCAAAGAGCACAAACAGCAGTCCGACATTGAAGTAATGCCCTGGCTTACCACGACCAATGATTGGCATGGCGAACAGCAGCAACATCACAATGCCGGGAACGACAATCGCTCCGATGATCTCGCCGGTCTCGCCGTGAAACAGCTTGAGGAACTGGAACAAGAACAGGAAATACCATTCCGGGCGCGCGGCGCTGTACTGCCTTGCCCCGTCCGCAGGAGCTGTTAGCTCCGCGCCGTGGAAGTACCAACTCAAACCGCCAACGACCGCCGCGACAGCCAGGCAGGCCACAGCGTCTCGCAAAACCTGGTCCGGCCAAAACGGGGCATCCGGGCGCGTGAGTGGCTGTTTGGCGCACAAGCCGTGTCGGCGAAACAGCGCCAGGTGCGCAATCAGAAACACAATCAACAAGCCGGGCAACACGCCAGCGTGCAGCGCAAAGAACCGCGTCAGCGTGGCGTGCGAATAATCCGGCCCACCAACAATCAACTCTTGTGCGCTTCCGCCAACCACCGGCGTAATGCCGACAAGGTTGGTCGCCACGCGCGTGGCCCAATAGCCTTTTTGATCCCACGGCAATAGATATCCGGTCAGGGACAAGGCCAGCACAATTAGCATCAGCACCAGCCCCAACCAGAAATTCACTTCGCGAGGCGCGCGATAGGCTCCGTCCCACACCACCTGCAGCAAATGAAGAGCCAGCAAGACAACCATCGCCTGGGCCATGAAATGATGAATGCCGCGGAGGAACCAGCCGCCGGTCATTTCATATTGAATGTGATAGACGCTTCCCCAGGCCGTTGTGGTGGCGGGGCTGTAACAGGCCCAAAGGATGATGCCGGTGACCAGTTGCACAAAGAAGGCGAAGGCGAGCGTACTGCCCCAGACATATCGCCACCGCGCGCCGCCAGGCACGCGTTCGTAGAGCACATAGTGCAACGTGCTTCCTAAACCGGTGCGATGCTCAATCCACTTGCCAAGGCTGCGAATCATAGGTTTTTGGCGATCTTTTCCGAGCGGCCGGTGAGGAATTCTTGATAGCGAACGTAAACATGCTGCTTGCCCTCGGCATCGGCGAAGGTGTAAGGATCACCTGTTGCCGTCATCTCGGCGGGCGTGTCCTTGGGCGGCGGCAAGTCATCCATGCCGCGCGGGCTGGGGTTTTGTTTTCCCGCCGCTGGCACGGCTTTGGAACCATCCAGATTGAATGAGCTGTTATGGCAGGGGCAGCGAAATTCAAACT
>CALJLD010000228.1 GCA_937982665.1 uncultured Planctomycetales bacterium
CCGGATCTCCAGCGGATGCGATCAGCGCCTGTGCGGTCAGGCAAGCATGTTCCGTGTCATCAGAGATCATGCCGCGACCGAAAAAGAAGCGGTAGCGGTCAGGCTCACCAAACAGCCGTGCTCCTCGCTTTGCTGATAGCCCCTCATACGGCAGCCCTAGAGCATCGCCCACTGCCATGCCTAGTAGCGTTGCGGAGAGCCGTTTGGAGTCGCTATGCGGTTTCTTTGGGATCGATGCCTTCCCCGACTCGCGAAATCTACGGTCCCTCGCCGACGCCAACAGGCTCGAGGCTGATTACTTCCGCACCAGCTTCTTGTATCGAAATCGCTTGGGCTGATCGGCGTCTTCGCCCATTCGTCGCCGGCGTTCTTCTTCGTACGTTTCGAAGTTGCCTTCGCACCAGTGGGCGACGCCGTCGCCTTCGAACGCTAAGATGTGTGTGGCGATGCGGTTCAGGAACCAGCGATCATGGCTGACGACCACCGCACAGCCGGCGAAGTTGACCACAGCATCTTCCAGCGCGCGGAGCGTATCGACATCCAGGTCATTCGTCGGTTCGTCCAGCAGCAGCAAGTTCGCACCGCCGCGAAGCAACTTGGCCAGGTGAACGCGGTTCCGTTCGCCGCCGGAGAGATTGCCGACGAGCTTTTGCTGATCTTGTCCGGTGAAGTTGAACCGGGCGCAATACGCGCGGGCGTTGATCTTACGCCCGCCGAGGTCCAGCGTTTCGTGTCCGCCGGAGATTTCTTCGTAGACTGTGTTCTCTGCGACGAGATCATCGCGCGATTGATCGACATAGCCGAGTTCGACCGTGGAGCCCATGCGGAGTGTGCCGCCGTCGGGCTCTTGTTCGCCGGTTATTAGCCGCAGCAGCGTGGTTTTTCCAGCTCCGTTGGGGCCCACGATGCCCACAATACCGCCGGCGGGCAACTTAAAGTTCAGGTTCTCAAAAATGATGCGGTCTTCAAACTGCTTCGTCAGGCCATCAGCTTCCACAACTTGATCGCCCAAGCGTTTGCCAGGCGGGATTTGGATTTCCAACTCGTCCGGGCGTTCCTCAAAACGCTCGGCCGCCATCTCTTCATAAGCGTTGATACGAGCTTTGTTCTTCGCCTGACGAGCACGCGGAGCCATGCGAATCCATTCCAACTCACGGGCGAGCGTGCGCAGCCGCGCCTGCTGGGCTTTTTCTTCCTGGGCGAGGCGGTTTTGTTTCTGCTCCAGCCACGAAGAATAGTTCCCCTCCCACGGAATGCCGCGGCCGCGATCAAGTTCCAAGATCCAGCCAGCAACATTGTCCAGGAAGTATCGATCGTGCGTCACAGCGACGACGGTGCCGGGATACTCGGCCAGATGACGTTCCAGCCAACTGATGCTGTCCGCGTCCAAATGGTTGGTCGGTTCGTCCAGCAACAACAAGTCCGGGCGCAGCAGCAACATCTTGCACAACGCTACGCGGCGACGCTCTCCGCCAGATAGCGTGGTCACGTCAGCATCGCCCGGCGGCAAGTTCATCGCGTCCATGGCGATCTCAATATGCCGATCGAGTTCCCAGGCGTCTTTGGCTTCGATCTCGTCCTGGACTTTCGCCTGCTTCTCCAGGAGCTTTTCCATCTCCTCAGGCTCCATCGGCTCGCCCAGCTTCATGCTGATCTCTTCGAACTGAGTCAGCAAATTGCGAGTCTCGGCCACGGCTTCTTCAATGTTGCCGCGAACATCTTTCTCTTGATTCAGCTGCGGCTCTTGCGGCACAAAGCCGCGGGTATAGCCATCGGCCAGCTTGGCGACACCCTCAAACTCGGTGATCTCACCGGCCATGATCTTGAGCAGCGTGCTCTTGCCTGCGCCATTTCGTCCCAGCACACCAATTTTGGCGCCGGGGTAAAAGGCGAGCCAGATATCCTTCAAGACCTCGCGTTGGCCAATCTTTTTGGTGAGGTCGTGAATCTCAAAAATGTACTTCGCGCCCATGATTGATTGCCGGAAGAAGCGGAACTCGGTCAGCCGAGAATAGAACGTTAGCCGTAGGCAGTGAGCAAATTATAGCAAGCAGGCCTTGTTGGTCATGGGGTCGAAACTTGCGCCGCGTGATTGCGGGCAAAGCTCCACTTTGGCCAACTCTTCCACGGCAACGTCAAGACCATCGCGAATGCCGCACACCGCGCGAAAGGGCAGGCGGGCGATACACGATTCCCTACGTTGCCGCTTGCCTTGCCTTGGCGGCTTGCGTCTCGAACTCTTTCGATTCGCGCCAGAGAGTTGAGAGCGATGCCCAAAGGCTGGGGCTGTTGGTTTGGCGATAGGGAGAATCGGCCGGGAGTTCTTTCATCAACCGGCGGTGCGCTGCAGGCAGATTGTGGTACGGCAGCGATGGAAACAAGTGGTGCAACGCGTGATATCGCAGGCCGACGGGCGCCCAAAGTTCCCCGGTGATGGGGTGCTGCGGATAATTCACGGAGTCCAGCAATTGGTCCGTAAACGGAAGATCATGTCGGCCGCGGAAGCGATAGCGATGCGCTCCCAGCGTTCGCACGGCATTGAGCATGATGATGCAAAACGCCAGGCAATAAATGTTCAGCAGCCACAGCCAAGGCAATAGCCCTGCAAACAAACAAATGGTGATGCTCAACGTCAGCACAAAGCATCCAACTTCCTGCAGCCGCCAGCCGCGGAGTTCTTCCTTTGTCGGCAGCGGGCGAACATACATCGGATCGACAACCATTGACGATGCGTGCTGATGCACGAATTTGCGAAGGCCAGGGCTGATCCACGTCATCGGCGTCAGGATCAAGAAGCGAAAGATCGCCAACACGGGAATCACAAAGCTTTGCGCCAAGTACAACAAGATGTTGCGGCGAGGGCCTACGGCCAGCGGCAGGTACTCGCCATCTTCGTGTGTGCCATAATGCTTGCGAATATGGTGATGCACGTGCGTGTGATACAGGAATGACGGCATCAGAAACGGAACGCCGCACAGAATGTTCCAGACAATGCGAAAGCCTGGCAGGGCGCTGTCCTTGATATGCACAAGTTCATGCGTGAACAGCGCGGCGCGAAAGAACAGCAGGACGGCTCCGAGGAACAACACGCCAATCAACAACGATTCAAACCAGGCCGCTTGAATGCCAGTGGCGTTGGCCGCCAGCGTGATGACCTGGGCTTCACCAAGCAAAATCGCCCGATTAAAGGCCGTGAAGCAGAATCCCCCGACGATGATCGATCCGAGAAAATCGGCCCAATAGATCCATGGCTTGGGCGGAAACAGGTCGGCGACAATTCGCCGGGCCTGACCGACCGAAAACGCCGGTGTGGGCGAAATCTCGCCGGAATCGCTGGCTGCCAGCGTGGCGGATTGGGCGGCGGGTTGCGTTTGCGTGGACACAGAATCGTTCTTCGGGCGAAGACGGCCCGACAGTTGACGTTAATGGGGAGTTTAGCGGTTTCTCCGCCCCGCCAGCGTTTAGAATAGCTGGGGATATCAGTCAAGTCCAACGGCTCTCATCGTCCAAAACAGAGGCAATTCATGGCCATTGGAACGGTCCGAAACAACGTTGGAGAACTCCCGACAGAGCCAGTAATGAACAGCAACTCGGTAGAAGCCCGGCTGCGGCAATTGACGTGTGCCTCCCTGTGTGATGTCGACAAACATCTGCGGTTCATCGATCCCGGCATCCAAGCGCTCAATTCGTGCGAAAAGATGGTAGGCAGGGCGTTGACGGTCAAATGCCGCGACGATTTCCTGACCGTGTTGTATGCACTTTCCCAGGCGAAAGCCGGCGACGTGTTGGTGATTGATGGCGGTAGCGGCAAGGCGGCGGTGACAGGTGAATTGATCGCCACGGAAGCCCAACGCCGCGGGGTGTGCGGAATTGTGATCGATGGCGCGTGCCGTGATTCGGCCACATTGCGACAACTGGAGATGCCGTTCTTCGCGCGGTCCGTCAGCCCCATGGCCGGCACTTCCAACCGGCTGGGCAAGATTGGCGTGCCGGTCAGTTGCGGCGGCGTGGTGGTCAACCCGGAGGATTACGTCATGGCGGACGCGGACGGGATCATTGTGATGTCGCCAGACGAAGTTGAGAAGCTGCTGCCAGTTGCGGAAGAAACTCAGCAAGCGGATGCTCGCGTGTTTGAGCGGATGAGTGCCGGTGAGAACCTGTTTGATTTGCTGAATGCCGTGGAGCACGCAGAAGCCTTGCAACGTGGCGACATGTCCAGCAAGCTGAGATTCGCCACGGAAAAACAGAAGTAGGGTAACAGCAGCGCGGAATTGCAAAATAATCTGCCGCGTTGACGAGATTTCTGTTGCGCGGCTTTGCCAGCTTACGCTTAGAAATACAATAGAAAGTGGGCAGCGATAGAATTCGCGACACAAATGTGCGCACAACCAGGCGAGGAGTTCGTCCCATGAAGGCGCTGCGCGGAAAAACGGGTCGATGGGGTTTCTGTTCCGCAGGCTTGATGTTGGTGGCCATTGTGCTGCTCATCAGTGCCGGCGGCCGCGCGGAACCACTTGATTCGCCCAAAGCAGAAGAGGATGCGAAGCCTGCTTCCAACGCAGAAGACGATTTGCTTGATGTCGCTGATAAGAAAAACGAAACCGAGAAAAGCCCCGCCGATATTGGCTTTGAGTTGTTGGTAACCCGCCCGTACGTCAATCCAGAATTCTCGGATGCGGAATTTGACGAGTTGTGGAAAGTGTGGGAAGAGCCGGCGCGATCAGAAGCTGAGAAAGCCACGCCGGAAGAACGTCGCGAACTGACGCTGTTGCGTTACGGTTTACAACACCGTCCGCAAGGCACGCCCGGGGGCGAAGCCCAAGCCGGCATGCCGATTCAATATCTTCGCCGAGACGACGGGGAGTGGGTTGTGAATTGCTTCGCCTGTCACGGCGGCAAAGTGGCCGGGCGCGTGATTCCCGGCTTGCCGAATTCGCACTTTGCGATGCAGACACTTTGGGCTGATGTGCGGACTTCGCGATTCGCCAAAGACGAGTACACGCTCAAGGATCTCGCCGGGGGCTTCTTGCCAATGGGCGGATCCAACGGCACCACCAATGCGGTCGCCTTTGGAGTCTTGCTTGGTTCACGTCGTGACATTCATGCGGACCTGGATATGGATCGACCGTTGCCCAAGTTGCTGCATCATGATGTGGAAGCGCCACCTTGGTGGAACGTGAAGAAGAAGAAATGGCTTTACGCGGACGGGTTTGTCTCCTCGGACAATCACCGTTCATTGATACAGTTCGCCATGGGTCCGGAAAACTCCGGCGCAAAACTGCGCGGCTGGGATAAGGACTACCAGTTCATCATGGCGTACATCAAATCACTGGAAGCGCCGGAGTATCCCTTCGAGGTTGATGCGGAACTGGCCGCCGAAGGCGAGCAGTACTTCAACAACACTTGCGCGGAATGCCACGGAACCTACGGTGAGAACGAGACATATCCCAACCGCCACGTTCCGATCGAGGAGATCGGCACCGATCGTGCCCGCTTCGATTCACTGACGCCGGAATACCGCCAGGCATTCCAGGAAAGCTGGTTTGCGGACTATGGTCGTTCGCCCGTTGTGACCGAACCGGTTGGCTATATGGCGCCGCCGCTGGATGGCATTTGGGCGTCTGCCCCGTACTTTCACAACGGTTCTGTCCCCACGCTTTGGCACGTGCTGAACGTGAACGAGCGGCCGACCGTCTGGAAGCGCACGGAGGACGGCTACGATACCGATCGCATTGGTCTGGAAGTTGCCGAGTTCGACAATCTGCCCGAAGGCATCTATGATTTGCGCGTGCGGCGGACGTACTTTGATACCACACAATTCAGCAAGAGTGCCGCCGGTCACGATTTCCCCGAGCAACTGACGCACGAACAGAAGCTCGCGGTGCTGGAATACTTAAAGACCTTGTAGGCAAAGAAAGCACGCCTTTGATGGAAGCTGTTGAATACGAGCCGCTGTACCTCAAGGGAATCGCCTATTTCAACATTTGCGATTTCTACGAGGCGCACGAGGTCTGGGAAGAACTTTGGGCCGATTACCAGGGACCTTCGCGCAAGTTCTTCCAAGGCTTGATCCAAGCTGCCGTCGGTCTGCACCATTTTGGCAACGGTAACATTCGCGGCGCCAAGAAGCTCTACTACGGCAGCCGCTCGTACCTGGAGTCGTTCCGACCTCATCACCAAGGCCTGGACCTGGAGCAGTTCTTCGCACAGATGGAAGATTGCTTTGGTGACGTGGTTGCCACGGAAGATGACTTCCCCCAGATTGACATCGACGCGGACAAAATCCCGGAGATTCATTTGAATCCGCCGGCGGCCAACCCGATCGAATTGACCGCGGAGGAGTTAGCAGGCGATGATGATGACTGAAGTTCAAAGACTCATTCGTCGGCTGGCCAACGGCTGGACTGAGCGCAGCGAGGGAAGCCCCGGACTTTCTTGCAACAATCTCCTGCCGCCGATTGGCTGACGACATACCTCTTCACCCTGCCCGTCCTGGCCTGCCTCACGCCCCTTCCTAACCGGCATTCATGATTGACCCTGCAGACACCGAGTTTTCCGAGGCGGACTTTACCGGTCGCGCGCGGCTGTTTCCGTTGCCCAACCTGGTGATGTTTCCGCACGTCATTCAGCCGCTGCACATCTTTGAGGATCGCTACCGCCAAATGATGCGTGATGCCCTGGCCGGCGACAAACTCTTGACGATGTGCCTGCTGGCGCCTGGTTGGGAAAAGGCGAGGAATGAGAATCCGCCCATTCACCAGGGCGCGTGTTTGGGCCGCATTGCCTCGTGGCGAGAATTGCCAGATGGCCGCTACAACTTGTTGCTGGCCGGTTTGCGCAGAGTGAAAGTCGTGAACGAGGTCGACAGTTGCCGCAGCTATCGTCAGGCGCATGTCGAGATCTGCCATGACACAACACAGGTCGATGATCTTCGCCAGGAAGAACTCCGCATCCGGCTGGCCGGGGCGTTCAAGCGCGCACTTGGACACACGGCACTTGGCGAACAATCGCAAGATTTACGCAAGCTGTTTGAATCGCCTCTTTGCTTGACCGCGCTGACGGACATCCTGGCCTATTCGCTGGAGATGGACCTGCAAACCAAACAGCAACTCCTGGAAGAAACCTGCGTTGAAGCTAGGGCGCAGGCCTTGTTGCAGCACTTGGGCCAAGCGCCAAAGTGTTCGCCGGAAGACCAGCGTGCGTTTCCTCCGGACTTCAGCATGAATTGATCGCCGGGCGATTGCCGTTCAACTAGTTCGTTCTTGTTTTTGCAAGTCGCCTCCGCATGATCTATCTGGATTCAAACGCCACAACGCCCATTGCCGTCAAAGTTCTTCAGGCGATGCGGTCGTACTTCGAGAGCGACTTTGGCAACCCTTCCAGCGGACATCAGGCTGGCAAACCGGCGCGAGCCGCGATCGAAAATGCCAGGGCGGAAGTGGCCGCAGCAATTGGTGCGCAGCCGAACGAGATCGTCTTCACTTCCGGTGGGACCGAAGCCAGCAATCAGGCCATCAAAGGCACCATGCTCCGCGATTATTCTTCAACCGCGGACGAACGCCCCCACATGGTGATCTCGGCCATTGAGCATCCCGCCACGTCCAAGCCGGCCGAGTATCTCCGGCGGTTTGGCATCGAAGTGTCCGCCATCGGCTGCAATTCGCAAGGCGTGATTTCGGTGAAGGAGTTTGCAGCCGCGCTGCGGCCCAACACGCGTCTGGCCAGCATCATGCACGCGAACAACGAAATCGGGTCCGTGCAGCCCATTCGCGAACTGTCCAAGATTTGCAAACAGCGAAACGTCCTGCTGCACGTGGATGCCGCACAATCGCTGGGCAAGATACCCGTCAATGTCAACGAGCTTGGCGTGGACTTGCTTTCAATCGCCGGCCACAAGATCTACGCCCCCAAAGGTGTGGGAGCGTTGTACATTCGCCAGGGCGTAGAGATTGAACCGTTCTTGCACGGGGCAGGGCACGAACGCGGCATCCGTTCCGGCACGGAGAACACGCCGTACCTGGTTGGCTTGGGCCAGGCGATGTCGCTGACCGCCGAGTTCATCTCAGGCGACGGACCGAAAGCCATGGAGAGGTTGCGGGATGCGTTCGCCGCGAAACTGCAAGCCGGCATTGGGCAGGAGTTTTCCGTGAACGCGGCCGATGCTCCGCGTTTGCCTAACACACTCTCCGCCAACTTCCCCGGCGTGATTGGTCACGAGTTGCTCGCTCGCTGCCCAGACGTGTGTGCTTCCACGGGCGCGGCGTGCCACTACGGCGAAACGCGCCGCTCAGCCACGCTGACGGC
>CALJLD010000229.1 GCA_937982665.1 uncultured Planctomycetales bacterium
TTATCGACCTCAACGAGCGCCCCCTGGAAAACGGAAACTCGCTCCGTGGGCCGACGCATAGTTCGCGTATAGCGGCGCCGCGGCCACGCAAAATCGCCGAAACAAATTTTCAAGACGCGCCTTGCCCAGTGCGCAGCTCTTGTTGGAAATTGACGCTACGATCTTTGGCAACTGAATCAAGCTTTTGAACGGAGAGCGAAGTACGTGGTGGACAACAACGGCCTGATGGCATCTGCGCTTAACGTTCCCGCACTCGGCTTGCGTTTCGTGTTGCTCTGTTGAATCGCGCTGGTTTTGTCGAAGTTGATTCGCCCAATTCCGAAGCGCGAAAGCGGGCCCAGTTCAATGATTGCTTGCAACTCGGTGAATTCGTCAATTCAGATGTTACAAAGCCTTTGAGAGAGTGATGCCTAACCAAACGCGCCTCCCAACCAGAACAGCACGCCGCACAAAGCCACGAACAACAGCAAAATGATTAGTGGTCCGATCCAATTGGCCCTTTGCCGAACGCCGCGAATCTTCGCCCCGCAATGTGGGCAGTTGGGCGGCAGCGGCTCGCGGACTTCGCCACCGCAAGGGCACTTCAGCGTGCGACCGGTTTGGACTTCGATCTTCATGCTGTCATGATACGCTTGCTCAGTAACCAGATGCCAGCGCGGAGTCGCAGAGACACTGGACGAAAAGACGATGAACAGCGAAGAAAAAGCAGATGCAGGCAAATCGGCGGATAGTGATTACAGATTGCAGCTGGGTCTGGCTGTTGCGTTGGTTGTCTGCGGTGTTTTTCTAAGCAACCTTTGGGATACGCGCCGGTTAGCTGAGAGGATTTGGGAACTCGAACGTGATTCGGACGTACTTCGCACGCGCAAGGGTCAATTGCTTATCGAAGCAGAAAAATACCGCCCCTATATCCATGGACTTACTGACGAACAATATTGAGCTGGCATACAACTTGGCCAATGGCAATGCAGATTCGATTTACAATTCGTTGGATGTTGCTGCTTATGCTGGCAATCGCAATCGCCATCTATAGCGCAAAGCTATACCGGGATGGGGAACCTCTACGGACGACCATTCGCAGAATAGAGCAAGACAACGCCGCCTTGCGTGCAGATATCCAAGACTTGGAAGAGTTCTTGAGGCACGAGCGCGCTAAAGAAAAAGAGACCACGTAGGGACGGCTTTGTGGGAAACACCGTTCAGGTCGTCGCTCATTTCGCACGGATACGGTTTAGACTTTCGAGACCTCGACGCCAAGAACGAACTGACGTTGTACCGTGACTGGAAGTACTTTGACTTAGAACATGATGACGAATGGGATTAGCACTCCCCGACCGATTCTGAAGCACAAGAGCAATGCCGATTTTGAACTTGGTCTATCTCAATCACGCTGGTACCAGTTGGCCTAAGCCGCCCGAAGTTCTGCAGGCGGCCAATGCCGTGCTGGATACGCCGCCGCCTGACTGGGGCGATCTGTTTCACGATGCGCATCAGGCGGTTGCGGAGTTCTTTCATGTAGATCACAAGCGGCTGTTGCTTACTCCCAGTTGCACGGCTGCGCTGAATCTCGCGGTGATGGATCACACCTGGTCTGCAGGCGATCGCGTTTTGACCAGCCATTTTGAGCATCATGCGATGCAGCGGAATCTTGCCAAGCTGGGCGAACAAGGCGCGGGCGTAACGGTGATTCCCCAAGCTGATGGTGAGTTGTTGGACTTGAATGCTTTGGAGCGCGAGTTGCAACGCGGCGGTGTGCGGATGGTGGCGCTCACGGCTGCCTGCAATGTGACAGGGCAACGGCTTCCCATCGATGATGCCATTGAGTTGGCCCACCGCTACGACGCCTTGACGCTGATAGACGGAGCACAAATTGCCGGTTGGTGGGATCTGAATGTCACGGAACTCGGCGCCGATCTCTTCACGTTCGCGGGACACAAAGGACCGCAGGCCCCTTGGGGAATTGGCGGTTTGTACGTCGCCGAAGGCATCAGCATGAGTTGCCCATCAGCGGCATGTGAAGTTCCCGCTTCGGGTGGACCGGCAAGTTGCTCCACAATGCCTGGCTATTGCGATGCAGGCTCGGCCAACATTTCCGCACTGGCCGGTCTGGCTGCTGGATGCCGCTGGTTAAACCAGGCCGAACAGCATGACCGCTTGCAGCGGGCCGGCGACTTGATGGAGTTGCTCGCGACGCAACTTCGAACACTTCCGCAGCTGACGATTCATCATGATGCGGCGCGCGAGAAAAAAGTGCCGTCGCTGGCCATCACACATCAATCGATTGCGGCCGGCGAACTTGCGCTGCGGTTGAAGAGCCGAGGCATCATCACATCCGGCGGTTTTCAATGCGCGCCTCAAGCGCATTTGGCGCTGGAAACTCAAACCAATGGCGTAGTTCGGTTCAGTGCCGGTCCGTGCACAACCAAAGCGGAAATCTCCGCAGCAGGAGATGCGCTGCGCGAGATCTGTTCCAGCTAACCGAAGCCAGGTGATGGATGTTTGCCCGCTCACAGACTATGCCGGTTGGGCAAAGGAAGCTGAGTAGCTGCAAGTTGCGCTTGTCGCTCACACTTTCGCAAGCGAGGCTCGATCATGGATCGCCGACAGTTTCTTGGTGGTGCTGTCGCCGGCGCCGCAATGCTCGGCTCAACAAGTCTGGCCTCGGCCGGTTCCGCCATCGGCGATTTCCGTCGATCGCAGGCCGTAGAACTAAACCGAGCTTCCTTCCCACGGTTGGCACAAGAGCGGTACTTGAATGCTGCTGGCGGTACGCCGCTGGGCTTGATCGCTGAGCAAGGGCTGCGCCGCTTTGAGGACTTCTGGCGAATGGGCCCAGCCGAAGGTCGCGGCACGGATTTCACGGCGACGATGAACGAGTGCCGAGCGCGGTTTGCTCGGCTGATTGGCGCGCTACCAGAGGAGATCGCGCTCGTCTCCTGTACGAAAGCCGGTGAGCAGATCGTCATCGACGGTATTCCTGACTTGCGCGCACGCGGGAACCCTGACTTGCGCACACGCGGAAACGTAGTCACCAACGATCTGCACTTTACCGGCTCTTTGCACAACTTGATTGGTTTGCGCCGCGGCGGCATGGATGTCAGAATTGTTCGTGCCGCGGACTGGAAGGTTTCAGTGGATGAAATGAAGGAGGCGATTGACGCGAACACGCGGCTGGTGTGTGTCTCGCTCGTCTCCAACATCAATGGGCATGTCGAGGCGACCCGCGAGTTGGCCGAACTCGCTCACGCACGCGGAGCCTTGCTCTATGCCGACATCATCCAGGCGGCCGGAATCATGCCGGTGGATGTGCGGGCGATGGGAATCGACTTTGCCGCCTGCTCCTCGTACAAGTGGCTCTATGGCACACATGGCGCGGGTTTCTTCTACGCGCGAAAGGAACTGCAAGGTAGCGCGCTGCAAGACAATATGTTTCCCGGTCACATTCGCCACAACTACCCGCCATGGATACAAACGGCGGAGGATTCTGTGGATGAGTTTGTCTTCGCTGCACCTGACGATGCGTCGCGCTACCAGCCGGGGCACGTCAGTTATCTGGGCTACTTCGCCGTGAACGAAACGCTGAAAGCAATCCAGGCATACGGCGTCGAACGTCTGCTGCAACATTCAATTGCGTTGAACCAAGGACTACACGCGAAGATTGACAAGGATCGCTACGAGTTAATCACACCGGACCTGGCGTCCACACCAATCGCCACCTACACCATTCAGAATACAGAAGCTTTGGCAAAGCGCTTGGAAGATGCCGGCGTGACCGTCTCATTGGCCAGCAACCGCATGCGAATCTCACCGGCGATCTACAACAACGAGGACGACATCGATCGCTTGTTGTTCGCTCTCAACGGATAGCGCCGAGTTAACCGCCCGATGATTCACGCCAACAATGTGTCGATCACGCCTGACGAATCGGCAAAGCTCTGCTGCTCAACTCCTGCCGCTTTCAACATCGTCAGCAGCAAGTTGGCCATCGGGCTGTCATTGCTCAATTGGACATGCTGGCCCGAGCGCAATTTCCCGCCTGCCTGTCCCGCCACCAACAGTGGCAAATCATGCGGATTGTGGCTGTTGCCATCACGAAGCGCCGAACCAAAGAGGATCCCGCTGTTTGCCAGCACGTTTGAATCACCCTCGGGCGTTTCTTTCAATTTGTTAAGCAAGTAGGCGAGTTGTGCCACATGCCAGGTAGAGATCTTCTCGTACTGATCCAGCTTCTCCGGTTTGTTTTGGTGGTGCGAAGTTTCGTGATGCGCCTCGGACACGCCATCCAGGAATGAGAAGTTCACGTTGCTGACGGAGTTGCCAAACATGAATGTGGCCACACGCGTGATGTCGGCCTCGAATGCGAGCGCGATCATGTCCAACATCAGCTTCACGCGCTCGGCATGTTCCTTTGCAGATTCCGGAGGCGCGGACCGAGTGCTGAAGTCAACTTTGCTTTGCCAATTGGATCCATCCGAAGACTCAGCGCGCTCTAGCCGTTGTTCCAAGGATCGCACGGAATCCAGATATTGATCCATGCGGTGCCTGTCCGCGCGGCCAAGTTTTCCCCGCAAGTTACTGGCGTCTTCCGCGACAAGATCCAAAAGCGGGCGGTTGGATCGTCCGCCTGCTTCGCCACTGGCGATCCGGGTCATCCGCTCGAAAACCAAACGCGGATTGATTTCTTTGGCCAGCGGTTGCGTTGGTGTTCGCCAGGCAATGTGTGCACCATAAACGCGCGTATAACCCACAACGCCATCGACGCCTGCTCGCACCGGCTCAATTCCAAGTTCCAGCGAGGGCAGCGGAGTATGTTGCGCGAACTGCAGGGCGGCAATCTGATCCATGGAGATCCCGCCGCTGTTGAGATTTACGCCGGTTGTTTTGGTGATTGTGGTGCCGGTCAGCCATGCGGCATCCTTCACGTAATGGCCGTCTCCCGTGTTGCACGCCTGATGCCACAGCCCGGAAACAACCGAGACGTCACTCTGCAGACTGGCCAATGGTTGCAACTGTCTCGTGAGTTCCCATTCGCTTCCGGTTTTTTGCGGAGTCCAACAATCTTGGCGAACTCCATTAGGAAAGAACAAGGCAGCCAGCCGAGTTGGTTGTTGATCCCCGCGCGCCTCCGCCGCAAAGCTGGATCCGTGCATGATCTCCAGCCACGGCAGGGCCAGGGCGACGCCTGTCCCGCGTAACATTGTGCGACGGCTAATCTTGGCTTTCGTCATTGAGCATCCTCGGACAGCTGAGCTGCGGCCGGCAATATCTTCCTGCGAAACGGTTCGCTCAACACAATTCCCAGCACGAGTTCCTGGCTGCGATAGTCATTCTCTTGCAGACGTTTGACGATCAGTTCCACTGTACACAAATCGGTTGGTTGCAGGCTGCGCCCCAACGCATATGCCAACATCTTCCGCGTGAGCACACGCACGAATGTATCTTTTTGCGTTATCAGGTAATCTTTGAGGCCTGCAACACCCGCAAGTTCGCGACCGTCAGCAAACGTGACGCCGGCGTCAATCGGTTGATCGCCTTCCTTGTCGCGCCAGCGACCGACTTCGTCAAAGTTCTCAAGCGCGAATCCAATCGGATCGATGCGGTTGTGGCAAGTCGCGCAAGACGGGTCCGCGCGATGTTGCTCAAGCCGTAATCGCAGCGTCGCCAGTTCGTCTGTCTCTTGTGTCTCGTCGAGAGATGGTACATCCGGAGGTGGCGGTGGCAATTCCACACCTAACAGTTTTTCCAACACCCAAGCCCCGCGCTTCACAGGACTGCTCCTGCCCGGCTGAGAGTTGAGCGCCATCACACCGCCCATCCCCAACAAGCCGCCGCGGTACTGATACTCTTCCGGCAGCGTCACTCGCACCAGGCGTTGAACAAACTCCTCAGGGATATTCTTCTTCTGCAAACGATACACACGCAGCAACTCATGGTTGAGAAACGTCCATTTGGCGTCTATCAAATCCAAGAGTGGATCATTGTTTTGCAGCACGGACTCCATCACAACAACCGGCTGCTTGCGCAACGCAGCAATGTGCGGATCCGTTAGCCACGCATAGCGCTCACTTTCAACGGGTTGGGCATGTCCCAAGTCCGCAGTGCCAAGCCAGCTCCCCATGAATTGTTCCATGGAGTCCTGCAAATGAGTTCCGCGCGCGGAAATTAAACGCAGTGTTTGCTTCTTCAGTGCTTCAGGCTCGTTCAGTTTGCCTTCGTCCGCAGCACGGCGAAGCTCAGCATCAGGCGTTGACGCCCAAAGGAAGTAGCTGAGCCGCGTGGCCAATTCATGATCCGGCAACAACTCCGCGACATCGGGCTCCGCGGGGTTGCTTTCGGCAATGAAGAGGAAACTTGGCGAAATCAGAATCCCGCGCATCGCATACAACTGGGCTTCGTCATCCGGCATGCTGTCAGCAATCGCCGCTTCGTAGATGGCAAGGAAGCGGTTGACTTCGTCGTCACTCACTGGCCGACGAAACGCGCTGCTGCACAAACGCTTCAAGTTGCGGCGAGCCGCCTCGCTCGCCGAGACGCCTTCCGCAGGTCGTTCGCGCAACAGTCTGCGGCGTGCGCTTGCATCACGCGAAGCGTAATCGAGCGCGTCGGTCGCGGCTTGAAGGTATTTCTCAGCGTGGATTGGCGAGATGGTCAGCGTTTCTGCCGCGTTGGCAAAGCCTTCCCCACCAGCGGCGTCCTCCGGTAAGTCACGGCCGGCGTCGAAATGAATGTTGAGCAGATCACGCACCGTGTTGGAGTACTCGTACCGCGCCAGGCGCCGCAGCACGGGCGGTCCAGCGCTGGGGCCGTCCGCGCAAATGGCCTCAACAGTCGCCAGCTCAATCCAATTGGAAAGTTGTATGCGAATGTCATCTGCCAATGGCTCCGCATCCGCCGGAGGCATGGAGCGTTCAATCAGCCGTTGACGGACTTTTCGCCATTGAATGAACCTCTCCTTCAACGTTCACTCTGCCGCCAAGTCCTCCAGTGCAAAGCCGCCTTCGTTGGCTCCGTTGGCATGACAGTCCGCGCAAGACGCCTGCAGCACTTTCGTCGTGTCACCAAACTCCCACGGATCATCATCAGCGTCCGCACTCTGCACGGCGAAAGAGCATGAGATGAGCGCGCTCGCGAAGAAACATGCTCGTTGGAAGAAGCTCAGCATCGACAATAGCTGCAGGCTCAGGATTGAGAGCAACGTTGGAGAGCGCGGCAAAAATGCGCACCGACCAAGATTGCGGCAATGTGTGAATTTGGGGCGGGACGTAGCGGTAGGTGTCAGCGCAAAGCATCGTCAAATGGATGCGGCGTTGACGCTTCATTACGTTGAGCAGGCATTGTAAAGAGATGAGTTACCGAAAGCCACATGATCTTGAACTGCGTGGCTTTGCAGCTTGACCGGCTTCCGGCGAGACGGCGTCCAGTCAGATGGCGTTTGGCCAGATGGCCTCCAGTCAGATCACGTCGCTTGAACTGCTTTGTCCGCTTGTTTGATCTGCTTTGTCTTCGCCCAGAGATCGTGCAGAGCACCAGGAGACAGCGCTACGCCGATAGCCAACATGGGTGCAATCAGCGCTCCCCAATATTGGTTGAAGGGATGCCCGACGAACGCAAACAGAATGACGTATGCACAAGTCGTCAGCGCGATACGTGCCAGCGCGGGATCACGAATCGACGCAAGCCCCAACAGCGCAAGCGCAAGATAGATTGCCGCGAAGGGTTGGGGGATGGACAACAGTACGGAATTGACCTGTGCGAGGGCAATCACAAATGCGGCTCCACCAAGTTGCAGCCAACTGCCGTCATGCGCAATCGCCAGCGCCGGTTTGAACGCGGCAACTTGAATCGCATGTAGCCAAAAGAAGATTGCATAGATTGCGAAGCCGAGGCACCACGAGCCCAACTCTTTCCACTGCCGATCGCGCACGGCCATGATCGCGGCGATCCAACAATAGAGCCCCGCGAGATCTCGCATGGCCAAAGCCGCAAGACCAAGCGCAACGGCGGCAAGCCGCCAATTGGCGGCGTACGCACACAATGAGAGTCCAATCAGCACGGCCGCCCAAAGCATCGGCATCACGTAGACGCGCGGAAGAAAACAAGGCATCACCGCGGTGAAGATCAGCAACGCGGCAAGAACTCCGGCGGAAACGCCGCGTCGTCGTGCGACTTGAACACTCGCACAACAAATCAACAAGACCGCCGCGGCAGCAATCAGTATTCTTCCGCCCGGCTCGGGCAGTTGCGCAATCAGCGACATCGGAAGTGGAGTCCGCCAGTTGAAGACACTGGCGGTGGGATAACCGGACTCATGCAATTCACGAGCGGCAGCCGCATAGTAACCTTCGCCACCGCGCATCGCTGCGATCTCCGCATTGTAGAGATCGATGTCAGTCGGCGCATCCGCGAACCGCGGACCATCGGCAAAGCCAATTTGCTGAGGTGAAAGACTGATTGCAACCAACACGGCGGCAATCAGGAAAAACAATTGCAGCACAGCCCTGGCAACTTTCGGCTGCAGGCGCGCGAAACTCGACTCGCCAAGAAGCGGATTCGCCGGAGTCGTTTCGCTTGTTGTTTTGCCGGGCGTTTGCATCCTCAACAGTAGCACATGACGCCGTGTATGCATGACACGTGGAAGAACCGACGCGATCCATGCAATCAAATCGCGGATCAGCAAAGCAATTGGATTTTGGCCAGGTTTGGCTCAATCGAAGCGCAACTGCCGCGGCAAATTGCAGCCGGATTTTGCCCAAACATTGACAAACGGCCTGCTACGGTACAGAGTCGGAATCGCGGCACGCCGCCAACTGCCGCAGTTGCTTCATTTCCCACAACGTATTTTGATCCGCGCGAGGAATCCCATGTCGAACCAGCAGCATCGTGAAGGACGTCAAGGCACAGATCGTCGTGGTTTCTTGGCGGGAAGCGCCGCAATGGCCGCAGGCGCCATTCTCTCTCAGCAAGGTTCCGCAGCGCGGGGCGAAGTACGGCCAGGCCAGGAGCGTCAGTTGCCGGCCGCCGGTGAATTTCCGGTGAAGTCAATCTCATCCGCCAATGGCCGCGAAGCGACACGTATCGCCTACGATCTGGTCATGCAAGGGAAAGACACGCTGGATGCCTGCGTCGCCGGCGTGACAGTTGTGGAAAATGATCCGAACGATACGAGCGTGGGTTATGGCGGCTTGCCCAACGAAGAAGGCGTTGTCGAACTCGATTCGGCCGTGATGCACGGACCTTCGCATTCCTGCGGCGGCGTGGCCAGCATCCGCGACATCAAGAACCCGGCGCAAGTCGCTCGCCTGGTCATGAAGACGACCGATCATGTTCTGCTTGTCGGCGAAGGGGCAAAACGATTCGCGATCGCCAACGGCTTCAAAGAAGAAAACCTGCTGACGGAACGCGCTCGCAAAGCCTGGCTCCTCTTGAAGCATTCTCTTTCCGATAACGACGATTGGGTTGGTGAACTCGGTGAGGAAGACCCGGCACTGCTGGAAGCCTTCGGAGGCCGGCCAACAGGCACAATTCACTGCGCAAGCTTGAATGCCAATGGCGATATCTCGTGTTGCACCACAACCAGCGGACTCGCCTGGAAGATTCCCGGCCGAGTTGGCGATTCGCCAATCATTGGCGCCGGACTTTATTGCGACAACGACATCGGCTCGTGTGGCAGCACTGGTCGCGGCGAGGCGAACCTGAAGAACCTCTGCAGCTTTGCCGCGGTGGAACTCATGCGCAATGGCATGTCGCCGGAACAAGCCGGACTGGAAGTGCTTAAGCGAGTGGCCGACCATACGCCTGACCGCTTGCGTGATGATGACGGCCGCCCGAATTTCGGTTTGAACTTCTATCTGCTGTCCAAAGATGGTCGCCACGCTGGCGTCACCATGTGGGGACCGGGACGCTTCGCCGTAACGGACGCGGACGGCACCCGGCATGAAGAAAGTGCGGCTTTATACGAACGTCCGCGTCGGGGTGGTCGCTGATCCGTTTGCTTGGGTTTTTTGCTCGCCGTAAAACGGAATCCGCCGAAACCGCAGCCATGGCAATTGCAAGTTCCTACCGGGCTGCCTGTTTGGCTGAGTGGACCTGCTTGCGCGCGTAACAATTGCAAAGAAACCCGCCTGGATTTCATGCCAGCATCTCGTCAAAGTCTGGCCAATTGATATACTCTACGCAGTTTCACAGCCGTAACACTCAATCTGCGTACCAATTTCCTGTCGAGAGAACCATGAGATCAGCTCGCATCGTTGCTGTTGGTTTTGCCTTGCTCGTGTCCACCGCGTTTTGTGCGAACACGACATCTGACCTTGAAGCCGGTAACCTGAATCGCGCCAAGAATCGTCACGGCGTCGGTTGCACGCTTCCCTGCTGTGCCCCGCAAATCTGCTACGGCAATTCGCCGAAAGCCTGTTGTGGCACACAGTTTGTGACAATGATGCTTGACGTTTGCCACCCTTGCACCGGCTGCCCAATCCAGGTGCCCGTTTGCGTTCCTTGCGATTGTGTGGGTGTCCCCAGCGCCTGCGATCAAGGCACGCTTTTTGGCGCCGGCCGAACCGTCTTCACCTGGTGCTGCGGCTACAAGGTGGTTGTTCGCTACGCCCGCTGCGGTGACGTGACGGTTTACTACCGCTAAGTCGCCTCAGCACACAGAAAAAACGATCAAAACCGGCGATCTCGTTCTAAACGCGTTCGCCGGTTTTTCATGCGCTGGCTTGGGTTTTTCGCCCTTCAAACCGCCAGATTTTGCCCTTTGGGACGCTTTACCCTGCATTTGGGCAAGTGCATAATGCATTGGGTCTTATGTCGCTTTGGGACTTCAGCGCGGCCAGTTCGTTGGGGTGAATCGTGCGTTCGAGTCGGTAAATGTGGGAGATCTTCCAAATCCCGGAAGCCCGTTGGGTGATGCTTGCCGCAGGTTTGGGAATCCTCCTTCTCATCGGTGTTTACCTGATCCGCAAGGTTCGCCCAAGCGAAGAGGAACAATTCTCCGCGTCGAGCGAACTAATCACAAATTCCCGCGAATTACATGCGCAGGGAGAGCTTAGCGACGAAGAGTACCGAACAATAAAATCGAAGCTGGCGGGAGACCTCGAGCAGGAACTACGCCGCGCCACAGAGGAAGACACGCAACAAGATACGACAACCGGCGAAGCAAACTAGCAGACCTCCAGCATTCCATCGCCTGGGGCCTTTGCGGAAGTTCTCTCGCCATTGCACTTCTTTTGGCGCGCCGTGTGCATTGTGGTCATGCAGAGCGGAGCTCTGTAACGGCAGTTTCACGTTCTCGATGTCTCTTTTGGACAAGGATGCCATTTGGCCGAACCGTTTCCGGGACGCGGCCCGTCGAGAGACCATTTTGATACAACGACGGATCAACTCCCGCCGCGCGGTCACCCGCGCTACCGGAACAACGGAAAGGACTTGGCATGCCCACTGGCCGCGACATCAATGTCGGCCGCCGAGGTAACGGCGGCAATAAGCGAAACGCATTCTGTTCGTTTTGCCGAAAAAGCTATCGCGACGTTGGACCATTGGTTGAAGGTCCTGGCGATGTCTACATCTGTGGCGAATGCATCGAACTCTGCCAAAGCATTTTGGAGCAAGAGCGACGTCGCCGAGGTACCAACAAGCAACTCTTCAGCAAAGTCCCCTCCCCCCGAGAGATCGTCGAGCATCTCGATCAATACATCATTGGCCAGGATCACGCCAAGAAAGTTCTCGCCGTGGCGGTCAACAGCCACTACAAGCGGCTCATGCACGCCGGCGAAAACTCGGACATCGATATCGATAAGTCCAACATCATGTTGGTGGGCCCAACCGGCAGCGGCAAAACGCTGCTCGCCCGCACGCTGGCCAAGACGTTGAATGTTCCCTTCGCCATTGGCGATGCCACCACGCTGACAGAAGCCGGCTACGTTGGCGAGGACGTTGAGAACTTGTTGCTCAAACTGCTGCACGCCGCTGACTTCGATTTGGAAGCAGCCCAGCGCGGCGTTTTGTACATCGACGAGATCGACAAGATTGGCAAGACCAGCCAGAACGTCTCCATCACGCGTGACGTTTCCGGTGAAGGAGTCCAACAATCTCTGCTCAAGATGCTCGAAGGCACTGTTGCCAACGTGCCGCCCCAAGGCGGACGCAAGCATCCGGAGCAGCAGTACATCCAGATGGACACCAGTAACATCCTGTTCATTTGCGGTGGCACCTTTGTCGGCATCGATAAGATCATCAGCAAGCGGCTCGGCCGTCGATCGATCGGCTTCGGGCAAGATGCCGGCAGCGCCACAGCTGGCGACGCCCAACTTGCCGAGTTGTTGCCGCAAGTTACCAGCGATGACATCCTTGAGTTCGGTTTGATTCCGGAACTTGTCGGACGTCTGCCCGTGATCTCCGCGCTTAAGCCGCTGGATCCGGATGCCTTGGTTCGAGTTCTGACCGAGCCGCGCAATGCGTTGACCAAGCAGTATCAAAAGCTGTTTGAAATGGAAGAAGCCGAACTGAGCTTCACGGACAACGCACTGCGTCGCATCGCGGAACGCGCCCTGGAGAAAGACACCGGCGCCCGCGGATTGCGAAGCATTGTCGAAGAAGTGATGCTGGACATCATGTTCGAACTGCCCGAAACCGGGTCAGGCAAGAAGTTCACCATTGACGAAGACGTCGTGGATGGTCTTGCCAAGCTGCTGCCTATGCCCGAGCCCAAGAACAAAAGCGCGTAGGCGAAAGTCTCTCAAAAAACTCAAATGCCTTCCGTACCGTTTCGCGTGCGGAAGGCATTTTTCTTATACGGCGCGTGCCGAACGCACCCTATCGCTGCGGGTGCCACTGCTGGCTCGCCCAGAAGTGAATACGCTTTGCTATCTGTTAGTGGCTTTTTCTTCGATTGTTGGCAAGTCCATCCCCGGCCTCTAGCAAGTCTCACCGTTGGATACTCCGGGCCAAACTTGCCTTCGGAACTCTTTCGCTTCGTCCTGCTAAACACGCCCAAAAAATGTTGCGGGAAAACCGTTGACCCGGCCGAAAATAACATGTAACCTAATAGTTACATATGACGCCTGAATCAATGGATGACGTGTTTCAAGCGCTTTCGCATTCCGCAAGGCGCAAGATCCTGGACATCGTCGGCAAGATGCCTGGCTGCAACGTCAATGACGTGGCCAAGTACTTTTCGATGAGCCGGATCGCCGTGATGAAACACCTAGGCATCCTGGAAAAGGCCAACCTGTTGATCTCGCAGAAGTCGGGCCGATCCCGCGAACTGTACTTCAACGTCGTGCCAATTCAGATGATCTATGACCGCTGGACAACGGAATACAGCCAGTTCTGGGCGAGCAAACTGACGGATCTGAAATTCCAAACAGAAACCAAGAAGAAGAAAAAGAAATGACCATGACACAAATTCCAGGCACAACTTCCGGGTCCGCGGAGCCAACCATCGCTCCCAAACAGGTCTACCGCGTCAACATCAACGCTCCCATCCAGGAAGTTTGGGATGCGCTCACCAAGCAAGGCGAACCGCTGCCGTTTTTCTTCGGCTCCGTTTTGCACACCACCGGCTTGCGACCGGGAGCGCCGATTCGCATGCGCACACCCAACAACAAATACACGGGTGTTGTCGGCGATGTCTTGGAATTCGATCCGCCCCACAAGTTCTCGCACACTTTCCAATTCACTCACCTGGATGATCCGCCCAGCACAGTGATCTATGAACTCAAGGAAGTCCCCGGCGGAACCGAATTCACGCTGACAACGGAGAACGTGCCGCAAGGAACAAAGAGCGAAAAACAAATGGCCCAAGGCGGCCCTTTGATTGTCAAGACTTTGAAGTCTGTTGTCGAAACGGGAAAACCTCACTTAGGCGCGAAGGTCATTCTTGCGATGATCAAGCTCTTCAGCTTCACCACGCCCAAACGCTGCCGCACAGAAAACTGGCCAATGACGTAGGATTTCGTCGGCCGGCATTTCTATTTCCAAGCGTCTCCACGGCAGGCGACTGTCTCAACAGTCTGATTATGAACCTCAACAGACTGATTATGAACAACAGTCGCGCGCTGCGTCATTGCTGCCAAGGCGAGGTCTCTAACACCGCGTGACTAATCTGGCACAGCAAATCTTGAACACCAATCGTTGGACAATAATCATGCATATCCGCAAACATCTTTCGGCATATTCTCTTGTTACGTTGGCCATCGCGGCATTCCTTTTTGCGGGTGAATCGCGCGCGCAAGACTATGGCGCCAATCGCGTTCAAGACAGGGAAGATGCCGTCCGCGTGCAAGATGGAGATTCGGACGTGCAGGTCTATTGGGTCTTTCTCACCACCGGCAAACCCACCGCCGGCGTGCCGCAGGAAGAAATCGCCGATATGCAAGCGGCCCATCTGCAAAACTTCGGCCGCCTCGCTCAGGCAGGCAAACTGCTCACCGCCGGCCCTATGAAAGACCCCGACGCAACGCTTCGCGGCATCGTCGTCTTGCAAGCGAAGGACCTCGACGAACTCAACGCGATGTTTGCTCAGGATCCGTACGTGACCCAAGGCTACATGAACGTGGAAAGCCACCATGCCGAACTGAGCGTCGGCAAGTTCACCACAAAGCTCAATGAGCAAGGCCTGGACGAACTGCGAATCGCCGTCATCAGCAGCGAATCCCAAACCGGCTCACTGCCTGAGGCCGACATCACCGCACTTCGCGAAGCGTCCGACATTCAAACCGCCATGGTTGCCAGCTTCAGCGGCGAAAGCGCCCGCCGCGGCTGCATCATCTTCCGCTCAACGGACGACGAGCAAATCAAAACCGCCCTCGACCGCCTCTCTTCGATCCAAATCGGCAAACTCAGCTACGCCCTGATGCCACAATTCCTGGGTAAGGGGGCGCTGGAGCAAGCGGATGATTGATCGAAAAGTGTAGCCCAGACGCTCCCGCGTCTGGGTCGCGCAGCGACAAGAGGACCACGGAAAGCGTGGGCGCCACTGGACGGTATTGCCCACGCGCAACTTGAAGCGCGGCGCTGGAAGCGATTCACCTCACAACCGTTCAACGCCCCTTGTGCTTTCGGTACTTAGACGCAGGAGCGTTCGGGCCGCCAGCAGATAATTGATGGAGAGAACTGTCCTCCATTCCAATCTTGCCGAAAGCGACAGGTGTTGGTTCAACCATCGATTAGTGGCGTTTGTCTGATTGAGCGAGCTACCAGCCAGTCAACCTTCCCCGCAACGAACCTCGCCGGCACTTTAGTGTCTAAACTGCACCGCAGCCGATTATCGGCTCGACAACCGGTCAGTTTGATCACAATGCCATGCCTGCCGCGTATGAAATTCGCGCCAACTACGATAGGGACACCATCGTGGTGTATCAGGCGTATCGTCCCGCAGTCGCGGAGCCGGCGTTGAAACAGCAACGCTTTGTCGCGCCGTTCTCTTTCTACCGCATGACGTGGATCAAGCCCTCGTTCCTTTGGTTGATGTACCGCAGCAACTGGGCCCAGAAGAAAGGGCAGCAGAAAATCCTCGCGGTGCACATCGCTCGGGCAGGTTGGGATAAGGCACTATCCCTGGGCATCCTGACTCACCCGGAGCCTGCGGTCTATCCCAAGGCGGCGGAGTGGGAAACGCAATTCTCAAACGCTTACGTTCACATTCAATGGGACACCGAGCGGTCTTTGCGCGGTGCCGGCCTGAATCACTTCAGCATCCAAGTTGGCATCAGCCGCCACTTGATTCGCGAATTCGTTGACGAATGGATCGTCAAGATTGAAGACATGACACCCACCGTCGCCAGGATGCGGGAGTTGATTAAGTCCGGCAAGGAGCAAAACGCCAAACGGCGTTTACCGCCGGAACGCGCTTACCCAGTTGCCCCGCAAATCGGCAAGCGAATTCTGGTCGCATGAAGCGCACAGGCAAAGCGCGCTTCATTCTTTGGCGGATTGCACCATACTGCCGGCTTTTGTGCCGAGTAACCGAGCCATATGGTCAAGACCACTATTCTATGGCGTGCGTGGCAGCGACTGGTTTTGCATTGCTGGCAAAGTGGTGGCACTCCCGGCAATGTATGTGTGACATGTCGGTTGAATTATCGTTACTTCATCCGCCTTACGCCTCAGTACTCGCTTGGCCGCTGCATTTTATTCAACGGATCTCTTGGCGGTCGCCCGCCTGCTCCAAGTCGCGATCAAAGCCAGCAGGCGGATCAAAGGTTTCTTCCTGAATATCGCCGTTCGCCTTGATCGTGTGATATTTGAGCATTGAATCGTGGCCGTTTCGAGATTTTGAAGCGACCTCATGCGCAATTAAGACGCCGGCAACTTTACGGTAATCGGAATAGGAAACTTCGTAATCGTCAGATGTGACTTGCTCACGCAACAGAAGCCCGGTGGCCTTGCTGAAGTCTTTGCTTATCGTCAGCCCGTCAGCACCAACGTAGGTCAATCGCCAGGTTGGTTCTTCCGCGGCGATGTTGCTCTCGACGACAATCTTGTCCTCGTATTTCGGTATTCTGGCAGCCTCCAGCAGGTATTCTCGCACGAGCGAATCGACAGGGACATCAACTGTCTGCTTGACCGACCAATCACCATCCATTTGCCAACGAAGGTTGCCCTTTTGGCCTGTAAGCATCGGCGCGAATCCAGGGATCAACACGCGTTTGAGGTAGCCGGTTTTTGCAATGTACTGCTCGATCGCTATCGGAAAAGAACCGCTCCCGGTCCTGGTTCCTCGGAATTCCAGTGTTGTGATTTTGGCGATCGCCTCTTTGCCGCCGATCGCGTCCACGTATTTCTTAATCACATCGGCTGCTGTCGGGGCGCCCTCTGCATCGACATCCTGCACGTTCCCTGCTGCAACCATCAACTCTGGCGGTATCGCGAAGGTGCCGTCGGCAATTTCCGCGTTCGCTTTTATGACGCTGTACGTCAGTTCGCACTCACTATCTGCAGACTGGTGGAGTTCCTGGTGGGCCATCAACACCCCGTTGATTCTGCGATAGTCCCGGTATGTGACAATGGCAGTGACGTAGCCTCGCGTGGATTCTTGCAGCAGCAAGCCGCTGGTCTGGTCGAAATCTCGGTACACCGTTTGACCCAACGCATTGGTAAACGTCACTCGCCAGGTCGCTTTGTCGCCCACGGTCGAGGCAATGACGTTTGCAGCCTCGTTGAGTCGTTCAGCCCAATCGCGCGGCGGATGCAGCGTTCCCAAGGCATTCGCGTAATCACGATTCGGACCTTCAAGTCTTACCGGCGTCTTCGCGTAGCAAACCCAGGTTGTTTCGCCATTGCGGATGAAAGTGGAATAAGGAGCTTGCGGCCGATGCATCACATCGATCTCCGCAAGCGTGGTCCGGAACGCTGTCGCCGTCTTCACGGTATCAATGCTCACCGAGCGGGCATTTCGACTCGATTTCACCGCGTGCGACTGTAGCGATTTGATCTTCGCAAGCGCTTCTTGACCGCCAACAGCATTGATGTGCTTTTCGATCACCTCTTTGCCTGTCGGCGTTTGGGCCGCGAGCATCCCCGGCATCACAAAGCACGCGCTCAGCAAAGTTCCTATGACAATGAGTTGTTGACGAAATTGAAGAATGTAGCTTGTGTTGGACATAACATCTCAGTGCTATGGATTTGTTTGAGTTTCCTTACGCTCAGAGTTCGTGGTCTTGTTTTGACTCTATCGCTTCCACTTGTGGTCGCGATGCAGCGCGGCGAGCGGCGACAAATCACCACAAATTCTTAAGCGATATCACGCCCCGCGGGGCGAAATGTTGCGTAGTCATCAATGCAAAAGAGGACAGGCCGCCAGACTTTGTCCGACGACCGTCCCCCGAAATTCTTGTTGGCTCGGCAATCAGCCGTTAGTCAACGTTAATGTTCTGGCGATCACGCCGGTTGACGAAGAACGTGCCGTTGTCGGCCACGCGGAACATTGCGTCATACAAGCCGCCTGCACCGCAATCGCCGCAGGAGTTTCGGCCGCCTGGGTACCAGACGAAGTTGATGCCGATGTTCCACGACTCTTGTTCGTAGCTGTTGAGGGCGCTCTCGTCCGGGATCAAGTAGTTGAAGCTGGTCGCAACGGCAAGGCGATTCGAAAACGGCAACAACAATTCGCTGCCGAAGATGGAATCGCTGTGGCCGGTGAATCCACCCCAGGCGCGAATGTTGCCACCGTTGCAGAACTCGCGTCGGTAGAAGAACGCGAACTGATCAACAGGCGACCACACTGTGTTGAAGTTGCCTTGCTGAATGTACGATTCGTCTCGATCTCCGGAAACCGCCGTCCAGACGCCAAACTCGCCGCCGCGTGCGAGCATCATGCTCATCTCCGCGCGAATCTGGTTGAGA
The DNA here is from genome assembly GCA_937982665.1 of uncultured Planctomycetales bacterium. GTDB lineage: Bacteria > Planctomycetota > Planctomycetia > Pirellulales > S012-138 > CALJLD01. The sequence goes on from CALJLD010000229.1 coordinate 18,343, forward strand.
TCGAAGTCGGCATAGTACTCGTCATTCATGATGTCGATCACGGCACCGCCGCGGAGCCAACCCGCACGACGGAACAAACCAGCGGTCAGGAACGCTTGGTCTCGGCTGGCATCTTCACCATTGATGATGTTGCCTTCCAGGTTGGTTTGTGTGGTGCGGAAGCCAACCTGGGCGCCAATGCAGTGTTCCGGGAACAAGCCCATGGAGAAGTTCACGCCTTGGTTGAAGCCGAAATTAGAGTTCGCTCCAAAGTCGACCGGTCCGCGAAAACCTTGCACACCGGTGAAGACGGAAAGATTTTCCCACCAGCGAAAGTATCCACACGTTGTGCTGCAGCAGCCGTAGTTGTTGCAGCCGGAACCGCAGCCATATTCTCCATAGCCGCCGCATCCGCACCTGTCGTAACCGTGGTCGTGATAAGGGCCATCCGCCCACGGCTCACCTGGAGCAAAGCGAGATTCGCCAGGAGCGATAAACTCGCCACCTGAGGGCGCACCCTGGATATCGAAGTTTTCCGGAGCAGGTGGGGCGTTCTCATCCTGCTCGAAATAGCTGCTGGTGTTGACCTCGAACAGGTCCCGCTCTCGGGAAACCTGCCGAGCCTGAGTGGGGCGATTGTTTGCGCTTCGTCGGCTATTCACACGGCGACTGGTTTGGGCATCCGCCGTGGAAACCAACAGACAGGACACCAGCCAGCTGGCGGCCAAAATCCATGTTCTGATCGAACGTCGCATCGTAAACCTCGCGATGTACACGTTTTCGGGGGGCGGCGGTCAATCGCCGCAGGCTGCCCGCTAGGGGCTTCTCGCGAGAACTATCGGAATCTGTGTGACCAGAACTTTCGCCAAAATCAGCAAACTCATAATAAACGGCAAAATCCGCCAATCCTTCCTAAAATGAAATGCCGTGCAGGTAGTGTCGGGCTTATGGAACGCCCTCGGCAGATTCGTCTCACAGCCTCACATTCAAGGGAATCCGCAGCAAAACTGCCCCGCACTGCAAGAATCCTTGCCAGCAGGCGAATTCCCACCTGAGCCCAATTCGCGATTTTGGCATTCGCCAGCAATCGTGAATCGGTGCTCGTCCCAGGACGGTATAACAACTCGCTACGGCGTCTTTGCTGGCACTTGATGCATCGGGAGAAGCCACATGTTGGCCACGGCGACTGCGAAGATGGCGATCGATAACAAGGTTTTGCAGATCGATCCTGATTGGGCCTGGGCCCCGTACCGGCCAAGTACGGCAACACCCTGGAATCGGCATCGTGCCACACATCTGCTTCGCCGGGCGAGCTTCGGCGGAACCTGGAACGAAGTTTCGCAAGCACTCGCGGACGGACCAGAGGCAACGCTTGACCGCTTGTCAGGCAATTCGCCAGGACACGCTGAGAACTGTGAGTCCTTTTACGCGGAGACCAAACACCAGGTCAAAGCACTGCTTGCCACTGGCAATCTGCAAAACCTGCCGGCGTGGTGGCTCAACGTCATGCTTCGTACGCCGCATCCGCTGCTAGAAAAAGTCGCGCTGCTGTGGCACGGTCACTTCGCCACCAGTGCCGCCAAGGTGCAATCCGCGGAGTTGATGCTCGCGCAGAACGCGCTCATCCGCGAATACGCACTTGGCGAGTTTCAGCCGTTAGTGCTGGGGATGGCTCGTGACCCGGCCATGCTGCTTTGGCTGGATTCCGCCACCAACAAGAAGGCTCATCCCAATGAGAACTTTGCCCGCGAGGTGATGGAGCTATTCTGCCTCGGCATCGGTAACTACACGGAAGATGACATCAAGGAGGCCGCGCGGGCGTTCACCGGCTGGGAAGTCCGCCACCAGAAGTTCACCTTCAATGAATACCAGCATGACGAAGGGCAAAAGACCGTGCTGGGACAAAGCGGCAACTGGAACGGTGAACACATCATTCGCATCTTGCTGGAACAACCGGCTACCGCGCAGTTTCTTGTGACCAAGTTCTACCGCGCCTTCGTTAGCGAAACGGAAGAACCGAGCGACGAACTCATTGAAGCGCTTGCATCCGGCTATCGCAAAAACAACTACAACGCCAGTTGGCTTGTCCGCCGTATCTTGGCGAGCAACTTGTTCTACTCAGAACATGCGCTTGGGCAGCGAGTCAAGTCGCCGGTGGAAATGTCCATTGGCATGCTTCGCGCGTTTCAAGCCGGCGCGAACACCTACGCCTTGGCTGAGGAACTTCGCGAGCAGGGCCAGGGCGTTTTCTTTCCGCCAAACGTCAAAGGTTGGGACGGCGGACGGGAATGGATCAACTCCGCCGCGCTGCTTTCCCGGATCAATCTGGTCTGGGCGTTGACCAGCGGCGCGCATGATCGTTTCAAGTCGCCGCCAGACTTGCAACAACTTGCCGCGGACGCTGGCTGCAAAAAACCTGCGGAAGAAACCGCATGGCTCTATGAATTGCTGCACGGTGAACCACCACCAAGAGACGTGCAACTGCGACTTGCCGCGCTTGCGGACAAGTCGCAAGACGGGCTGCGGCTCGCCTGCGTTGTGCAGGCGATCGCCAGCCGCCCAGAGTTCCACATTGCTTGAGATCACATTCATTCAGCTGAGTGACCATCGCCACGCCTTCCATCCCGGTGCCAGATCATGCCTACACCTTTTTCCCGACGGCGTTTCCTGCAAACAGGAGTGTGCGCTTCCTCATTGGTGGCGGTAGGACTTGATGTTCCAGGCTTTCTTGCGAACACGGCTGTTGCCGCGGCGAAACGCCGCAATGGCAATCGCGCGGCCGCCAACAACGTGCTGGTGGTCATACAACTTTCCGGCGGGAACGATGGGCTGAACACGGTGATCCCGTACGCAGATCCGCTTTACGCCAAGAATCGCATCTTGTTAAGAATCCCCGAACAGCAAGTCATCAAGGTTGATGATCACATCGGGCTGCACCCCAGCTTGTCCGGCTTTGGTGAACTGCTCGAGCAGGATCAACTGGCCATCGTGCAAGGTGTCGGCTATCCCAATCCGGATCGCTCGCATTTTCGCAGCATGGATATCTGGCATTCCGCCGCGCCGCATGATCTCACGCCGCGGACCGGTTGGTTGGGACGTGCCCTGGACACGCGCCGCGGCGAAGAGCAGCGCGACGCGCCGGGCTTGCACCTGGGCGCCAACGAACTGCCGTTGGCGCTGGTCTCGCGTGAAACGGCCATCCCGTCGATCGATTCGCTCGACGCCTTTCGGCTGCGAACTTCAAGCGGCGCTTTGAGTGCCGATTCGCTTCGCGAAGTCTCGCAGCTTTCTACATCCGGCGATTCGTCGCTGGCGCAATTCATCCAGCGGAGCACGCTCTCCGCACTCGATTCCAGCGAACGCGTGCAGGAATCGTTGGGCAAAACGAAAGGCCCCTCGGAATATCCGAACTACGGGCTCGCGCGCAAGCTGGAACTGGTCGCGCAACTCATCGATGCCGGAATGGAAACCAGCATCTACTATGTGGAACTTGGCGGGTTTGACACGCATTCCAGCCAGGCGGATGCGCACGCCGCGCTCTTGCGGGAACTCGGCGATTCCACAGCCGCGTTTCTCAAGGACATTCAGGCCCGAGGGCAACAGGACCGCGTGTTGGTGATGAGCTTCAGCGAGTTCGGCCGCCGCGTGCGAGAAAACTCTTCCGCCGGAACGGATCACGGCACGGCCGCGCCCATGTTCCTGGCCGGCGCTCCCGTTCAGTCCGGCCCCGTGGGCGAGCATCCGAGTCTCAGCAACCTGCAAGCCGGCGACTTGAAATTCCACACGGATTTCCGCAGCGTTTATGCCGGCGTGCTGGACGGCTGGCTGGGTTGCGACAGCACAACCGTGCTGGGCGAGAGTTTTGAAGCGACGCCGGTCTTGCGTGTGTAGTTGCCGAGATTTGTTGTCCTCGGTCACTTCTTAGCATTCTTGCTGCAACCGTTGGCGAGCACGTCTTCGTCATTCGTCTGTACCGTATGCGCTCGCAGCGGATGAATTCATAGACCGCAGGCTGCTGCCCGTTTATGTTGGCGTAGCTCTCGGCATGGCAAGCACCGCAAGATGACCTTCGAGGAACTCCCAGCATGAACAAGTCAACTCACGTCGATCGCCGTCAATTTCTTTCACAAAGTGCGGCGGTTGTCGCAGGTTTGTCAGGACTGGCTGGCACTGGTTTGGCGAATGCCGCGAGTCTTCTTCAAGACCGGCAAACGTCCGGCGAGGGCGCGCCGACGCAGGAGATGAAGAAGGCCGTGAAGATCGGCATGGTGCAAGTGCAGGGATCTTTGACGGACAAGTTCAAGCTGCTCAAGGAATTGGGCTTTGACGGTGTGGAGATGAACAGCCCTGGCTTGAATCAGGACGAAGCCAAGCGGGCACGCGATGAGGCCGAGTTGCCCATCCACGGCGTTGTGGATTCCAAACATTGGAACGATACGCTTTCGCATCCTGATCCGGACGTTCGCGCTCGGGGCGTGGAAGCCTTGCAGACGGCGCTCCGCGATGCGGAGGCGATTGGCGCGACCAGCGTGTTGCTGGTTCCGGCCGTTGTGAACAAAGAAGTTTCCTACGCCGACGCGTATGAACGTTCGCAGGCGGAGATTCGCAAAGCGATTCCCTTGGCCGAAGAACTGGGAATCAAGATCCTGCTGGAGAACGTGTGGAACAACTTCCTGCTCAGTCCGCTGGAAGAAGCCCGGTATATTGATGAGCTTGAGTCTGACGTGATGGGTGCGTATTTCGACGTGGGCAATGTCGTCCGCTACGGCTGGCCGGAACATTGGATTCGCACGCTCGGTCATCGTATCGGCAAGCTCGATATCAAGGAGTACAGCCGCAAGAAGCAATCCAACGAAGGCATCTGGCGCGGCTTTGAAGTGGAACTGCTGGAAGGCGACTGCGATTGGCCAGCAGTGATGACGGCGCTTCGCGACATTGGCTTTTCCGGCTGGGGCACGGCCGAAATCCCCGGAGGCAATCGCGAGCGCCTGACGGATATTGCCGAGCGAATGGACCGGATCTTTGCGAGCTAGTGGGCTACCCGGCGGGGCGGCGAAGCACACCGACGATGTGCAGGGAAGTAGGGCATGAGCGAATTATCCAAGCAGGTTCATGACGATCACGACGAGCGGCAAGTCATCAAACGCCGCTCCCGGCGCTTTATCATTGCGCTGTTGTTGATCTTGCTGGTGCTGTGTTTGCCGCTCATCTATGTCAGCCCTATCGGTCAGGCGTGGCGGCAAGCGCGGGACATGGCGGCCTTGGATAATGACACATTCCGGGTCGATGAGTTCTCAGAGCCCACGGACGCGGACGAGTTCTGGCTGAAGTTCTTGCCGCGCGAAGGTGTGCTACAGCCGATTGTCGCATATGGAAGTCACGATGATGGCAAACTACCGGGAATGTTGCAGTTGGCAGACAAGTTTACCGGTTGGGAGAGAGTTGACTTCACCGTTTCGCGCGGTTCCGAAGCAGCGCTGCGAGCGCGACTCGAGCAATGGAAAGGCTTAACGACACTTGGACTGGATGGAGACTTTGACCATTCCGTGCTGCCGATGCTTGCCGAACATCGCGAGCTGGATTTTCTGAGCATCAACTCGCCAAATTGCGATTCGAAAGTGCTACAAAACGTCCGTTCCGCGGAGACGCTCGTATGGTTGTGGCTCCGGCCAGCGATTTCCGATGACGGGTTGAAGCAAATCATCACAATGCCGGCGCTCAAGAACCTGGACTTGTCGGACAACGCCGCCATCACGGGAGGCCCCTTTGTCCAGACAAGTTCGTCAACGATTGAGTATCTGAATGTGAGCCGCACCGGATTTGATGACGCCGGCCTGGCCGCGGTGTTGAAATGGCCGGCACTGCGGGAATTGTATGCCTTGGATTCCAACGTTACCGATCACGGTCTTGCTGACGCCGATTTGAGCGAGAGCCTGCTTACGGTCCTCGACCTGAGTGACACGGAACTCACAAGCGGCGCACTGCCCCAAATTGCTCAGCTCTCAGAGTTGAAAATGTTGGAGCTTGAAGGGACGGCAGTGGCCGATGACAACTTAGAAGCTCTCAACACGTTGGACTCACTCTTCTGGTTGTATCTGTTTGATACTCAAGTCACCGGCGCCGGCTTGCGGAAATTGCGTTTGCCGAGCTTGCAGATAATCTCCATTGACGGACCGAATGTTACGGCCGCTGATCTGGAAGAACTGGTCAAGCATCACCCACAACTCGATTGGGTAGATGTCCAATACAGCAAGCTGACGGATGCGGAAACGGCCGCATTGCGAGCTCGTTATCCTCAGGTCACGTTCAAAATCACTGAGGACGAGTTCTAGCCAATCTGCTGCTGGTGAACGTTGCGATTCAGTCATGCGTCTATCAATGACCTCAACGTTCGCAGGTTGACCGCGTCCATTTCTTCGCCGTCGCGCTGTTCTTTGGCCGTCTCGATGTACATGGGCGTCTTGGCGAAGCGCGGATCATTGACGAGATGGCGGAAGGGCTCCAGGCCGAGTTCGCCTTCGCCGATGTGTTCATGCCGGTCGACGCGCGAACCCAGCGGCTTCTTGCTGTCGTTGAGGTGGAATGCGCGGAGATGTTGCAGCCCGACGATGTTGTCGAACTCGGCGAATGTCTCTGCGTATTCTTCCGGCGTGCCCATTGCGTAGCCGGCGGCAAAAGCGTGGCAGGTGTCAAAGCAAACGCCCACGCGGTCCGGCTGTTTGACTTGCGCACGAATGGCGGCAAGGTGCTCAAACCGCCAGCCGAGGTTCTGCCCTTGTCCGGCAGTGTTTTCCAGCAGCGTCATCACGCCGGACGTCTTGGTGCTTTTGTGCACGTGATCCAGTGCCGCGACAATGTTGGCGATGCCCTGCTCATCAGACTGTTTGCCTTTGGTGGAGCCGGGATGCAGCACCACGGCGGGAATGCCCAACAGCGCGGCCCTTTCCACTTCGACGGTATAGCCGTCAATCGCCTTGCCGCGCATCGGCTCTTCGTGCGCGGCGAGATTGATCAAGTACGACGCGTGCGAAAGCGGCGCGACAATGCCGGTCCGCTCAATGGCCTCGCGAAACAGACGCACATCGTCATCCGTGATTGGCTTCGCACGCCACTGATTGTTATTCTTCGTGAAGACCTGAACGCAATCGCAGCCGCATTCCTTGCCGGCATCAATGGCCTTGTAATAGCCGCCGGCGATGGACATGTGAGCGCCGAGAATGGGCATAGTTTCTTTTCGATAATGAGCAACGTGTCGATGGATGAAATTCTACTGCAACTGCTCGACTCTTTAGACGCCGTGGCCAAAGACAACGAAGAAATCTACGACACTGTTTGCCGGGACAGAATGAGCGATCCGATCTTTCATTTATTTATCAAGCCGGAACCAGGATATGGGATGCCAGCGGACTTCGGCCTTTGTTCGGACGACGCAAACGCTGAAGTTAGGGCAGCGTTGACCCGGTACATTGACGCTGCAAATCATGTTGCGGGTAAGCTTGGAATCGATCGCTTCCACCAGCGTCTTTCTGCCTTTCAGAACAATGACGTTCGCAGCACACTCGCTGGCAACTTCTATGACGACTACTTCGGCTGGATGAAGCCCGACGACTTTGATGAGAATGGCAACGTCGTTCGTCGGCAGTGAGGCCTGGATTGCTTTGCTCAGTGCAACCTTCGTGAATTATCTGCTCGCAATCGCAGCCGCATTCCTTGCCGGCATCAATGGCCTTGTAATAGCCGCCGGCGATGGACATGTGAGCGCCAAGAATGGGCATGGGATGCGCTCGTGCTTTGCATTGCCCAAGCCCTGCTTTGATTGCGAAATCAGAGGTGGATTGCACGAAAGTGTGCTGAGGAAGACATGATACCAATCAGCGCACGTCAATGGGAGAGTTGGCTGGGCTACCGGTCCAAGAGCCAGGATGACTTGCCTGAGGCGACTCGCACTAATGTCCGCGGCCGAATAGTGACGCAATGGCCTTAATGACCGCGAAGACATACATCAGCGCGGGCGCGGCGTTCAGAATGATGCCGATGATGCCCGCCCAGATGTGTCGCTTCTGAGTGAGAACTCCGGCAACGCCCAGAACAAATCCCGCGGCATTTAACGCCAGGACGATCTCCGGACTGGGCCCAAAGTGATTTGGGGAATCGCCGGCGTTACTCCAGAAAATGCCAAGATACAGCAAGACCGCGCAACCAATCACAAGCGAAGCAATGCTGAGCCAACCGTGATTGCGCCAACCGCTATTGGGCAAACCCGAATTTGGCAGAACATCGTACGGCTGCTGGCTCATTTTTTATCCCGCGCCGTGGCAACCATAAAGTTGGCGAACAATAACAACACGGCTGGCGCTGCGCGGTACTCTTGGCCGAAGCTATTCAGCGCCGACCTATCAGCCGCCATCGCCCGCCTGGCCTGCCCCGGCTTGATCATCCGCTTTGCCTGATGCGGCACCATCGTCTGCGCCCGCGCCGTCGGCTCCAGCTCCATTGCCTTGTGCCGCACCATCGCCAGCTTGATTGTCAGCGTTTCCGTCTGCGGCTTGATCATTGCCTCCATCCCCATCCCCGTCTTGCTTGAAGGCATCGCCAACATCAAAGCCAAGGTTGGATGTCTCTTTGTAGAGCGGCATGTGGCGGTAGTAGACCTCAAGGATCATGCAAGACATGGCCGTGGTGTAGTGACGGCCGCCAGTCTTGTTGTAGCTGCCTTCCGAGAACCAACTGCCGCGGGCATGTTCACGTTTGACTTGTGTGCGGATCAAGTGTTCGCGCAGTTCCTCGTTCCACTTGGTCCACATCGGCCCGTCATAATGCCGCAAGACTTGCGTTGCGTAGTAATTGTAGTAGACGTCATTCGAAATTGTGTCAGGGCCCTGCTCGCTGAGGAAACTTACGCCACGCGCCAGCGCGGGATGATCCTGCTTCCAGCCCATATACATGCGGCAAAGCAGTCCAACAGACGTGAGTGTTTTGGAAGCCTCTGGTTGCAGGTAGCCGTAATAAGCGCCACTTTGCCGCGAGACTGACTCCAGAAAGTTCTCGGCGAGCAAGATGGTTCTTGGTTGCACTTCCAGATAGGCCATCTGCGCGCTTTTAAGCGCCATGACCTGCCAACCCACAACGGACGTATCGCCGGCCATGCCTTCAAAATATCGCCAGCCGCCGCCGCTTTTGTCTTGTGCGAATTCGATATAGTCAATTGCGCGTTGGGCCGCGTCGCGAAGTTCTTTATCTTCGGTCATGGCGTAAGCTTCGCAAATGGCGATTGCGCACAAGCCATGCGAATACATCGTGCCGGTTTGTTCGTGCCATGATCCGTTGGGCGCCTGATTCCGCAGCAAGTATTGAATGCCTTTGTCGACAACGCCGCGATGCTTGCCTTCTTTGTGGGTGAAGCCTGCACCCAGGAACGGCAAGATGCCAAGCGCGGTGGCCGCATAAGGCGAATCCGGCTGGCGGGTGCCGATACTGCCCGGCGCGGAACAGCGCGAGTTGCAGCGTTGCGCGCGGCGATGATCGAAACTCCACGAGCCATCAGGGTATTGGTGATTGGCAAGCCATTCGAGCGCCAGGCGAACTGCCTCTTCGCTCTCTGGCGTTCCGCCACCTTGGCGTAAGAGTTGACCTTTGACGGACGCCCCGCGCGAAAGCAAGCTGTCACCGCTGATTGTGGTTGGCATGGCATCCGCATTGAAGACTGCCGTGACCTCAGACAGATCGACAAGCGGTGAGTTTGATGCGGCGAGTTCCGGCTGTTGCAAATCGGCCGTGGGAACTGGTATCTCGAGATTGGTTTCCAGATTGACCGTTTCTAACTGGTCATCCTTGTTGAGCGCATCGTCCAGCAGCGGCACGTCTTCTACTTCTTCCAGCTTGGTCGGATCATCGCCATCATGCAGCGAGATCTCGGCGTCATTGTCTACTGCTGTGTTGAGTGTCAGCAGCGCTAGGATCAGCAACATGGCGATATGAAAGACCATACTGACCAGCCAGGCCGGGACTGTGCTCAACCAGCCGCCAAGAGCGTCAACAAATTCGTCCGGCTCATCGCCTTCATCATCCGCAGGCGGACGACCAGGCGTGTTGGGCGCCATGTGGCCATTGGCTTGTACCGGGCGCGTTTGTGTTGGATGTTGTTGCGCCGGATGCTGTTGTGCGGGATGCGTTTGAGTTGGGCGCGAGACGGGCCCAGCATTGCCTGCCGCGGGACCACTTGGCGAAGGGTTGTTACCAGCGGTGCGCGGCGCGGCATTCGGCGGATTTGCGCCAGCCAACTTTGCTTTTGCGGGTTCGCTCGCGGGGTTCGCCTTGGTCTCAGCTGGTGTGTGACTCTCAGGCACATCCAGTGACGACTTTGATTCGTTGGCGGTTGACATTCACAACTCCAACAATGGCGGTCGCAATTCCCGCCGTCGACATTACAAAGCCGACTGACGAATGATCTTGCAACGCAGCCACGCCATGTTGTTCACAACGTCAAGTTGTTCACAACGTGATGGTTGTCACGACAGGATTGGAAGTCCCAGTGCGTGCGGAACGATGTGCGAGCGGATTTGATCAGCCCACACCAGTATTAGTCTCTCAAGAAGCTAATACAACAAGACTATCCAAACCAGCGTCTTGGGTCAAAAAACGCCGCCCAGAGTGGAGCCAAATCAACGTTGCAGGGTTGGGCTTGCGCGGGAGTTGCGGCTGCGACGGTTGATTGGGTTATTTCGGAAAAATGCCGTCGGCAAGTTCCTTATCCCATTCGTGCAGCAATGGCCAATCCGTGGCGCATGTTCCAAAGTCCGCCATCTTCAAATACCCCTGCAGGCGGGCAATCGTCGCATCCAAGACATCATCGTCCTTGCGGAAAATCGGTCCATGACTTGGCAACAGCCACTTCACGTCGCTGCCGCGAATCCGCTGCAAGGATTTGATGAAATGCTCCAGGTTGCTGCCGTGATGTGCGTCAATGACACCGACACAGCCGTCACGGTAGATGTTATCGCCGCTGAACAGCAGATCGCCCAAGCGAAACGAGAGTTGGCTGTCCGTATGTCCCGGCGTGTGCCACACCTCCAATTCCAGCGAACCAACTTTGATTGTGTCGCCCTCATCAATCAATCGATCCAATTCGACCGGTGGCATATCCATATGGATGTTCTGCGCGGCGATCTCCGCGTAGGTCAATATCTTATCGCCCTCAGCCAAGGGGGTTTTGGCCAGCGCATGACCAATCGCCGGGCACTTAATGAGTTGCTTGACCTTGGCCAGTCCTTGCACATGATCCGCGTCAGCATGCGTGGCGATCACTGCCTGGCAACTGGAAAGCGGGAAGTCCAGTTGGCGGACCATCTCGACAATTTCTTCAACCGTGTCATCAAAGCCAATATCGATCATGATCCAATCTGGTCCGTCATAAACCAGATAGACGTTACAACCGATGCGCTCGCCGGCCTGATAGTTGACTTCTATGACGTTAGGAAAAACGGGCTTGCGCTGGAGCATAAGAACCTTGGGCGACGCGATTGGCGGTATGGCTGGAGACGCACACTTATTGCTTTGGCAAACGACTTTGCAAACGCAGATTCTAGACCTCACCTTGTTAACCGGCAACACGCGGCAATTCTTGAGCTGGTTGAAATTGAGCCAACGAAGCTCGTCCGGGGTTGACTGCCGCGGAGCCAGCAATTGGCCCGGTTTGATCGTTACCTTGCGTATGACTGCTGCAACCGACGAAAGCCGGGGCATGGTTTGCCCAACGCGCCGATAGCTAATATCGCGTCCTGCCTTGGCTTGGACACGGATTGATTTTGGCGAGAAGGTGTCCAGTTGACGAGGAACTGGAAAGTTGGCTTTCACCGGGAGAATGCCCAATCCCCGCGCAGGAAGCACTGTTAGCCCGTGTTCTGGCCGTGTAAATTGGCAAATTGGACTGGTGGGTCCAGGGGCATCCAGAGCATTCAGTCAGGTTGAGTTGAAGTGCGCTAATCTGACGATGAGTGGAAGTTCGCGTCAAACGTAACCCGAAAGTATCGCCGGACAAAGACAGGCATATATCGGACAACACTCGCACAGGCGTGAAAGACGAACGGCTCGCTTTGGGTGAGTCTCCGGCAGCAACCGGAAGTTTGGCACAGGGAGTTTCGGCAGAGGGAGTTTCGGCATCGTGGACAAGCTGTTTCCTGGATCCTTCTTTGGCCCGGCAACCCTGGTTGACCTGGTGCGGCATCGCGCGCACCACCTTCCAGAACAAGTGGCGTTTACCTACCTGGTTGATGGTGAAGACGACCAGGTTGACCTGACCTATCGAGAAATGGAACGCCAGGCGCGCGCCATTGCCGCGCGATTGCAATCCATGAACCTGGCCGGCGAGCGCGCCTTGCTGCTTTACCCGCCTGGCTTGGAATTCATCACCGCGTTCTTTGGCTGCATGTTTGCCGGCGTTGTGGCGGTGCCCGCTTATCCGCCGCGAATGAACCGCAAGCTGGATCGCATTCAAGCGATCGTGCAGGATTCCAATTCTGCGGTCGCCATGACCACAGCGGAGTCTTATGACCGCGTCCAGCCTTTGCTGAGCGAATCGCCAGGGCTGGAATCCTTGTTCTGGCTCACGACGGACAAACTGCCGGCTCACATTGAGGACCGCTGGGACGAGCCCCGCATCGACACCGCGACGCTGGCTTTCCTGCAATACACATCTGGTTCCACCGGAACTCCCAAAGGCGTCATGCTCACGCATGGCAACTTGCTGCACAACTCGGCATTGATCTCTCATTCCTTTGAGCACACGCGATCCGGCAAAGGCGTCTTCTGGTTGCCAAGCTACCACGACATGGGCTTGATCGGCGGGATCTTGCAGCCCATCTATTCGGCCTTGCCGAACGTGCTGATGTCTCCCATGGCATTCTTGCAGCGGCCGATAAGGTGGTTGAGAGCAATCTCCAACCACCAGGCGACCACAAGCGGCGGCCCCAATTTCGCCTACGACTTGATGGTTCGTAAAGTCACGCCAGAGCAACGCGATGAACTGGACCTTTCGCGCTGGAAAGTGGCATTCAACGGCGCGGAGCCCATTCGTGCGGAAACGCTCGATCGCTTTACGGAAATGTTTGAGCCATGCGGGTTCCGGCGAGAAGCGTTCTATCCTTGCTTTGGGCTCGCCGAAGCGACGCTAATTGCAACTGGCGGATATCTGTATGACCCGCCGATTGTCGTCCACGCCGATTCTTCACAGTTGGAGCGGGACCGTTTTGTCGACGTCCCGGCGGATCACAAAGAAGCTCGCGCCTTGATCGGTTGTGGACAGTCGCTTCCCGATCAGGAAATGCTGATCATGGATCCGGAACGCCATGTTCCCAAGGCTGATGGCGAGATCGGCGAGATCTGGATCAAAGGGCCCAGCGTCGCACGCGGCTATTGGAATCGTACGGAAGAAACGGCCACCACATTTGGAGCCCGCCGCAGCGACAACAATGATGGCCCATTCCTCCGTACCGGCGATTTAGGCTTTCGCCGCGACAAGGAGTTCTTTGTCACAGGTCGACTCAAAGACCTGATCATTGTTCACGGCCAGAATCACTATCCGCAGGATATCGAATACACCGTCGAGAACAGCCACGAGGCTCTTCGTCCCGCGCACGGCGCTGCATTCTCAACAGAGATTAATGGCAAAGCACGGCTGATTGTCGTTCAGGAAATTGAGCGCCGATTCCAGGACGTGGCGGACGATGCCATCTCGGCGATTCGCAAAGAAGTGGCCAAGCAGCACGAGTTGGTGTTGGACCACGTGATGCTTGTGCGAGCCGGCAGTGTTCCCAAGACATCCAGCGGCAAGATCCAGCGCGGCGCCTGTCGCCGCGCTTTCCTGGAAGGCAAGCTCACGATCGTCGCCAGGTGGCCACATTCAACAGACTTGCCCAAGCCCAAAGCTGGCGTCAAAGCCCGCGGCAACGGTCAGCCCATACCGGAAGATACTGATGAAGAGTTGGCCCAAACGCCCGGAGCCACCAACCGCCCCACGCTGAATGATGGGTCCGAGTGGGACTTCGGCAACGCAACGGGCGCGCGCAGTTCCGGCGCTCAATCTTGGGAGCAATTGGCCAAGGTTGTCTTGGAAGAAGTCGCCACTGTTGCGCAAGAACGCGCGAAGGGCGCCACGCTGGATTCCACTTTTGGCGATCTGGGCATGGATTCTCTCGAGCGCGTGGAACTGCAAGCCGCGCTAGAGGATCGCCTGGGCGGGCGAATGCCGGAGGATGTCGCGCCCGAGTTGAACAATCTGCGCGAAGTTGTCGAGGCTGTGCAGAAGTATCTCGGCGAGTCCCAACGCCGCAAGAAGTTGCCCATTGCCGAGATCCCCGATACGTTCCATCGCTTTGACCGCTACGTGGAATATCAAGAGCTGCATGCCCAGTTGGAGATGCTGGAAGCCAGCGGCATGGACAATCCGTTCTTCAATCTGCATGAACGGGTCACCAATGACACCACGGTCATTGACGGCCGGGAGATGATCAACTTCTCCAGCTACAACTACCTGGGCCTTTCCGGGCATCCCGCCGTGACCGCGGCCGCGCAAGAAGCTGTCGAGCGTTACGGCACCAGCGTTTCCGCCAGCCGAGTGGTCTCCGGCGAGAAGCCGCTGCACCGCGAACTGGAACGCGCGATCGCGGACTGGATTGGCACCGATGACGCCGTTGTCATGGTCGGCGGGCACGCCACCAATGAGACAACCATTGGGCACCTCTTTGGCCCAGGCGATTTGATCCTGCATGATTCGCTTGCCCACAACAGCATCATCCAGGGTTGCATCCTTTCGGGCGCGCGTCGCCGAGGCTTCCCGCATAATGACTGGGAGACTCTTGAGCGGCTGCTGCAAGAAATGCGCGGCGAGTTCCGCAGGGTGTTGATCGTCATCGAAGGCGTTTACAGCATGGATGGTGACATTGCCGACTTGCCGCAGTTCATCGATCTGCGCAAACGCTACAAGACCTTCTTGATGGTCGACGAAGCGCATTCGCTGGGGGTCCTGGGCGAACATGGACGCGGCATCGGCGAGCACTTTGATGTGGATCCGGCCGAAGTCGATCTTTGGATGGGGACGCTCAGCAAGTCATGCGCAAGCTGCGGCGGATACATCGCCGGCAATCGGGCAGTTGTCGAGTATCTCAAGCACACGGCACCGGGCTTTGTGTACAGCGTAGGTCTTCCGCCCGCGAATGCCGCGGCAGCGTTGGAAGCGTTGCGTGTCTTGGAGTCGGAGCCCAATCGGGTGGAAGAATTGCAGCAAAGGTCCGCATTGTTCCTGCAATTGGCCAAACGTCGCGGCATCAACACCGGAATGAGTGATGGCACGCCCGTGATTCCCGCAATCGTGGGAAATGGCATTCATTGCTTGCAGCTTGCCAGGGCAATGAAACAAGCCGGGGTCAACGTGCAGCCAATCTTGCCGCCAGCAGTGGAAGAAGACAAAGCCCGCCTGCGGTTCTTCATCACTTCCACACATACGGAAGAGCAGATTCGCTACACGGTTGACGCATTGGCCAAGAGTCTCGAGCAAATTCGCGATGCGACGAGCCAGCCAATTGACGCATCCTCAGCGTCGTAGCGTGCGCGAATCACAAAACGCTCTTAACTGCGGCGAAGTTTGTCTTGAAGCGACTTGCATTCGCAGGTACAAAGGAATGAACAAGTTTGCCGCGCAAGATTCTGTGACGTGGCGTCAATCTTTTTCCAACAAAGGCGAGGTTAGATTTGCTTACCGAACAAGAGGTGGCCAGAAGTTGGCGCAAATTGTTTAGCGGCATGGAAGTGACGCAGGAATCTCTTGACAAGGCCGAGCAACTTTTGGAGGAACTCCGCTACGAAAGTCCGTTGCGGCACCGACTTGGCGAAGAGTTGGAGGAATTGCGGAGCATCGCAAAGTCCAAGATGGCGGAAGCTTAAGCAGCCCGATTATCGGCGCCTAAGCAAATCCCCAAAGCAGACAAAACAAGAGAACCCCCGCGAATGACTCATTCGCGGGGGTTCTTGCATGTCGAAAGATGTCTCAGTTCAACCTTAGTGGTTGAAGCTCACGCCAAGCGTCAAACCGTGAATGAACAACTCTTGGCGGTTGTTGCCCGCGATGATGCCCATGGTTGGGAATGCGTAGTTCACCATGGTTTGCGGTCGGGCGATGTTGTCGATGAACATGCCACGCCAGCCGACGTTGGCATAGAACTTCGAAGTGATCTGGTATCGGCCATTGATACCCAACTCAACAAGCGGAGCAAACTCGGTTTCATGCGCCGCGTTGTTGAAGAACACGTTCTGAGAAAACAGGTTTGAGAACCCGGTGTTGCCGTTGAATTGGCCGGTTTGGCGAATCGACTGGAAGTTCAACGCAGCCGTAAAGCTGGTGTCAACGCTCCAAGTCATGCGCCCACTTGTCTTGAACCAGCGAGCTGCAAACTTCGGACCAAGCAGATCGTTGTCGGCTTTGGTTTCCCAGAACGAATCCGTGAAGAGGAAGCCGCCTCGACCCGTGACCAGGAAATCTTCGTCGAAGTTGAAGTAACGAACACCGTACGAGATGTCCAGGGTGCCAGCGCTGCTGGTGCCCATGCGGACGTCACGGTTCAGTTCGACACCCCAGCTATCGACTTCGGTGCGGACCTCCAAGTTTGTGAAGAACAACGCTTGAGCGACAGCATCACCCAAGTCCGGCGGCGCGAACGTGTCAGGCGTACCGCTTGCCGTGGTATCAACACCACTGCGACCGAAGACGGTGTCGCCATCCAGGTCATCATCAAAGCCATCCATATTGATGTCGATGAAGCCCGTCAGACCGCCCAACGGATCAAACAAGATGATCTCGGCGTTGTTGGCCATAAACTCGCTGTTGAATCCGCCCATGTCAAAGACAGTGGCACTCCAGCCGTTGTGGTCGCCCATGTAGCCAACAGATGTCCTGTGGCCGCTGCGGCGTTCCGACGAAAAGGCCGATGTGTCGACCGTATTCATCTCAAACCGCATGTTCGGCGGGAAGATGGGGCTGGTGCCGTTGTTCGTTCCATCGATGACCAACCGCGGCGCGGTGATGGGATTGCCAATCACCGCGCGATCCGGGGCCGATGTCCACATTTGGACGTAGCCAATGTCCAGCCAGTAGCCGGTATTGGCATGCGGACGAGTGTCAAAGGTACTGAGATCTGCCGGTGCAAAGATATGCATGTCCGGTTCAAGGATCTCATGTTGCACGTAAGGCGCCCCAACTTGGCCCAGCGCTTCGCTGGAGAAGCCTCCGACGGCCAGGCCGGCGCCCAGACACCACGCCAGCAGCCATGTCTTGATTCGGTGTTTCAGCATCTTTCGACTCCGCCTTGGCGGTTGCATGGATTGTCCGCGCGCGTTGCCTCCGTACAGACGGCGCGCTTCTCTGTGCCGGTAGTATCGGTCTGGCTTCTCGCGCCAGTTGAATAAGAACGGTAAACTCTAGCGAAATTACCTGCCGTGCTATCTGTGCCGCTAATCGGCAACGTTTCTGTTATGACGGCTCACTTATGGAGAAAGACTCGGCATGTCACGAACAGCCGCGAAAACTCCCGGGATCACGTATGGATATGGACAAGCCGCGTGATCTCGATGAATGCGAGTTGAATGCACGGCGGATTGCGGATGTCTGCATTGATAGCGGGCCAACGTGATAGCGACCTTGCCATTCAGAAGACCTTGCGCTTCCGAAGACCATGCCCTTCAGAAGACCTTGATGGAGAGAATACGTGTCGATATTCTCCGCCATCGCCAGCCCTGTCCTGCTCGCGCTAATTCTGCGCGCCAGTGGTGATCAATACGTCACGACTTTCCCGCATGAGTATTCCGTCGGCTGATCAGTGCAAGCCCCCACAGAAGGCTTCGCCCCGCGGGATCAACGTCCGCACCTGTGCCTTGCTGCTGGCCTTGCTACTTCTGCTGCCGGCCGGATGCTCGACAGATTGGATCACGGTTCGCGACGCTCCACGCAACCCGCTGAGTGAGCGCCTGCAACTTGGCAGTTGGTCTGGTCCCACAATGACAGATAGAACGGCGCTTATTCTGCGCCGACATGGGCTTAACCCGGAAGAAGAGCCTGAGGAGTTGTTGGCGCCGCTGAGCCAGGTTTGTCGGAATGAAGTTTCCGCCGAATCGACCTACGCTTTTGCGGAAGTTGCCTTCCTGGCCGGCGAGTCCGCAGCCGATCGGGATGAGCATGCAGCGCTGGACCATTACTGTCGGGCCGCTTCGGAGTCGTTTCGATTCCTCTTTGACCCGCGGCTTGCCGCTCAACGCAACCCGTATGATCCGCTCTATCGTGGAGCCAGCGATCTCTACAACGGATCCGTCGATGCCGTCCTGCGGATCATCAAAGAGAATGGAGAACTGAGTCCCAGTCGCCTGGCCAACGGTTCCGTGGAAAGCGGTTTCCTTGATGTTTCGATTATCGCGCGTGATGGCCCCTGGCAGGCGGATGCTTTCGAGCGGTTTGAACTTGCGGCCGACTACGAAGTTGGTGGCCTGACCAATGAATACCGCACGTATGGTCTGGGAGTTCCGCTTGTGGCCGTGCGTCGCCATGAAGACGAAACACCGACCAAGGATGCCTATTATCCACCGGGGCTGGCCGTCCCACTCACGGCATTCCTGCGACCGGTCTCTTGGGACCATTGGCATCCCGAAGGTCCCGAAGCGCGGCATCAGGTTGTGCTGGAGTTGTACAACCCTCTGAAAGCAACCAACGTCCATGTCGGGCCACATCGTGTGCCCATCGAGTCTGATCTCACAACGCCGCTGGCGTATTTTCTGAACGAAGCCGAGCTTGAGCCGTTCGCGACCAAGGGACTGCTAAGGCCATCGCAAGACAAGAACAAGCTGTTCTTCGCGCAACCCTACGAACCAGACAAGATTCCTGTCGTCTTTGTCCATGGCCTCTGGTCCGATCCGACATCTTGGGCCGAAATGCTCAATGAGCTGCGCGCCACACCCGCCATTCGCGCGCGGTACCAGTTTTGGTTCTACATGTACCCAACGGGCCAGCCGTTTTGGTACAGCGCTGCGGAATTGCGCAAACAACTTGCCGATGTCCGCATGCAAGTTGATCCGGAACATCAATCGCCGGGTATGGATCAGATGGTACTCATTGGCCATAGCATGGGAGGGCTGGTCTCCAAAATGCAGATTGTGGATAGCGGCGAACAGTTCTGGCAGGCGGTCAGTGAGAAGCCGTTCGGTGAAATCGAATCTGACAAAGAAGTCACCACGCGGCTGGCGTCCACGTTCTTCTTTCGCCCAAATCCCAGCGTGCGCCGCGTTGTAACAATCGGTTCGCCACATCGCGGCAGCAGCTACGCCAATGCGACGACAAAATGGCTGGCCGGCAAGATCGTACGACTGCCGGGCGATCTGGTGGAATCCGTGCAACGGCTGGCCGGTATGAACCCTGGAATCTTTCGTAGCGGGTTTTCCCCAGAGAACGAAACCAGCATCGATTCGCTCTCGGCAGATTCGCCCATTCTGCCCGTTCTCCTGGATGCGCCGCGGCCACCAGGTGTGAGGTTTCATAATGTGGTCGGCCGCAAATCGCCAACTGCTGACGGCGACGGAATTGTCTCCGTGACAAGCGCGGCTCTCGACAATGTGGATTCCCAGCTTGTCGTGTCGGCGAAACACGTCGATTTGCACCGCAATCCGCTGACGATCCTTGAGGTCCGCCGAATCCTTTTGGAACACATTCAGGAGCTGGACCGGTGGACCAATCGGCCGCAACCCGCGTATGACGAGGGAATCCGGCCTGCCCTGACCTGGCGCATGGAAGGCCCGCCGTTAACGCCACCTGCTCCGCGCCGCTGATTTTCCCGCGTGTTCATGGCAATTGGTCATCGATTGTTCGGTGTGGGGTGTCTCTTCGCGGCTCTTTCAAGCGGCCACCAACCTGGGGGAAAGCACAATTTGGGCAGGATTTTCGGAAAATTCGATTTTTTTGGTACCAATTGCTAGCATCCCCGTTTATAAGAATAACCCTGCTCGGAGGCGCCAAAGAGACGTCTGCGGCCCAAAGTGAGCAGATCTGCGCAAGTTTTACAAAACACGAGGAACGACCATGAAGGCGAAACTAGTTTTCGCCGTTGTCATCGCTTTGTGCGGGACAACGACGAATGTTTATGGAGACATCTTTGCCGCGGACAATCGCGGTTGGTGGGAAGCTGGTGGCGGCTCCAACAATGCCGGCGGTCCTGCTGCTGGCCGTGAATACTCCACCTCAAACTTTGTCGGTTTTAACCGCAACAGTTATTTCACTTTCGACCGCAGTGGTTGGGCTGGTAGCTGGATTGTTAGTGGTACATTCCAGATCCAAAGTTTGTCCTCCGGTAATACGCCCGGGGCAACGTTCAACATCTGGGATTTTACCGGCGATTTCAACGCCCTGACAACGAACACCACCGGTGGCGGCGCGATCCACACCGATCTGCAAACAGGTACTCAGTACGGCACGACAACGATCGCTGCGAGCACCATACACAGCATCGCGTTGAATGCGGCTGCAATTAACGACCTTCAAAATGGTGCCGGCACCCACTTTGTCATCGGCGGCGATATCCCCTCTGCAAGTGGAACGGGCTTTTTCGGCACTGGAGCTACCGAGATCACACAGCTTGATCTCGTATTGCAAGCGAACACGGCTCCGGTTTCTGACCCCGGCGGCCCCTATACCATCGACCCGGGCTTCGACCTTTTCCTGGATGGTTCGGGTTCGTTCGATCCGGATGCGTCCTTTGGCGACGCTGTTGTCAGCTGGGAATGGGATGTCAATGGCGACTCGGTTTTCGATGTCACAGGCGAAACTCCTACCGTGACATGGGCTCAATTGCTCACACTTGGGATCACACCTGGCACGTCCTACAACCTCGGCTTGCGAGTGACCGACACAATGGGCGCTCAGCACCTGCAATCCACGTTGTTCACAGTCAATCCCGTGCCTGAGCCCGCGACATGCACAATCTGGGCATTGGCCGGCGCTTCGTGCGGTCTGGTTGGCTGGCGTCGTCGTAAGAAGAATCAGCAGTAAAAGCTAGCATCGCCACTTGCGCAGTGGTACGCTTTCTGCTCGGTTACAAGAGAGGGCGGCGGGGTCATTTCCCTCCGCCCTCTTTTCGTACCGCTTTCACTTCATCTTGGCGATTCCGCCTTTTCCGGACTGCTGACTTCTTTGCAATGCGTTTGCTTACCGCCATCCTCGCGGTGTGCGTGGCTTTCATTCCCGCCAGCACACTCTCCGCCGATATTACCTTCAACGTCATCTACGATGATGTAAACGGTAACAGCAATTTCGGCTTTGATGACCCCACGCTTGGCGCGACGCGACGATCTACCGTCAACGCTGTCCTGGATTACATCAATACCGTCGTTGACCATACCGGATCGGCGGACATCCAGTTCCTGACTTCGAACAATGCACCAGGAAGCGGAACACTCGCATCTGCTGGCCCTTTGTTCTTCAGCGGACCGGCTGGTTTCACGAATGGGTTCTTATTCGACCACGCAACTTCCGGTAATGATCCGTTTGCTGGCGCTGTTGACGCTCAAGCTCGCGTGAACTTCGGCCGCACCTGGAATAGCGGCCTTGGCGGCCCTGCCGGCAATGAGTTCGATCTGTTCAGCGTGTTGCTGCATGAGATCAGTCACGCTATGGGCTACCTTTCGTTTCTGGAAGCAAACGGCAATGGCCAAGGTAGCGGCAACAATGTTTACAGCGTCTACGATAGCTTTCTGGAACGTGGCAACGGCACACAACTCTTCTCCGGAATCAACTTCGTTGGTTCGCCGGCGGACTTGACCAGCGGAGACCTTTTCTTCGATGGAGCCGGCGCTCGCGCTGGGAACAATGGCAACCCGGTAGAAGTCTACGCTCCTTCAAGCTTCAACTCCGGTTCTAGCATTGGCCACCTGGACCCCGGCGCTCACAGCGGTTCCGTGATGAACCCTGGGATCGCTCCCGGCGTCACAAAACGCGTCTACTCTTCAGAAGACTTGGGAGTTCTCTCCGATATCGGGTGGACGCTCAAAGCGGTCCCGGAACCCGGAACAATGGTGATCTGGAGTGTGCTGGGCGGTACCGCCTTTTGGGTGCGAATCCGCCGGCGAAGAAAGTCAGGCGAAACGACAGCATCCGGCATGTCGCTCTGAGGCAGGCTCAATCTTGTTCGCCAAGCGCCTGTCAGCAATGCTTCCGTGCGAAGCAGCATACGTCCTACCTGCCTGGCATGTGTCGATCTTCGCACTGCGGCAACTTGTTTGCCGCGTCTCAAGATTCTGTTGTCGTTTGCCGATAAACGCGGCAACGCCAAGCAAGAGTTTGCCCTGCAGCCAACTGCTGCTAGCATAAATCGCGGGGCGAGTTCGTCAGGGGGCCGCGTCTCAACAGGAGAATTTTCAATGCGACGCACCTACGCACCGGTTCTCATCGCGGCAGCAACGCTGCTCATCGCGGCATCCTTCGGTTCGCAAAGTCACGCCCAAGGCGTTCGCCGGCCTACGGTGAGCCCTTACCTCAACCTGCTCCGCTCAAGCGGCACGCCGGCAGAGAATTACTACAACCTCGTTCGCCCGGAACTTCTCTTTCGGCAAAGCTTGCAACAGCAAGGCCGCCAGATTCAGCAATTGCAAAGAGGGTCCGTCAGCGCGCCGCAAAGCCAGGCCAGGACCACGCCAGGACCTACGGCCATTCCCGGAACTGGGCACACCAGCTACTACCAGATCTACTCGCACTATTACCTCTTCACTCCCATCAATCGTCGCCGGTAATCGGTGACGAAGAGGGTCGAGCGTGCGAGAATACAGTTTCGCCAGTGCGTAACGCCCCGCCGATGCTGCGCACCGACACCGCGCGCGGACAATGCCGTGCAAAGACACCGCCGCGCGAAAAGATTGCCGTGTAAAGACAACGCCGTGCGCAGAGAGTGCCGCGCAGAAACGACAATGCTGCGCGCGTAGCCGACGCACGTTTATAGAGATTTCCAAATTGCCAAAGAGCGAAACGGCAAATTCCCACGGAAGCTGCGCAGTGGGCAACACGAGTTTTGGAAAAATCTGCGACGCGCGGATCTACTGCGAAGAATGCTTCTTGGCCGAGATCCAGATCCGGGATTACATCCTGGATTACACCCGGGGTTACCATCCGCCATTACACCCGGGGTTACGCCCGGCGTTACACCCGGGATCACGGGCCGTTTTGCCGGGGTTACACCCGGGATTGAGGCGATTTGGAGAGTTGGCGGCCGGGAAAGCTGACGCAGATCCTTTCGCGCGAAAGGTAACGCCCTCGCGCGAGGCCGAAAATTGCGCGCGTAAGACATTTCTCCCGTCAGCCTCGAAATTGCTCTTTGCCAATGCACAACATTTGTGGCAGAGCGTCATTCCCGTGGAGACGGGAATCCAGTCATCGGCGCGGAATGACGCCAGGAGAAACAACAACGAATGACAAAGCAACACATCCTCCGCTTGGATTGATGACCGACAAGTCACTTCCGACTTGACTGGATTCCCGCCTCCGCGGGAATAACGTTTGAGTGGCGTTCGGTGGCATGGCCACATCGCGCAGCATGGGTGACCATGAATGCGTCGAGCTAAAAGTTCTTGGCTGAACCAACGATCACTTGGTGGCGCGCCGGGTGCCGCTGGCAAGCGAAGTCTGCCAGTGTTTCCTCAACTTCAGATCGGCGAAGAACGAACCGCTCGGCGTCAGCGAGATTGAGTACCAGAAGCATGCTGGAACGCAGGAGCAACGAGCTTCTTGAGATTGTCGTTCAAGGCAAGAATCACTGGCAGACTTCGCTTGCCAGAGGCACCCACCAATGCAGCTTTGTGGCAAGCGCGCCCCACGTCATTCCCGTGGAGACGGGAATCCAGGGCGTCTGGGCTACACTTTTTGTCCTGCATGCTCGAAGTGGATGTTGCTGACGAGGTGGCGGCCAACGAGTTCATCTTGTTGCTGTGCAACCCGGCCAATCTTGGCGCCCCCGCGAACGTTGATGCCAGGACGGTCTCACTTCACGTATTCAATCTCGATAACACCGCTATCAGATCGCAAGTCGCCATCGTCATCGCTTCCGTCAATTCCCAATCCATAGATTTTGAAGCCAGTTTCTGTGCGCAGCAGTACGAGCGGCTTGCCGGAAAACCGACCAGCAGGAATTACTGGCAGGTCGCTATCGACTACGTCAATCAAGTTCGCCGGCAACTCGCCGTGTTCGCGCGAGTAACGATCGACACGGATAGCCAGCCGAGTCGAAATCACCTGTTGCTGAAAGTCCAACTCAGAAACCCAGCTGTCCGAAATGTAGGGTTGGCAGAAGGGCATCGCATTCTGGCACTCGATCGCTAGCATTTCTTGGGCCTCTTGTGCTGACTGGGCACCCAAGGGGCCGGGTGTGTCGATCTGATCCCGCGCTTTGTTGATGATGCGAATCGCGGCAGTCATTTCTTTGTGCCGCGCAGCATCGGACAGGCGGTACTTCCAGTGAAGTGGCGCGCACATCGTTGTTAGCAACGTCGCCCGCTCAACAATCATGGCCGGTTTGAGCGTACGACCTACAAGCGCGCTGGCAAGAACACGATCCAACTGCTCACGCTGGCTATCAGTTAGTTGCAAATTGGCAATGATTTGCCACGAGAGAACCAACCCGTTCAATGCAA
The DNA here is from genome assembly GCA_937982665.1 of uncultured Planctomycetales bacterium. Classification (GTDB taxonomy): domain Bacteria; phylum Planctomycetota; class Planctomycetia; order Pirellulales; family S012-138; genus CALJLD01. Next base: position 43,021 of record CALJLD010000229.1, read on the forward strand.
GTTGGATTGACCATATCCGCTCCACCAGAAACTCGCACTCACGTTTCATTCTAGTGAAGCCCAATAATTCACGTACGGAGTTGATGGCAAGTTCGGCGTTGCCCTCGTGAATGCCCAAGTGCCCTTGGCTGAATAGTAAC
>CALJLD010000230.1 GCA_937982665.1 uncultured Planctomycetales bacterium
ACGGTGCATCGGGAAAGATTTCCCACGCATGCGAAAATGTTTCCAACGCGTCCGAAAATGTTTCCCACGCGAGCGAAACCGTTTCACGCGACGATTATCTGCGACCAAAATCAACACAAACGTCGCAAAACATGGGGAGCTGGCTCTCTTAAGAATGCAAGTTCAATCGAGCGAGAGCAAAAGTACCTCAAGCATAACAACTGTTGTGAGTCTGGATTGCTATCAGAATTCCATTCACGCTTGCACCGGAATCAAGCCGGCCAGCCGTTGTGGAATCGTCGGGGGGACAATCAACGCATGCGCGGCTTGAGCGGAGACCCGCATTTCACGACAAGCAATCTGGGCGACACATCACTCCCGCCCAATCAACTCAAAATCGCGCGGCGTCCGCCCAAGATAGATTTGATCGAACAGCCCGAACTCGCCATCAATGGGCGACAGGGCGATCCCGTCAAGCGTGAATTCGCCAAAGTCCGCGTAGAGGTCGCGCGTGATCACCACCCAATCGGCCGGCAGTTGCTGCGAAAGATTGAGCGAAGCTCCGTAACATTCCGGCCCGGGCCCTGCGTGGTAACGGAATTTCCGCCCGGCGTCGTCAGGACCCCAAACACCATCGTGATTGAGTTGAAAGCAGATGGCCTGGCCGCCTTGCTTCTTCCAGGCGAAACGCACGAAGCGATATTCACCTTCTTGCGGGAATTGCCGAATCTTGACGGTCAAGCCTGGCAGCTTCGCATTAAAGCGCTGATCCGGCGTCACTTTGACTGCCGCGGTGCCCGAGGTGCGATCATCCTCGACAAGGGTTGCTTCACCATTGCCGTAGGAAATTGCATCGAGGAAAGAGGGATCGTCCTCAAAGATCGTCAGCGGCTGCTCGGTGGGCAGGGCAGGGGGGCAAGCGGAAAAATCGGCTTCCGCCTGGGCGAGATAAATGTGATCGAACAGCGCCGCTTCGCCATCGCTGGGAGTCAGCGCGATTCCGTCCAACTGGAACTCGCCAAAGTCGGCAAACAAATCGCGCGTGATCACAACCCATTCCGCCGGCAACTGTTCGTTCAGCAGCATGCCGGCGACATCACCGCGCGGCTCTCCGGCTTGATAACGAAACGACGGACCTTCCACGCCCAACAACGGCCCCCAACTGCCATTGGCGTTAAGTTGCAGCGTGATGTTCTTGCCGCCGGATTTCTTCCAGGCGAAACGCAGATAGCGGAACTCGCCATCGCCGGGATGTTCTTTGATGCGAATACCCAACCGCGGCGATTGCGTGCGGAAGCGTTGCTCCGGAGTCACCCGCACGGCATGCACTCCGCTGTAACGATCCGCGGTGGTCAAACTGGCCTGGCCGCCGCCTTCGGTCAGGTTGGTGGCAAAGCCGCGTTCGTCTTCAAAGATGGGGAACAGTTTCGGCCTGGTTCCTTGGGTGACGTTGACCGTGAACGGCAACTCCTCCGCGGCCTTGATTTCAAGATCACCGTTGGCAGCCGCGCCAATCAACTTGACCGCCATTGCTTGAGTTGGCGTTGCGGCTGTGGAATGCGGGAAGTTCAGTGCGAGTTGGAACGTGTCTTCGCCTGCGGGAACTTGCACTTCCGGGGCGGCCCAACCTTCTGGCAATCCGGCCAGCGTGATTGTGACCGGACCCTGCATTCCGCCACTTCGCGTGATCCGCCCATTGATGACGTTCGCTTCGCCTTCCCCAATCACACCAGACAATGGCTGCGAAAGGACATTCGCATCAACAGCAATTTCAAACGAAGGACCAACAACGGAAAACCTGCGCGCGGGCGTCACGGAACGGTCAAGCACGCGCTTGCCATCGGCCGAAAGCAACTCGGCAGCTAGCGCGATGTCATAAACGCCAAAGGGCAGGTCATTGGGAATCAAGATCGCAACGTTCGTTTCACCGGAATCGCCGGCGGCCAGGTTGACGGCCGTGCCAAGCCGAATGGCTTTCGCTTCTTGTGGTTTGCCGTTATTGGGTCCGCTTGTGAACAAAGGAACAACCTGGCTGGTGAGCAATTGCAGTCGAACATTACCGCCAACGTTGTCGCCTCGGGCAAGTTGCACAGGCGCGGTTATCGTCTCGCCGGGCGCCGGCTGCAACTCTTCAGGAAGTTGCCAGGCGATGCCAATCGATCTTTCACGGATTGTCGCCAACGAGGAATAACGAGCCAGCCACGGAGAATACTTGGCGACTTTGTCAGGATTGCGCGCCGCGTAACGCCGAACCGTGCGATCACCGATTTGCGCTTCGCCAATCAACTCCAGCTTGGGCAGAGGAGTGGCCGAAGCATCATTCGCGCTGACAGTGACGAGCGCTTGATCCATGCCAGCTGGGATCGAATCGCCAGAGAGTTGGAACTCCGAGGGCAGGGCAGGGGAGAAGCGCAGCGCGATGGGCCCGGCATATCCTTGCCGGTTAGCTTTGACGAGAAACACGGTTTGAGCGCCGGCAGGTACGGAGAGTTCGCTCACTTCATACGAGAGCGAATAGTTCGGTTCGTTTGCGCGGCTGGCAACAAGGTAATAGGCGAACACGTCACCGCCGCGCCGCAAGCGATCCGTCACGCTGACATGCAGCTCGTTAACATCGCCTGGCACATCAACAACCACCTTCGAGTCGCGCGATTGTTCGTGATCGTCGGCATTGGCCAGCACACGCCCGTCGGCCGCGGCAATCTTGATGACAGAGTCCAATGGCAATCCCGCCCGCTCGGCAATCACCTCGAGCTGGATCTTCTCGCCTGGCTTGACGGCAAACCTGTGAGTGTCCGTTTCGCCAGCTTCGCTGAGAACGCCATTAACACCGTGCGGCACGTCCAGTGCAGCCTCGGCGGTTGTCGACTCGTCTTCAGTAACGATGGGTTCTTCTCGAACAAAAAGCGGTGCCGCACGCCCCGATGCGAACAGCTCGCAAAAATCGACGAGCGGATAAACGCCCGGCACTGGAGGCGGCGCTTGAATTGGCACATTACCAAGTGGAATATTTGCCACGACGAAAGCAATTCGCGCTTGTTGCCAGTTCTCAATTTCGGTAATCGAGACAGCGCACGGAATGGCCGAATCCACCGGCGGAGCATCTTGGATCTTCAGCCGGTAAAAACCAGGCTGTCCGCCGCGGTACAAAACGTCATGCACACGAACCGTGTAAGTGCCATCCTCCGGCAATTCCGCGAACAACAGACAATCGCCCCCACGTTGGGGAATTCCATGCGCGACCGCCAGGATGTTGCCATCAGGCCGAAGGAGTTCAATGACTGGTCGCAAGTTGCTACCAAGTCGTTGGGCTTCCACTGCGATGGTGACGTGGCCTTTCGCTTTCCCAACAAATTCTGTTGTGCGGATTTGGTCGCCGCGAACGTTGCCGGCCACAGCAAATGGAATTTCCGCGTTGACGGACTCCGTGTTGGCGACGTTGGGCAGCTTATCTATGGAAGTGTACTGAGCGGTGGAGAAGCCATCGCTGTTCAACAAGCGCACCGGAAAATAGCCTGTTTGCGATCCATGCGGCAGCTTGATCTCAAAACTGGCCTCATTGGTCTTTGCGCCATCGTCCAAACGGCGAACTTCCGCGGCAAACGGCAACACCATGCTTGTGTCCGCGGAGATACGGTCACCGCGCACTGTGAGTGTCGTGGTTCCGCCGACCTGCAATCCACGGGGTTCCAGGCTTTGGAAATCTGGCGGTTGACCCACGGCCGATTGTTGGGCCAGTCCTTCGCCAGGAATGACGAAGGCGATAGCAAGCAAGAAAAGAAGTCCAACTCGGGTCATCGTCATGGCGGTTTTTGGTCTGCCAAGGAGGGAAGGGCAGGGGAGGGTTGGCGGGCTTGTCTACCGGTGGTGATGTTGGGGCTTTTGCCACAAGAACCAGCACGACAATTTCCGCAAGATGCGGACTTCTTTAAGATACGGTGCCCATTGGGGTTTCGCCAGCAAGAACACATGGACCATCAAGAACAGATCGCCCGGTCCAACAACCTGGCCCAACAAAACGCGGCAATTGGGGCGTCCCATGCGGCGGTTATGTGCAGGGCGAAGGTGGGTCATTTCGCACACTGTCAAGAACTTGCATTTGCAGCGTGGTTTGATATCGTTCGGCTTCGCACACACCGTCCATCCTGCAAACAGCGCCACCCCAGCGTTTGAGGAAGACTTCAACAGACCGCGGCGCGGGATTCGGCCAATTCCTAAGGAGATTTGCAATGTCATTTTTTGTTGGTGAAGCCCTGCACGGCGAAGGCAATGAAATTGCCCATATTGATCTGTTGATTGGTGACAAGAGCGGACCGGTGGGTCAGGCGTTCGCCAGCGCTCTGGCCACACAAAGTGAAGGCCACACGAACTTGTTGGCTGTGCTTGAGCCCAACCTGGCCGTTAAGCCGGCCACCGTGATGGTGACAAAAGTCACGATCAAAGGCATGAAGCAAGCCGTGCAGATGTTTGGTCCGGCCCAAGCGGCAGTCGCCAAGGCCGTGGCAGACAGTGTGGCCGATGGAGTTATTCCGCAAAACAAATGTGAAGACTACGTGATTGTTTGCGGCGTGTTCATTCATCCAGAAGCCGACGATGACCGCAAGATCTACGACTTCAATTACGAGTCGACCAAGATGGCAATCGCCAATGCCATGAACAACAGTCCTTCCGCCGCGGAAATGGTTGAGAAGAGAGAAGCCGCCGCGCACCCATTCCGGGGTTTCTAAGCGGCTATGGCCAAGCGGACAATTCTGCTGCAACTCGACACCGACGCACAGCCCAGCACGTTTGATGCGGTGGTGGCAGTTGACGCCGACGTTGAGGTCTTGCTGCGTCATGGTGGAATCTCCGCCGAAAACGTGCAAGACCTTGTCTATGGCGCAATGTTCACGCGGGGCGGCGACGATCTGCAACGAACGGCGATCTTTGTTGGCGGCAGTGATGTGTCGGCGGGTGAAGAGGTCTTTCAGGCCGTCAACAAAACGTTCTTTGGGCCCGTCCGTGTGTCCACGATGTTGGACAGCAACGGCGCGAACACGACGGCCGCTGCTGCCGTGTTGGCGGTGTTGAAGCATGTTCCGCTCAGCGCCAACAACATGAACAGCGATGGCTCAATTGTGACCGTGCTGGGTGGCACAGGTCCGGTTGGAGTGCGCGTCGCGCGGTTATTGGCGGGACTGGGATACCGGATTCGGCTGGCTTCGCGCGCGATTGAGCGTGCGAATGCCGCTATTCAACGTATCCAGCAACAAGTGCCTGAGGGTGCGCTCGAGCCAGTCGCAGGCGGCAATGCTGAAGAGATCGCCGGGGCGCTGACCGGCGCCACCGTGTTGGTCTCCGCCGGTGCCGTCCGAGTCCAACTCGCCGCTGAAGACCTTTGGTCAAACGCGAAAGACCTCAACCTGGCAATTGATCTCAACGCCGCGCCACCGGCTGGTTTGGAAGGCATTGAAGCCCAAGACAAAGCCAAGGAGCGCCAC
>CALJLD010000231.1 GCA_937982665.1 uncultured Planctomycetales bacterium
CGTGTTGCCCACTGCGCAGCTTTCGTGGGAATTTGCCGTTTCGCTCTTTGGCAATCTGGAAATGACTCTCAACCGCGACACGTTGGCAGCGACTGGTCCGCCCGGTGCCAGGTAGCCGCTTGCTCAGAAGTCGCTGCGCAAAGCGGCGCGATTGCCTTTCGCGAACAATAGTGTGAACGCTTGAACTCATGCGTGGCGGCAATCTATAAAGAGATCACTCGCGCATTGCGACGAACAGGGAACCACGGCGAAGACGCCGGGGAATGTTCTTGGGAATTTTGCCTTTTCTGTGGACTTGCAGATGACGACGACCATGTCTTCTCAACAGCGATCATTAACGCGAACCGAGATCGCAGGGCTGCCCATTCGGCAACTGGCCGAAGAGTTTGGCACTCCGTTGTACGTCTTTGATGCCGAGGTCATTCGCCGCCAGGTGGCCAACTTTGCTGCCTTTGATGTGATTCGCTACGCACAGAAGGCGTACTCAAATCTTTCGCTGTTGCGATTGATGCGGAGCCAAGGCGTTTTGCTGGATGCCGTCAGCGCTGGCGAGGTTTTGCGGGCCCTGAAGGCCGGCTTCCAGCCTCAGGCGGACCCTCCGGAGATTGTCTACACGGCGGATATTTTTGATCGCGAAGCCCTGGATGTCGTCGCGAAGTATGGGCTGCACGTCAACTGCGGCTCGCGCGATATGCTCGATCAGCTGGCTGAGCGGATGGGCGGACAAGAGATCACACTGCGGATCAACCCCGGCTTTGGCCATGGACACAGCCAGAAAACAAACACAGGCGGCGAACAATCTAAGCACGGCATCTGGCACGAGGAGCTTGAGGACACGCTCGCTCAAGCCGCCAGGCTGGGCCACACCGTGACTGGCATTCATTGCCATATTGGTTCCGGGAATGATCTTGAACATCTCAGCCAGGTTTGCGGTGCGATGAAGGACCTGGCCCTGCGTGTTGGTCCCGGGCTCAAGGCGATCAGCGCCGGCGGCGGGATCTCGATTCCGTATCGTGACGATCAACAGCCGGTCGACACGGCGGCCTACTTTGGCTTGTGGAACACCGCCAGACGTGAGCTTGAGCAGGAGTTTGGGCACCCGCTCAGGCTGGAGATTGAGCCGGGGCGGTATCTCGTCGCCGAGGCCGGCTTCCTGGTGACTGAGATTCGTGCCGTGAAGCGAATGGGCAACAACGACTTCTATCTGGTGGACGCAGGCTTTAACAACCTGGCCAGACCCATTCTCTACGGGGCTTATCACCCGATGTCGATTGATGCGGCGAGCCCAAAAAAAGGGACTCAGCCGGTGGTCATCGGCGGCCCGTTGTGCGAATCAGGCGACATTTTCACGCAAGACGAAGAGGGATTTGTCGACAAGCGAGAGCTGCCACAGGCGGCGGTCGGTGACTTTTTAACCATCGAGTGTGCGGGGGCTTATGGCTCCGTGATGGGAAGCAACTACAACTCCAAACCACTGGCTGCGGAAGTGCTGATCGATGGCGGTCAGGCTGAGTTGGTCCGCAGACGGCAGACGTTTGAAGAGATGATTCAGTGTGAGGAATAGCCTGAGGTTTGCAGGATGCGGAAGACTTTGGGCCCTTGCCGGTTGTGACTTGCGATCGGGAATCTGTTTCACCAAATGTCCAGGGGCAAGACTTCCGCAGGTGGGGTTTGTCACAGGCGACGGGCGGGCGTACTTTTTTGGAAAAATCAAGCCAGAAGCGGGTTTTTTGGCCACATTTTCTGGACCGGCGAATTCCCGTGAGTACAATTATGCGGATTGCAAGCCGATCGCGCTCGTGGTTAAGAGAGACCCCCTTAGGGGTTTGGATCACGGCCGGCAGCAAGGCAGCAGTTGGGCGGGTTGACATTCCATCGGAGAAATGACGCCTGGGTTGGTCTCGATCTCAGGCGTGGTTTTTTGGACATCCCCCGCTTCAGTCACGTTGTCGCTTGTTCTGCCGGACCTTCCATTTGCTGGACCTTCCTGCGCGATTTGAAGTCATCGGAAGACTTTCCGTGCTTATCAGGGATTGCCGATTGTGGGAACTGGCGAAGAACAGTAGTTGTTCTTTGGAAGGTGAGTTCCTATCCGTGGAGATGGACTCTGCGCGCGATGCCCTGGACTCCAAGTTGTTGCTCGTGTGATGGTCAGCCTGTTGATGTGGATTCCGCGCAGGTGGCCAGATGGCACGAGGGATGATCGCAAGAACAGAAAGCAACGGGCCGTGTGCATGATTGCAAAGCGGACGTGAACGTGAAACTCGGGGACACCCGCAAGCTTTGACAAGTCATCAACGGCAGCCAGACCAAGACGACTAAAGCAGACAACGAGACAACACGACGCAAGCCGAGCACTATCGACGAACAACTCGCGACAAACGCAATCGAGCAGTTCCTCGTACAAACTTTTCAAGCGGACGATTTTCACAGACCGGATTTGTCTTCGTGTGATGAATCTTTTTCCAAATGGAAGTCGCCGCCGACAACCTTCTTGCGGAGTGGTAGGATTACGTACTTCGGCTGAAAGATGAGCAAGCCGGAAAGCTCAACTTCTTTTCCGCAATCTCTTTCCATTATTCCAAGCCGCAAACTAATCACACCGCCAACCGCATCAGTTTCGTTACTCCGTTGCAAGCAAGTCTTAGAGATACTTTTTGACCCACAGTCTTCCTGACCCACAGTCACCTTTTGCATGCGGCCTGCCATTTGTTCTCAAGCAGACTCTCGTCGGGAGTTGATTGCCGGACCGCGAGTTCCACTCGTCGAGGTCCGCATCCTCCAAACCAGAATTCAGTCTGCGGATTTCCCGCCGCATCAATCAGCACAATCTCAAATGTATGTTGCCGTTTCTGATGAACTCTCGCGCTGACTGTTCGCGTTGATGCCGTTGCAGGTCAACCGCAAAGCAAGTCGAAGCTCATTCAGAACACGCCAAACTTGGAACAACCGTTTCGCCCTCCCATTCCCAGGAACGCCCATGTTTAACGCCCTGTTAGACGATCTTGAAGATGATCGTTCTCCCAGCGCTGATGAAGCCGTTGAGCTCGTTGATGAGACAAACGAACTGGATGATGAACACGACGATTCGGACGAATCAAAAAACAAAGATTCCGAAGAGGAAAGTGGTGATCTCTCCGCGGAAGATATCTTAGGGACGGATGACGGTGAGTCCTGGTCTGATGATCCGGTGCGAATGTACCTGACGCAGATGGGCGAAATCCCGTTGCTGACGCGTAAGGAAGAGATCTCGCTGGCCAAAGAGATTGAGATCACCCGCTGTCAGTTTCGCCGCAAGTTGCTGGAGTGCGATTACGTCATTCAGAACGCGTTCAAGATTTTGAAGCGCGTGCATGACAACGAGTTGCCGTTCGATCGCACGGTGCAAGTTTCCGTTACGGATCACCTGGAGAAAGAGCAGATCTTGGGCCGCATGCCGTACAACCTGGCAACGGCCGAGCAACTGCTGCAGGAGAACCGCAAGGACTACACCATCGCCACCAGCAAGCGGTTCAAGATGCAGGATCGCCGTGAGGCGTGGTGCCGCTTGGGCCGTCGTCGCCGTCGAGCTGTGCAATTGATTGAGGAACTCGGCCTGCGGACGCAGCGGGTGGAGCCTTACATTCGCATGGTGATTGAGTTCAGCAAACGGCTGGATCAACTTCAGGCGATGCTGAAGAAGATGAAAAAGGACCGCGTGCCGATGTCCGAGCGCGCGCCGGTGATTGCCGAGTTCCGCACCATTTTGCGGGCGACTCAAGAAACGCCCACCAGCTTGCGGAACCGCGTGAAGTATCTCCGCCAGGTCTATGCCAAATATCAGAAGGCCAAGCGCGGCCTTTCTGAAGGCAACCTGCGGTTGGTGGTCTCCATCGCCAAGAAGTATCGCAACCGTGGTTTGAGCTTTCTGGATTTGATTCAGGAAGGGAACGCCGGCTTGATGCGTGCGGTCGACAAGTTCGAGTATCGCCGCGGCTTCAAGTTCTGCACGTATGCCACGTGGTGGATTCGTCAGGCGATTACTCGCGCCGTGGCGGACCAGAGCCGGACCATCCGCATTCCGGTTCACATGGTTGAGACCATGTCCAAGGTGCGGAACGTTTCTCGCAAGCTGTTGCAAGAGCTTGGTCGTGAGCCCACGATCGAAGAGACCGCCAAGGCCGCGCAATGTGCGGTCGATGAAGCTCGTCGCGTGATGGCGATGAACCGCTATCCCATCAGCCTTGACCGCCCGGTGGGCAACAGTGAGGATAGCCAGTTTGGCGACTTGCTGCCAGATTCCGGCGCGGAGAGCCCGGCCACAGGCGCCGCGCAAGAGATGCTCCGCAGCCGCATCCATCGCGTGCTCAAGACGCTCAGCTACCGCGAGCGCGAGATCATCAAGCTGCGTTACGGCCTGGGCGACGGCTACAGCTACACGCTGG
>CALJLD010000232.1 GCA_937982665.1 uncultured Planctomycetales bacterium
AGATCGTCCGAACCATTCCGGTTCCGGGCTGGTTGACCGTATTCGCGATCGCCGTCGACATCAGCAAGATCACTAGAACGAGCCCAGCTCCACCAATAAACCAGCCCATGAGAATCGCATTCAGTCGCCGACGATTCTCGCGCTCTGTGATACTGAAGCGTATCTTCTCGCGTTTTGTTGTAAGGATGAAGACAATCAGAAACGGCAAACAACCAAGCAAGACGAACAACAGGGCCCAGGATGGCGTCCATGATGCCGCTCGTGTCTTGCGACGAAGATCTTGCAGCGTATTCGTTCGGACGCAGACGTCCGGCAGTTCATATCCACGGCGAAGAATCAGCTTGTTGTTGTATCGCCAAATGGCGAAGTCGTCTTCCGGGTTCTGCCTCGCAAGCGGAACGCCAAGTTCCGTTGTCGGGGCGGCATACGGATTTTGGCCACGGGGGAGTTCCGCCCCGGTTGGAGTGACGTCGAATGTACGCTCGTCGGCTGGGCGCTCACCAAATGAACGTTCGTCCGGCATTTTTCTTCGCAAGCCTTGCGGTCTTATCGGTGGTGTTTACGTTGAATCAAAGATGATACAGCAGCACCCTTCTTATCGCTGCCGAAATTCGTCCATAATGGCAGCATGAGATGTTGGGCATCAGGCGTTTGAGCAAGGAACTTCTTGCACGCAAGAATAAGATCCTCAATTGAACCACATTCCGTTCTTCGAGAGAAATCGAGACATGGCATTTGCATCCAAGTTTATGCACCAACCTCTGGCTGGCCTGCTCCTGATTGCCGTCTTAGCGGCATGCGGTTGCGGTGATGCTTCGGCAACTTCCGGCTCAGCGTCACCTGACGTGCAGGACACAACTCGCCCGACCGCAAATGTCCCCGCTGATTCCTCTCCCGCTTCAACGCAGAATCAAGATGCTGACAACTCAGCCGCTGTGCAAGAAGTCTCGCTAGTCTCGGCCGATGCTGAAAAACTGGCGGAAGTGATTGCCGAGCACAAGGGCAAGGTTGTGCTTGTCGATTTTTGGGCCACATGGTGCGGACCGTGTGTGGAGAAGTTTCCGAAGATCATCGAAATCCATAACAAGCTAAGCGAGAAGGGTGTTGTGGTTGTCACGGTGAGTATGGACGCGCCCGACAACCAGCAGCCGGTGAAGGATTTCCTCGAACAAAACAAAGCCACCAGCGTCAACTTGCATTCCAGTTTGGAACTCGGCGATGCGTTTGAAGCGTTCGACCTGAGCGCCGGCGTGCCAGAGTATCGGGTCTATGACAAACAAGGCGAGTTGGACACCGTCTTCAAGGTCGATCCCACAGCCGCCAGGCCATATACCGTTGAGGACATCGAGGCCAAGCTGCAGGAACTGCTTGCCAAGGAAGTGGATTGAGCCATCAGGCACGAATGTCCGAACCGTCTCGCGCGAAAATCAGAAGCCAGCCACTCCAAATCATCATGAATACGACCGAACAACTGAGCCGACGCCATCTCCTCAGCAGGACTTTGCGGGCATCTGCCGGCTTTGCACTTGGCGGATGGGCATGCGCGAGTTCCACTTCACTTGCGAACCATCCTTCGTCAAAAGCAAGCTTCTCGGCTTCCGCTGAATTTCCGGTGCGGACAATCACACAAGGTCCGGCGCATCACTGGTTTGGTTATTATGACAAGTACCAGTTTGACTCAACCAACCGTCACGTGCTCGGCATGGAAGTCGATTTCGAGCATCGCTCGCCGAAGCCGGACGATGAAATCAAACTTGGTGTGATCGATCTCGAGGACGGCGATAAGTGGAGGGAATTTGGTTCCAGTACAGCCTGGGGCTGGCAACAGGGATGCATGTTGCAATGGCGACCAGGCTTTGATCACCAGGTGCTGCACAATGATCGCGGTGAAGATCAATTCGTTTGCCGTGTGCATGATCTGGAATCGGGCGAAACGCGAACGATCGATCATCCCATCTACACGGTCAGTCCCGTTGGAGATGTGGCCATGTCCGCGGACTTTCGTCGGATCAATGATATGCGGCCCGGCTATGGCTACGTTGGCCTGCCTGATCCTTTCACGGATCAGCTGGCTCCCGAGGAAACTGGCGTGTTCAATGTCGACTTGAACACAGGCAATGCAAAGCTTGTAAAGTCACTCGCGGAGATTGCCAGCTTCGGCAAAATGCCGGAGGACACGTCGTCCGCCAAACACTACGTCAATCATCTGTTATTCAACACGGACGGTTCTCGCCTGATCTTTCTGCATCGTTGGCGTTTCCCTAACAGCGGCTTCCGCACCAGGATGCTGACGATTGCTCCTGACGGCAGCGACATGCGCGTCATTGATGCAAACGGAACAACGTCGCATTTCATTTGGAAAAATGCCGATCAGATTCTTGCCTGGTCTCGACAGCAGAATCGCGGGGGATTCTATGTCTTTCAGGATGATGTGAATCCGGCTCCAAAGATTGTCGGCGCCGATGTGATGACTCGCGACGGGCACTGCACGTACGTGCCTGACACGGAGTGGATCATCAACGATACCTATCCTGATCGCGAGCGCAATCAGACGGTCTACCTGTATCATCCAGCTCGCGATGAAAAACTTGTGCTAGGCAAATTCCATTCTCCGCAGGAATACAGCGGGGAATGGCGGTGCGATACGCATCCGCGCGTCAGTCGGGACGGAAAGTCCATCGTCATCGATTCTCCGCATACGGGCGAAGGCCGGCAGATGCACCTCATCGACATCTCGGCAATTCACGCGTAGCGCTGACGTACACTCAAATACACCATCGCATGAAGTCGTCGTCGCTTGAAGTCTTACACGTGCTGATCCAGCAGGATCGGATTTCCATCGGGATCGGTCAGCATGATACTTGCCGGCCCGGTTGTGCTCTCGTCAGCTTCGGAAAGAAGCTCCGCGCCTTGCGACTTCAGGTGGCGTTGGATCTCGCGAACATCCGTGAATTCCGCCAGCGGTTGGGCGCTGTTATCCCAGCCCGGATTAAAGGTCATCACGTTTTTCTCAAACATGCCTTGGAACAGGCCGATGACCGTTGTTCCGTTCTTCATGATCAGCCAGTTTTGCGTGATGTCGCCGTGAAACTCCGTGAAGCCCAGCTTCTCGTAGAACGCCTTCGAGGCATGAATGTCTTTGACGGCCAGGCTGACGGAAAAGGCGCCCAATTGCATAAGTCGTCTCCGGTCTCTCGCTGAGAAGTTGGTGAAGGGAGTGCGTTTCGCTGCTTGCAGCTACAAGTGTAGCAGAACGGCTCGGCGATGTCAGCCATAATCGGCTTTGCCCAAATTGGCACTTTGCACATGGCTCGCGCTTGCGCGATAATGAGCCGCGCACTAGGCTGGATCACCGCAAAGAATCCGGGCGCGTGTGAGGTTTGTGGACAGGCACTTTCCGAGCACTCCGAGAGTTCAGAATGAACGCTCCAGACGGCGACCAGCGCAATCCCGACGAGAGCGTACTGGCCAAAGATATCGCTAATATCTGTCGCGACTACGAATCCACGTGGCAACCGGACTCAGTCGCCGCAATCCTTGGACACATCCGCCAGTTCCAGGAGCCCGAGCGCAGTCTGCTGCGGCGAAAGCTTGTCCAAATTGACAAGCGCATGCGGGAACAACAAGGTGTTGACTGTTCGCCGCAGACGTATTCGTCTGTCCTGCCAGCGAATGATCCTTGGCTGTTGGAGTTGCTGAGTGATGACCTCACGCGAAGCCTGGCCAGTGGCGATCGCGAAACCATGGCGGTTGCCAGCGGTTCAACCGGCGACATTGACTTTTCTTGTGACGATTTGTCGTTGCGCCAGTTTGCGGACTATGTCCTCCTGGACGAAGTCGGTCGCGGCGGGATGGGCGTGGTTTACCGGGCAAGGCAAATCTCGCTCAATCGGCTCGTCGCGCTCAAGATGATCGCTTCAGGCGAATTCGCGGGGCCCAACGAAATCCAGCGATTCCGCACCGAGGCCGAGGCTGCCGCAAAACTTGATCATCCCGGCATCGTCCCCGTCTACGAGTTCGGCGAATCCAAGGGCCGGCACTTTTTCTCCATGGCCCTGGTCGAAGGCAACAGCCTCCGCGAGCGAATTCAGCGTGAAGGACCACTCTCGGCCAGCGTTGCCGCGCGAATGGTCAAGCAGATGGCCGAGGCCATTGACTATGCGCACGAGCAGGAGATTGTCCATCGTGACTTGAAGCCCAGCAACGTACTCATGGCCGGGGACGATTCCCCGCGCATCAGCGACTTCGGCCTGGCGAAACAACTCGCCGCGCTCAGCGGCAGTACGCACTCCGGCCAGATTCTCGGTTCGCCCAGTTATATGTCGCCGGAGCAGGCTCGCGGTGCGGCCAACGTCGATCAACGCGCAGACATCTATGGGTTGGGCGGTGTGCTGTATTTCATTTTGACGGGCCGCCCTCCCTTTCAGGCTGCCTCGGTCGCGCAGACATTGCGGCTGGTTTGTGATGTTGATCCTGTCATGCCGCGGTCGCTCAACCCGGCTATCCCGCGTGACCTGGAAACAATCGTCATCAAATGCCTGCAGAAAGAACCCGGCCGCCGCTATGGCTCCGCAAGAGAACTCGCCGCGGACCTGCAGAGTTTTCTAAGTGGGCAGCCCATTCAAGCTCGACCCGTCAGCAGACTTGAGCGCACGGTCATGTGGGCTCGCCGCCGCCCAGGCGTCGCCAGCCTGTTGGCGTTGTTGTTTGTGGCGATGTTGGCCGGAACCACCATCTCCACATATTTCGCCGTGGAACGGCAAATGGCTCTCAACGAGTCCCAGGCGGAATTCGAACGTGCGGAGAGCGCGCTGGATGATCTCCGTGATTCCATCGGACAATTTGTTGAGGTTGTCGGTACGGAAGAACTGCTGCAGGAAGAACGCTTCAGGCCAGTCCTCAAGCGGTTGCTCGCGCACGCGTTGCGACAATACGAGGCCTACATTGAAGAGCATGCAGGCTCACAAGATGCGGAGACTCGCGCGGAGATCGCTCGATCACTCCGCGGCATTGGAAAAATCCATGAGTTCAGCGGCGATGTGGAAGAGTCCATCCGGGCTTATGAAGAAAGCATCGGGTTGCAAAATGAGCTGGTCCAGGCATACCCCGCGAATGCCGAATATCGCCATGTTCTTAGTGACACCCACCTGAAGTTGGGCGAGATGCTCCGCGCCATGGGACAAAGCGAAGCAGCCCAAGCCAGCTTTGAGACTGGGCTCAACCTCTTGACCGAACTTGTCAAACAAGTACCGCAGGAAGGTGATTATCAACGTGACCTTGCTTTGAGCCACTCGGCGCTTGGCGTGCTATTCCTCAGGACCGGCCGACCGGAGGAAGCCCTTGAGTCCGGGCAGGAGTCCATCCGCATTTTTGAACAATTGCTCAAAGCGCATCCGGACGTGATTGATTATCGCTCTGCGATGGCGACAAGTCTTGGCGATTTCAGCATTGCCTTGTTGGAGAACGGCAAACGGGACGAAGCCATCGGAGTGAGTCAAAGGGCGCTGCAACTGCGCAAGGATCTGGCAACAGAGTCGCCAGAAACAGATAAGTACCTTTTCGAGTTGGCAATCAGCCGCACCAACTACGGCAACCTGTTAGCCGCAACCGACAACGAAGCTGCCCTCGCTCAATATGGCGATGCGCTGGAATTGATGACGTCGCTGGTGGAGAAGAATCCGACCGTGACAATCTACCGAGCTGACGCCGCTCGCTTGCACAACGCAATTGGCGTGATCTACAAGAATCAGAATGAACTTGAACGTTCCATCAGCAAGATTGAAGCGGCCCTCGAACTTCAAGAGCAACTCGCCAGGGAGCATCCCAAGGTCGTGAGGTACTCCTACGATCTTGCCGGCATGATGAGCAACCTGGGCAACACGTACAAACGTCTTGACCAACCGGAAGATGCGCTTGAGGCCTTTGAAGGGGCTTTGGACATCTTCAATAAACTTGTTCAGCAGCACTCGGATCAAACAGACTTGCAGATCAGCCAAGGCGGAACCTTGCTCAACCTCGGCATCTTGCACCGTACCGCATTCGCCGATCACGACGCCGCGCTGGATGCGCTGAGCCAAGCCGCTGAGATCTTTGGGCGTCTGCGTATGGAACTACCAAATCGCCCAATCATTCCCTTCCTGCTGCGGAACGTACACTTAGAGCAAGCGTCGACTTACAAGGCCGACGAGAATTGGCCGGAAGTTGCTTCCCAACTCGGCGAAGCGCTCTCGTTGGATGATGGACGAGATCAAGCAATGATCCACGCCGATTGGACACACGCGGTGGCGATGACCGGCGAATATGCCACGGCGATTCGCGGGGCCGAGACGGTCATCGAGCGTGCGGCCCTTGCCAGCGATGAGCCGAAATGGGAGTTGGCATTTAAGGCCGCTCGCGCACTGTCCGTGGCGGCCACAGCCCTGGCCCAAGACGCAGCACTGGATGAATCGGACCAGCAGCAACAACATGATGCGCTTGTCGCTAAGGCGATGGAAATTGTGCGGAAACTCGCAGCCGCCGGACATTTTGACGATGAAGGTCGCCGACAGGAGTTGGACACGCATGCCGACTTCGCAGCAGTCCGCGAGCATGAGGATTTCGCCCGGTTGTTCGCCACTGCAGGTAACGGCCAACGCAATTGAGAAGCAGTCAGCAAGGGCAATTGCCGCAAGTCATTTAATTGCAACGGTTTAACTAAATCGCATGTCGGCAATATCAAGCTTGACCAAAGCGCACCACGGGTGATAATTTCTCTAGTGGCTGCCCATTCTCAGATTTGACATGAAATCCGCTTCGCAAAAACTGCTCGTTCTCGCCCTGTTGGCTGCGATGGTCAATGTGACCATTGCCCCAACGGTGATTGCCTGCGCGGAGCGAGACGCATCCAGCCAGGAATGCTGCGGGATGTGTCAGCCACAGGCAACGGTCGCAAGCTGCTGCACAAAGCAGGCGCTGTCACGCGTTTGCCGTTGTCCGGTCGAACATCATCAACGACCAGTTGCGCCTGAGAATAATCCTGGTTCCAAGCGTGACAATCTCGCCACCGTCTTTGCTCTTCCCGCTGGCAGTTCTGTTGTTGCCCAAGAAGCTGCAACAACGGGCGCGTCGCGGCTGACTGTGGCCATCATGCCTTTGCAAAAACGCCTGGCATCTCTCTGCTGTTGGCTGTCCTAGCAGTTCTCTCTCGCTACCACTGCGCGCACAGTTGTTCTGATTGAGTGCTTTACCGCGCGTAGCCTGCCACGTTTGCGCAATTCGCAGCCAGAATCTTGCCGACTCCAATAATCGGCCTATCGCGAGGCGCGCAATCCTCTTATAGCTCCCACGCCATTGGGCGATGGCAGTTTCTTGCCGAGGCATTAGCGATGAACACGAGCCAACCAACTCCACCAGAACCCAAACCAATTTCTAATCCCTTTGCGCCGCCGGAAAACGAAAACCCGGCATTGGCAGCAATGCGCAAAAAGCGACGAGAAGCGATCCGTTGGTGGGTCAAGGTCACCCTGCAACCGGTCTTGTTCCTTGTGTGCGTTGTCACGTTGTTGGTCGGTCTTGGCGTCGCACAGCGGTTTGGCTTCTTCGACGCGGACGTTGACGAGGAACAAGTCGCTGCGGCTGATCCCAATATGCACTACATCTGCCCGATGATGTGTACGCCGCCGTTGGAAGCTCCAGGCCGATGTCCTGTTTGCGGGATGGAATTGATCGCCGTTGCAAAGGACGGCCCCCACGACAAGAACGCCGTGCAGATTTCAAGCGCGGCCCGGCGGGTTGCCAACATCCAAACCGTGGCGGTACGCGGAATGCCGGTCACGCGGACGGTGAATGCCATCGGCGAATTGAGCTATGACGAAGGAGGCCGCAAGACGTTGGTCGCATATGTCGATGGCCGCGTCGAGAAATTGTATGCCGACTACACCGGCGTTCTGGTCGGCAAAGGCGACGAACTCGCGCTCCTGTATTCCCCCAAGCTGTACACCAGCCAGGTCTCATACTTGCTCGCGCTGAAATCGCTCGACCAAGGCCAAAGCTCCACGCTGCAGTCCGTAGCCCAATCCAATCAGGAAATGGTTGCAACGTCAAAGCGGCGTTTGCAGGAGATGGGGATGAGCGATCAGCAAATCAAAGCGCTTGAAGAGTCCGGCGAGGCCGTAAGCCGGATCAAAGTCAACGCGCCGATTAGCGGAACGGTCATCGACAAGCTTGTCACCGAAGGCCAGTCCGTCATGTCTGGCCAACCGATGTACGAACTCGCCGACCTGACAACGGTTTGGTTGATGCTGCGACTTTTCCCTGAAGATGCCGCGGCCATTCGCTATGGGCAAAGGGTTGCCGCAGAAGTCGATTCGCTGCCCGGCGAAGAATTCATCGGCCGGGTCGCTTTCATAGATCCCAACGTTGATCCGGAGACACGGACCGTGGGAGTTCGCGTTGTGGTTCCAAATCCTATCGGACGCCTGAGGATTGGAGACTACGCCAAAGCGCGGATCGATGTGCCTTTGAGCAGTGCTGATCGCACGGCTATCTATGATCCGGAACTTGCACATAAGTGGATCAGCCCCCGTCATCCCCACATCATCGCTGCGGAGCCCGGCGATTGTCCGCTCTGCGGTGTCGCGCTGGTTCCCGCATCAGAGTATGGATTTACGGACGAACCAACGGATGCTTCCGAAGCGATGGTCATCCCCCGTGACGCCGTGTTGATGGCCGGAAACAGCAGCCTGGTCTATGTCGAGACCGAGGCCGGACGATTTGAGATTCGCCAAGTCGTCCTTGGTCCAATGACAGGCGACCAGATTGTCATTCGGGATGGGGTCACACCTGGCGAAATGGTCGCAGCGCGCGGAAATTTCCTGATCGATTCCGCCATGCAGTTGGCAGGCAATCCGTCGCTGATTGATCCAACGCGGCTCCAGGCATCGCCGGCAACGCTTGATCAAGCAGCCATGGAGCAGTTGGCGCAGCTTTCGCCGGACGACCGCACGTTGGCGGAACATCAACGCATTTGCCCGGTCACGGATTTGGCGCTGGGTTCCATGGGCGTGCCGCTCAAATTGGAAATCGACGGCCACGCAGTCTTCATCTGCTGCCAGGGTTGTGAAGACCGATTACGAGCCGAGCCGGCTATGTATCTCGCAAAGCTTTCACAACCTTCAGCGGAAACCACAGATCAACAACAGGAGTTTGCCGCTGAGTTGGCGAAGCTCTCGCCCGAAGATCGCGCTATCGCCGAGCAGCAGAAGATCTGCCCCGTTGCGGATATGCCGTTGGGATCCATGGGCGTGCCCGAGAAAGTCATGGTTGAAGGTCGAGCCGTCTTTATCTGCTGCGAAGGCTGTCGCGACCGATTGCTGGCCAAACCGGACGAGTACCTCGCGAAGCTGAAGACCCGCCCGCAGTCCGACGACGATGGTTCCCAAGACGACGATGCACCAGACTTGCCGCCAATTGGCAAGCCGCGCTTGATTGAGCCCGATGCTCCGCCGATTCCCACGCAGCGGCCGCGCGAAGTTGACAACGGAAGTGGGCAACAGGATCGCACGGCAGATGCCCGCGGCAACCAGCGAGGCCCGCAGCAATGATTCGTGCTTTGCTGGACTTTTGCATCCGGGAAAGACTCGTCGTTTTGATGGCGTGTCTGGCTGTGCTGGCGTTTGGCTGGTACGCAACGTCTGCCGTCCCGCTCGATGCCATTCCCGACATCGGCGAGAACCAGGTCATTGTCCTCACGCAGTGGCCAGGCCGTTCTCCCAAGGACGTTGAAGATCAGATCACATATCCGCTTTCGTCCAATCTGCAAACGGTGCCTGGCGCAAAGAGCGTCCGCGGCAAAAGCATGTTTGGCTTTAGTTTTGTCCAGGTGACTTTTGCGGACGATGTTGATTTCTACTGGGCACGGTCACGCGTCGCCGAACAGCTCTCGACCGCTTCCGGCACATTGCCCAAAGGCGTGACTCCACAGTTGGCGCCGGACGCCACGGCGTTGGGACAAATCTATTACTACGTGCTTGAGCCGCCGCCTGGTATGGACCTGGCTGAACTGCGGTCCAAGCAGGACTTCTTCATCAAGTACGCGCTGCAATCCGTGGAAGGCGTTGCGGAAGTCGCGTCCATCGGTGGATACGTCAAGCAATATCAAATCGAAGTCGATCCCGACGCGCTCCGCTTCCATGAAATCCCCTTGGGCAAAGTGATTCAGGCCGTTGAGGAGTCCAACATTGACGTTGGCGCGAAAACGGTCGAAAGCGGAGGGATGGAGTATCTTGTCCGCGGTAGGGGCTTCATCGGCGCCGGCAAGACCGAGTTAGAGACACTCGAACAGATCGAACAAACAGTCATCCTCACGCGAGACGGCGTCCCGGTTCGCGTTCGCGATGTCGCCCAGGTGCAGACAGGGCCCGCGTTTCGTGACGGAGCATTGGACTTCAACGGAAGCGAAGCCGTCGGCGGCGTTGTGGTGATGCGCTATCGCGAGAATCCCCGCGAGGTCATCCGCCGCGTGAAGGACAAGATTGAGTCGCTTCGCGGAGAATTGGGCGGCGTCAAGATCCACGAGGTTTATGATCGCACTTTGCTGATTGACGAGACCGTCGGCACGCTGACGCATGCGCTCGGCCAAGAGACGTTGATCACAATCGTCGTGGTCGTGCTCTTCCTGTTGCACATCCGTGCGAGCCTTGTGATTGCAATCACGCTTCCCATGGCCGTGCTCATGGCTTTCGCGGCCATGATGCTATTCGGCGTGGATGCCAACATCATGTCGCTGGCCGGGATCGCCATCGCCATCGGCACAATGGTCGACATGGGGATCATTGTTCTGGAAAACATCTATGACGGTCTGGCCGAATGGGAAGCGGCTGGTTCGCCCGGAGGATGGCAGAAACGCTTGCAGGTCATTCGCAGTTCCGCTGGCGAAGTTGTGCCTGCGGTCTTGACCGCCGTGACCACCACCATCGTCAGTTTCCTGCCAGTGTTCTTTCTCACTGGCCGTGATCACAAGCTGTTCGCGCCGCTCGCCTGGACCAAAACCTTCGCGCTGGCCGCAAGTTTGATTGTCGCCGTGACGGTTGTTCCCATGCTGGCCAGGGTGTTCCTCCGCACGCGAAAAATCCCGCAATGGACCAGCCTGATGGCGGGTGCTGGCGTGGCCATGCTTGCTGGTTCGCTAACTTACTTTGTTTGGGGCGATGCGCTGCAGGGCCTGCTCCCGTTAAGTTTCTGGGACGCGCGTATTGTTCTCACCCTCATGGAGGTCACAGCGCTTGCCGCGGCGTTTGGTTTCTTTGTCGGCTGGTGGATTACCCGCGAACGCGTTCGCCCGCTGAACGAGAACCCGGTCAGCCGGTTTGTGCTTTGGTTGTATGCCGGTCGGCTGCGGTTGGCTCTCCGTCGCAAGATTCTGATGTTGTCGTTCCCGGTCTTGGTCTTGTTGATAGGGCTGGGCGCGTGGATTGGTTTGCCCACCGTGATGCGACCGCTGGAAAAAGTGGCCGAAACATTTGGCGCGGATTTGAACAAAGTCTCCGGTTATGTGGACCTCAAGCATTCATTTACCGGCTTGGAATCGGACGACTGGATTGCTTTGGATGAAGGCAGTTGGTTCTACATGCCCAGCTTGTACCCGGCGGCCAGCTTCAACCAGTCAATGGAAGTGCTGCAAACGCAAGACGCGCGGATCAAGCGAATCCCGGAAGTGGCCAACGTGCTGGGAAAAATCGGTCGCGTTGATTCGGCGCTCGATCCCGCGCCAATCACCATGGTCGAAACGTATGTCATGCTCAAACCGCGCAGCGAGTGGCGCGAAGGCATGACGGAGAAAAAGATCTGGGACGAAATCAACAAAGCCGGAACTTTGACGGGTGTGACGCCTGCCTCAGCTTTGCAGCCGATTGAAGGCCGCGTGGTCATGCTTCAAGCCGGCATCAAAGCATCCATGGCAATTCGCATCTATGGTGACACTTTGGAAGGCCTCTCCAAAGCGGCCGTCGCCGTTTCAGATCAACTTAAGCAACATCCGTTGGTCAACGCCAAGACCGTGAGTCCGGATATCGTGATGGGCAAACCCTATTACGAGTTCGAAGTCGATCGCCAGGAAGCGGCTCGCTACGGAATGACGACCCTGGGCGTCAATCAGATCGTCGCCGCTGGCTTTGGCGGAGTTGATGTCACAACAACAGTGGAAGGACGTGAACGGTTTCCCATCCAGGTCCGTTTCAATCGCACAGTACGTGAACAGGTCGAAGAACTTCCCGACGTTGCTGTGGTTACGCAGACGGGCGAAGTTGTCCCGCTCCGGCGGCTCGCCGACGTCAGCTCCACGTGGGGCCCGCAGATGATCAACAGCGAGGACTCGCGGTTGGTCGCTCATGTCACGTTCACGCCATCAGGAATGGTTGGCGATTTGGAGACGGTGGAAAGTGTCGAAGCCGCGCTAGTGGCCGCACGGGCAAGCGGCGAATTGGAATTCCCCGAAGGCAATTTTGAACTGCAGCCCGTGGGTTCATTTCAAAACCAGCTCGAGGCAAACTTCCGTTTGATGTGGATCATCCCCGTCGTGATCCTGATCAACCTCTTGTTGCACTATCTGCATTTCCGCAACTTCCCCATTTCGCTGGTTGTCTTCTCAGGCATTCCCTTCGCGGCGGCTGGCGGGATGATCGCCGTGGCTATCGCCGGCGTGGAAATGAACACAGCAATGTGGGTGGGGTTCATCGCGCTGTTCGGGCTTGCCGCCGATGACGGCATCGTTATGGCGACTTACATGCGCGATACGCTCAAGCGACGCAACATCCGCAATGTGGAAGACATTCGCACGGCCGTCTACGAAGCCGGGCTCAAGAGGATTCGTCCTTGCGTGATGACAACCGTCACGACAATAGCGGCATTGCTGCCAGTGCTTTTGGCCACAGGCCGCGGGGCGGACGTCGCCCGGGCGATGGCACTGCCAGTATTCGGCGGCATGTTGATTGAGCCGCTGACGACGTTTATTGTGCCAACGCTCTATTGCGCATACATCGAATTCAAGATGAGAGCCGGGTTCCGCGATGAATACTGGGACGAAGAGCAATCGGAATCAACAGAAAGCGGCTCATCGTCAACACGCACCAGCCTGAAACAATCACATTCTCTCGAAACCGTATCCTGAACTTAGGAAAAATCACAATGAAAGTTCTCGTGACGCTCGTCGCCATCTCGCTCGCACATCTCATGACGACGACTGCTGCCGCGCAAGACGAAATCCCCGCAGCCGACAAAGTTCTCATCGCGGTTCAAGAGATCTGTCCAATGTCCGGCGAGAAGCTTGGCGCGCACGGCGCTCCGGTCAAGGTTCAGCTTGGCGAAGAACAGATCTTCATTTGCTGCAAAGCGTGCCTGGAGCGCGAGGTTGATCCCAAGCATTGGGCGACAATCCACGCGAACTTTGCCAAAGCGCAAGGCATCTGTCCGGTCATGAAGAAAGAGTTGCCGGAGAAGGCAAAGTGGACGATTGTCAAAGGCCGCATCTTTTACATTTGCTGCCCGCCTTGCACGGACAAGATCGCGGCTGATGCGGACGCCTACGTCACGCAACTCAATGAGTTGTATCGCAAGTCTCTTGCCGCCCGCGGCGTGCGAATTGAGTAGCTGGGCTGCTCCGCGGAGGAGCATAATCAGCAGAATCGATACATCCCCACCTGGCAGATTTGCGCTGCCGCTCAAGGCTGAACTCGCACAGGTCCGCTCGTGGCGCTTGTGCCGATATTCGCCAAAGGAGCGGTATGCGCTGTCATGCCAGAGATTCCTTTGGGGGATGCCAAATGTCGGTTCGCTACGGTCTACTTGTCGCTGCTGGGTTATCTGCAATCTGCATGGGATGCACCGGCGTTCATCACTCCGCAAATATGGCGGAAGCGGAAGTCCGCGCCGCGATGACGATACCCTTCACCGCTGCTTGCGCGCCTGTATCCAGCGCGCCATCCCCAGTCGTTCCCGATCTTGCGGGACCAAAGCCGGTTGAGCATTACGTTAGTTTTGCGCTTGGGCAAAACCCAAGAATTCAGGCCGCGCGGATGCGGGTGCAAGCCGCGGCCATGCGTGTGCCACAGGCCGGAAGCCTGAAAGATCCGATTCTGAGTGTCAACGGCTGGCCGTTCTTTCCCAACACGCCACAAACGGCCGCCGGAAGAATGACGACGGACGTGATGGTCTCCCAGGAAGTTCCCTGGCGCGGCAAACGTCCGCTGCGAGCTGCGGCGGCTCAGGCCGAGGTTAGAGAGGCCCAAGCGAAACTGGCGGCTGTGGAATTTCAGACGATCGAAGAAGTCAAGCTCGCATACTTTGAGCTCTACTATATTCAACGCGCCATCGACATCACGCAGTACGACGGCACGATCTTGAGCGACCTGGTTGTCCTGGCCAACTCAATGTTTTCCGTTGGTCGCGTGAGCCAGCAGGATGTGTTGCGATTGCAGGCAGAACGTGACAACGTCGAGGTCGAACTGGTACGGTTGCGGCAGGCGATGGCAAGTTCTCAAGCTGAGCTTGCCAGAATCTTAGGGGTTTCCCCCGAGATGCCGTTGCTCGCCGTGGCCGAGCTTCCCGCCGACTCGGTCGGTTACGACTTGGAATTGTTGTATCACCAGGCGATTGCTGTTCGCCCTGAATTGCAAGCGATGTTGGCACAAGTCCAGCGCAATCGACGCCAAATCGATCTTGCCAGACTTAACTACTACCCAGACATCACACTGCGGGCAGGCTGGGGTGACATCACTACCAGCCGCGCCATCGCGCCTTCAGCCAATGGAAATGATAATGTTGCCATTGGACTTAGCATGAACCTGCCGCTCTACCGTGACCGGCTCACCGCCGCGGTGCGAGAAGCCGAATCGGCAACAGCTGCTGCGGCGCGCGATTATGACGAACTCAAGAACGCCACACAGCGCGACATCAAGCGCCTCTTCACTGAAGCAACCGCGCAGCAAGAACTGGAAATACTCTTCCGCGAGTCAATCCTCCCGAAGACAAGTCAGGCATTGCAAGTGGCAATCAGTGGGTATGAGGTCGGCGAAACCGAATTTGCCGACCTGATTGCCAACTGGCGAGAATTGCTGCGTTTTCAGTTGAACCACTTGCGGATTCAAACACAGTTGCGTCAATCACTCGCATCGCTTGAGCGCGTGGTTGGCGGGCTGCCCAGCCAGCAACCTGACCCCCAAGCAGACGCGCCCGACTTGGATATGTTGCCAAGCCCGGAGAACGCTGGCAGTTTGCCTCCTCTTTAACGTGCTGCGCGGGCATGCGCCGTTTAGTTTATAGCACCTCAAGTTAGAGGAATTGCGCATAGTCTTGTATCATTGTCTTGTATCATTGCCTAATAGTGATGACACTGGTTGCAACATCTGTTGCTAAACCAATCGCCCGCCTGTTGTTACTATGCGCCCTGCTCAAAGCTGCCGAACATTCTCTCACTTGTGCTTCCTTTGGCCTGCTCTGGCCATCCTTGTTGCAGCTCACGCAACTGGGCAAGCGGCCGCTGATGAACGTGTTGCTGTGACCAGACTCCCTGAGGGAGCCGTCCAGCCGAAAGCTGTCATTGATGCAAGCGGCAACCTGCATCTTGCTTATCTCCGTGGCGAGGCCAGCGCGAGCGATGTTTATTACTCGCACCGGCAGGCAGGCGAGACGGAACTGTCTGATCCCATTCGTGTGAATAGTCTGGAGAAAAGCGGCCTGGCCACCGGTTCGGTACGCGGTCCAGACATTGCCGTTGATAGTGATGGCACGGTCCACATCGCGTGGATCGGCTCGCAACAAGCCGAGCCTCGCCCGGAGGACGGATCGCTGCCGATTCTATATGCCAAACTCCCCGAAGGGGACATGGAGTTTACTGAGCAGCGGAATGTTGTTTCCTGGGCGACTGGAGTAGACGGCGGCGCGTCGATCGCAGTCGACAAGAGCGGCAAGTTGGCGATTGTCTGGCATGCCGGCCCCAATCATGCCGAAGAGTCCGCCAGGTCAATCTACGCCGCATATTCCCAAGACAAAGGCGAATCTTGGGGGCGTGAAGAACGCCTGGTGAGAGAGGAACTTGGCGCTTGTTCTTGTTGCGATCTTGCCGCGGCATTCGCTGCAAACGGCCAGCTGCAATTCCTGTATCGAGCGGCAAAAGGGTCACAGCATCGAGACGTTTACCTTGGCACTGCCAGCGAATCGCCTGCGCGACAACTCCAGGCATGGGAATTGAACTCGTGCCCGATGAGTACGTTCGCACTCTATCCCTTGCCAAACGAAGAGGCGATTGCAGCTTGGGACCGTGAAGGCGAGCTTTTTGCGATGCGGATCACTGCTGATGGCAAGTCCTTTTGGCAACCGACCGGCGATGGCAACAATCGTCGTCACCCGGCCATCGCAGTTTCGAACGAGGGAGTCGTCCTTGTCGCATGGACCGAAGGAACCGCCTGGGCGCGCGGCGGCGATCTCTGCTGGCAACTGTTCGACAAGAGCGGCGAACCGCTGAGCGAGGTGAACCGCCGCGATGACCTGCCGGTGTGGGGTACGCCCACGGCGGTGTTTGATTCAGAACAGGGCTTCCAGATTTACTACTAGAAGCGCGACTGCGGCAGCGACTTAATCAAAGATCTCGCGCTGTTCGACTTTGACCTGCAGCTGAATCGGCGCTTGACCGACGCGCAAGACTTCCACATCGGCTGTGCTGGAAACTTCCGTGTTGGCCACTTTGAGCATCAGGTCTTGCGAGTCAAAGACTTCGGAATCATTCCACTTGGTGATGATGTCTCCCACGCGAATGCCGGCGCTCTCCGCGGGATCGCCGACAACTTCCATGACCAGCGCACCTGTCACAGGAATGTCGCGGGCTTGCGCAATTTCAGGCGGAACGTTTTCCATACGAATGCCGAGCCATCCGCGCTCGACGGAGCCGTGATCTTTCAGGCGCTCGTAAACATGGCGGGCGATCTGGCTGGGAATCGCCAGGCTGATGCCTTGATACTTCTCGCCGACTATCGCCGTGGTGATGCCGACGACTTCGCCATCAAGATTCACCAGCGGTCCGCCGCTGTTGCCGGGATTGACGGCCGCGTCAGTCTGCAAGAAGGATTGGTACGTCATCTCGCGAACAACACGGTCGCGACGCTTTGCGCTGACAATGCCTGCGGTCAAGCTGCGGTCCAGGCCGAAAGGATTGCCGACAGCAACAACCCAGTCACCCACTTGAAGGGCTTCGCTATTTCCCCAGGGTGAGGCAATCAGCCCCGGTGCGTCAATCTTGAGTACGGCCAAATCGGTGGGTTCGTCAAAGCCGATCACTTCAGCTGAGGTTGTCCGTCCGTCACTCAAGCGAACGCGAATGCTTTGAGCGTTTTCGATCACGTGATTGTTTGTGAGAATGTAGCCATCCTCATCAAGAATTACACCGGAACCTTGCCCGGCGGCCAGCGGTCGCATGCCGCGACGATTTTGCGCCAGCCGCGAAGTCACATCGATATGCACAACACTGGGGCTGACGGCTTTGTAGACCAAACGAAACGCCTCGGACGCGTCCGTCAGGTTCATTTGCAGTTGCGTGCGAGCGTGATCGGCTTCCGCACGCTGTTCTCCTCGCGTAAGCGCGTATTGCACTTCTTCGACAATTGTCGCCAGGTTGAATCTTACCAAGACAAACAACGCCAGGATGGCGAACAGCCAAAGCAAACGGACAGAAGTCTTGTGGGCAGCACTTGCTTCCGCCTCGCGTCGAGCGCGGACCTCGGAAGTGGGCAAGCTGGCTTCCTTTGCGGAAAGCCCATGCGGCGGCGAGATGCCGGCTTCCCCATCGAGCGAGTGTTGTGGGTTTGCCGAATCTAAAGGTTGCCCTAGCAAACGCTCCGGTTGAGAAGCGTGCGGCGAAGAGAAACCTTGCGACTGGTCCTGCAACAGTTGATCCTCAAACGCTTTCTCCGCAGACGCCTTCTCTTCAGCGCGGGGATCAGGCGTGTGATCGTCAGGCGAAGAACGAAACATTTGCTGCTCTTGGTTCTTGCGTTTTGCATGCGGTCAGGCTTGTGTCGCCGGCAAGCCAAACCGGAAGTTGTCAGGGTTTCCGGATCATCCCAGACGCCCAGAATTGCATTATAGCCAAGCGAACGAATTCGCCCAAAGTTTTTGACGCTCGTGCGGATGTCGTTACGCGTTTTCCGACAAAATCCACATTAATGCCTATACGCAACGGGGCGAATGCAAGTTCTGTTTGTGGCGAAGTCGTCAGCTTGGCTCGGCCCTACTGGCAACGAAAACGACGGGAACGGCATAATCCCGCAGGTTGCACTCAAGGGCGCCTCACGTGCGGCGGTGAACGGAATCCATTACGATTGTCTGCGGCCTTCGGCGAGTTAACTCGCTATTCGTTCGCACCTCGCGGTTCTTCAAAATCCCATGATGAATTCCTCCCAATCTGAAAGTTTCTCCCCAGCACCGCGCCCGGATCAGGTGCTTCGCGCGGGAATGGTGGGGCAGGGAATGATCTGGGATGAGACGTATCGCCAGTTCTTTGATACGGCCGCGCGACGTCCGCTTTACAACCCGCAATTTGGAGCATGCGGAGTGGATCTTGTGGCGATTGCCAGCCGCACCGGTCTGCGGGCGGAACGTTACATTCAGCAGGCTTACGCTCGCGGAACGAAGATTCAAAGTTTTGCGGAGCCTGGCTCCGTTCCACAGATGCTGCGTTCTGGCGATGTTGATTTCGTCTGTGTGGCCACTCCGGATGATCGCCACTTTGAAGCCTGCCGCCAGGTGCTGTCCGCCGGCAAGCACTTGCTTGTGGAAAAGCCATCTGTGCTGACACTCGCCGAGCTAGACGAACTCAACGCTTTGGCTCAAGAGCATAACGTGCTGACGAAAGTGGTGTATCACAAGCTGCTTGATCCGGATCACAAGAAGTTGCGGACGCTCGTCGTCGATCACGATCTTCGCCATGTGAACAACGGCTATTGCAGCCTGCTTGAGCCGAAGTCGATCAGCGGCAACCAATTCTCTGAGTGGATCAGCGGCCGCAACCCTGGCACTTATGTTGCCGTGCACTACATCAAGCTGATTGACTTTACTTTCGGCGGCCGGCTGAAAACCGTGCAATGCACCGGCCAGCGTGGGCTTGTCAGCGCGGCGGACAGCAACACTTGGGATTCCGCGCAGCTGCGGCTGATTTACGAGTATGACGATGGCCGCGAAGCCGCGTTTGATATTCATACTTCGTGGGTGACGCCTGACAACTTCCCAGGCTATGTCGAGCAAGAAGTGCAGTTCCGTTTCGACAACGGCATCTGGCTGGGCCACAGTCGTCGCCGGGGTGTGGAATTGACGATTGAGGAACAGACGCCACTGGCGATGAAGACCTCGCTCAACAATCACTACAGCACGGAGTTTGTGGAACCGTGGGGCGAGCGGCGCAAACGCGGCTACGGCATCGAGGCTATCGCTCGCTTTGCCCATGAAGTGGCATATGTGGAGTTCGCCGGCACGAAGGAAGATCGGTCTGCGCGGCTGCAAGAGATGCGCGACCTGGCGTACAACGATCTCAGCGCGGACCGCCAGGTGGTCGCCGCAGTGGAAGCCATGGAAGCGATCCTTTCCGCTGCTGCCGACGGTCTGCCGGATTGCCTGGTCCGTGTGGAAGGCAATGCAGAGCGGCTGTTGTTGTTTGCCCCAGGCGTCGCGGAGCCGAAGGTGCTCCGCGGATGATCGGCCATGCCGCCATCATCGTCGCGCTGCCGCAGATTCCTGCGACAAGGCAACGCGGTCGTTGCCTGAAATTCCAAATTGCCAAAGAGCGAAACGGCAAATTCCCACGAAAGCTGCGCAGTGGGCAACACGAGTTTTCAAGAAATTTGCGGCGCGCGGATCTCGCGCGAAAAATGCTTCCCGGCCAAGATCCAAATCCGGGATTACGCCCTGGATTACACCCGGGATTACCATCCGCCATTGCCCCCAGGGTTACACCCGGGGTTACACCCGGGATCACGGGCCGTTTTGACGGGGTTACGCCCAGGATGACGGGTTTCAAGGTCGAGCGCGCACCCGAAAATCCTTTCCGCGCGAAAGGTAACGCCTCGCGCGAGCGAGAAAGATTGGGCGCGGAAAAAATATTCTCCTCTCAACCTCAAAACTGCTCTTTCCCAATGAACAGCTTTTGTGGCAGAGCGCGCGCC
>CALJLD010000233.1 GCA_937982665.1 uncultured Planctomycetales bacterium
CCGACGAACACTTTATCGTCGACGTTCATCCGCAGCATTCCAATGTTGCGTTCGCCGCTGGGCTTTCCGGGCACGGCTTCAAGTTCGTTGGTGTCTTAGGCCAGGCTTTGGCTGATCTGGTTTTGGTAGGTAGGAGCAACTTGCCGATAGGTTTTCTGAGTTGTGCGCGCGAGAGTTTGCGGGGTGACGCAGATTAGCAATCCGCAACGCTCAGGCATCAACCGCCGGCCTTTTCCTCGGTCTGTGACAAGCGAACTTCCAACTGGTGCGGTCCGCGCTCGAGCAGTTGCTTGTTGCCGTCGTCATCGGTGACCTGATGGGTGAGTAGCACTTCAATCGTTTCTTCACCATCGACTAATTTCACGTCGGAAAATGTGTGCTGTTCGGAGCCCGGGCGAATCCCCGACTCAATCTCCACACCACCAATGCGCAACGTGATCACACCTGCGGTTTGTTCCGCAGCGTAGCGGCAAAGGATGTCGTAGCTTCCTTCGCGGGCGAACGTGACTTCCCAAACGCCGTGAGAATTGCGGGCCCATTTGCCGCCTTTACGATGTCGCCAATCCTGCCGCGTAAGCACGCTGGTTGTCTCGTGTGGCGAGCCGATGACAATCCGCGGCGGCGCGTAGTTGTCATCACGAGTGGAACTCACATCGTCAAACCACTTGTCGTAATCGCCTAACATTTGCTTAACAACTTCCGATTGTTGTTCAGCAACGTTGTGCTCCTCAAACGGGTCTTCCTGCAGATCGAACAATTCCAGGTTAGGCTCGTCTGCGAATCCTTCTTCTCGGCCAAAGCCACTGTGGTGAACGAGTTTCCATCGCGGCCCAATGGCTGCAAAGTGGTGGTAGCGGATCGGCACGTCGCCACGATGGCTCTGAATGTAGATCGTGCGGTCCGTCGCATCGCTGTCCGGGCTTTGGCCGCGCAAGTCGGGCAGAATGCTGCGTCCATCAAACTTGATGAGCTGGCCGAGCTCGACTCCGCAGACTTCCAGCAGAGTTGGTGACATGTCTATATGAGCGGCGTGAGTCTTTGCGACAAATCCCGGCTCTAGCACTCCAGGCCAATGAACAAAAAGCGGTGAGCGGATTCCGCCTTCGTAGACTGAGGATTTGCTGCCGGCAAAACCGGACACGTACCTCCGCCCTTGTGGTCCGTTGTCCGACATGAAGATCACGACTGTATTGTCCGCGACGCCCAACTCTTCCAGGCGTCTCCTCAAGCGACCAATGTTGCGATCAATGTTCTCGACCATTGCAAAGATGGCGGCCCGGGTCTCCAGGTTGGGATTGCCAGTGAGCGGATGGCCAACTTCCTGAGGGAATGCGGAGTCACGCAGATCAAGCGACTGGTAGTATTCCTTCAAGTCCGCGGGCACATCGTGAAAAGGGCCGTGTGGACAATTGTCCGGCAAGTAAGCAAAGAACGGCTCATCACTGGCGATGGAATCTTCGATGAACTGCATGGCGTTGTCGTAATACACATCAGTGCAATAGCCTTCACATTGTTCTGCGACTCCATTGCGAAACAGCACCGGGTTCGTGTATCGCCGACGGCTTTCGGGAGGATCGGAAGGCTGTCCAATCCCGCCGCCGCGATGCACCAGCGAAACGTCAAAGCCCTGGTCCATCGGACGCATGGGGTAATTGTCGCCCAGATGCCATTTGCCGAAGATGCCTGTCGCGTAGCCATGTTGCTGAAGCACTTCCGCGATGGTCACTTCTTCCGGCTCCATCATCGCGCGGCCAATGTAAGTATCGATCGCGCGGGTGCGATAGTTGTATCTCCCGGTCATCAGGCACGCTCGCGTCGGTGCGCAAACCGGACTGACATAGAACCGCTCGACACTCGCGCTCTCGCTAGCGAGTTGATCAATGTTGGGAGTCCGCACGATGGGGTTGCCGGTCACGCCCAGGTCACCGTAGCCCAGATCATCGGTCATGATCAAAATCACGTTGGGACGCGCGGCCGGCTTGGGCTCTTGCGATTGAGCGACTTGCGGCGAGAACCCTAACAACGCCGCGAAGAAAAAAACGGCAACCGCCCACCAATTACGAAGCCAATGTTGAGGCGAACGCCGTCTTTCGTCGAATCGATTCTCGCCGATAGCTGTGGCTTTCATGGCATTTCCAATGGCGGTTGTTAGTGCAGCCTTAGTATCGACTCACGATTTGGCAAGTCAAACAATCTCTCGTCAGCACGGCATTTGTTGAGACCATCGGTCCGGTGGATTACGTTACTACTCGGTGTTTGAGCGCAAGCGCTGTCCGCATTTTTCCATTCTCTTGCTGCCTGGAAATCAACATGGCGATTCGTTGTATTCTCTTGGCCACATTGAGCTACTGTGTGGCTATGTTCATAAGTGGCGGTGTAGTTTGCGCCCAGGAGCGGCCGAACTTTGTCATCATCAACATTGATGATTTAGGCTACGCCGATACCGGCGCGTTTGGCTCTGAGTTCAATCGCACGCCGAATATTGACCGCATCGCGGAACAAGGCTGCAAGTTGACAAGCTTCTATGCGGCGCCGGTTTGCTCCGTTTCGCGTGCGGCCTTGATGACGGGTTGTTATCCCAAACGTGCTCTTCCAATGGGGGGTGTTTTCTTCCCAGGCAATGCCACCGGGCTGTCGCCCGACGAGATCACAATCGCCGAGTTGCTCAAAGAGCAGGGATACGCGACCGCCTGCATTGGCAAATGGCACCTCGGCGATCAACCGGAGTTTCTGCCCACTCGCCAGGGCTTTGACTATTACTACGGGCTGCCGTACTCCAATGACATGGGTCCCGCTGCTGATGGCGTGAAGAGTAACCTCGGCGCCGAGCTGCCTGCGGAGGACCGTTGGAACCAACCGCCGCTCCCCTTGATGCGAAATGAAGAAGTCTTGCAGCGCGTATTTGCTGAAGATCAAACGCGACTGGTTGAACGATACACGGAAGAAGCCGTTGGTTTCCTCAAAGAGCACAATGATGAATCCTTCTTTCTTTATATGCCGCACTCGGCCGTGCACTTTCCCATCTATCCCGGCAAGGCATTTCAGGGCAAATCCAACAACGGCATCTATGGCGACTGGGTGGAAGAGGTCGATTGGAGCGTGGGTCAGGTCCTAAGCACGTTGGAAGAATTGGGACTCAAGCAAAACACGCTGGTGTTGTTTGTTTCCGATAACGGCGGAACGCGGCGTGGAATCAACGAGCCGCTGCGAGGTTTCAAAGCCAGTGTTTGGGAAGGGGGCGTCCGCGTCCCGGCGATAGCGATGTGGCCCGACAACATTCCCGCGGGAACCGCAAGCGACGAAGTGACCGGCATGATGGACATCATGCCCACCTTCGTGAAGCTGGCCGGCGGTGAAGTGCCCAATGACCGAAAGATCGATGGAGGCGACATCTGGCCGCTGCTCTCAGGCGAGCCCAACGCGAAGACGGCACATGACGTTATCTATTTCTACCGCGGCTTGAACTTACGCGCGCTGCGGTCCGGCGACTGGAAATATCATCTGCAGCGGGGCCAGTTGTACAACCTGGCTGATGACATCGGCGAGACAACAAACCTCGCCAGGCTTGCGCCGGAAGTCGTCGCCCGCATGATCGAATTGGCCAACGCGATGCGGGATGATCTGGGCCTGCAGGATATTGGTCCGGGCTGCCGATCTTTGGGAAGAGTGGAAAACGCCAGGCCGTTGATCGACTTCGACAAGTGAGAGTTACAACTTGGGGAAGTCATTACCGAGATTTGACTCCAAGCGTTCCTTCATTTGGTTGTTACCGATGAAAGCCACCTGCTTTGCGGTCTGCTTGTTATTGATGTTTGGACAATCTGGCGCGGCCCAGGAAAAGCCAAACATTCTGTTCATCATGTCGGACGATCACACGGCTCAGGCCGTTGGCGCCTACGCGACACTGCTGAAAGATCTGAATCCCACACCGACGATCAACACGCTCGCCCAAGAAGGCATCGTCTTTGAGAACGCGTTTTGCACGAACGGAATCTGCACGCGATCGCGCGCAAACATCAGCACCGGCCAATACCACCACAACCGCGGCGTCTTTGATCTCGGTGGGCGGAGCGCGCCGCAGGATCAGGCTCTGCCCATCGCCATGCGCAACGCCGGTTATCAGACGGCCATCATCGGTAAGTGGCACCTGAAAGAAGAGCCCAACTTCGATTACTACAAAGTGTTGCCAGGGCAGGGAAAGTACTTTGATCCGCAGTTCCGCGTGCAGGGGCTCATGCCATGGCCGCAGAACACTGTCGAGCATGGCGGTCAGCACTCGTCCGATGCGATCACGGACGCAGCCCTGGATTGGTTTCGCGACGAACGAGATCCGGACAAGCCATTCTTTGTCTGTCATCAATACAAGGCTCCGCACGATTTCTTTCAGAACGCGCCGCGATACCAAAGCTACCTGGCCGATGTCGAAATCCCTGAGCCGCCGACGCTGTATGACATCCCTGATACGTGGGGCTCTATCGCCACGCGCGGATTTCAGGATGAGTTGCTGCCGCACATCGGCACGTCCATCGGATCGCGCAACCCGCGACGCTCGTACGCGGTGGATCTCTTTCGTCTGTTCCCGGAGGAGTTTCCCAAAAATTATGATCCGCGCGCGATGTCGGAAGTCGAAACAACGCGGCTTGCTTATCAAGCCTATTTGAAGAAGTATCTCCGTTGCGTGAAAGGTGTTGATGACAATCTGAAACGGCTGTTCGACTATCTCAAAGCCGAAGGGCTCTACGACAACACGGTGATCATCTACACGGGCGATCAGGGATTCTGGCTGGGCGAAAAAGACTATCAGGACAAACGCTGGGCCTACGATCAATCTCAGCGGATGCCGTTTATTGTGCGGTATCCCAAGTCAATCGCGGCCGGCACGCGCAGCGATGCGATCATCGAGAACGTGGACTACCCCGCGCTGATGTTGGATTTCGCCGGAACGGAGATTCCGGCCAGCATGCAAGGCAAGTCATTCCGCAGCATTTGCGAAACAGGCAAAGAGCCCGAAGGCTGGAAGCAAGCCGCTTACTATCGCTATTGGATGCACATGGCCCACCACGATAACCCCGGGGAGATGGCCATCCGCACCAAGACCCACAAGTTGATCTATTTC
>CALJLD010000234.1 GCA_937982665.1 uncultured Planctomycetales bacterium
CCCTGTTGGTTCTGGCCCTGTTGGTTCTGGCCCTGTTGGTTCTGGCCCTGTTGGTTCTGGCCCTGTTGGTTTTGCCCTTCTTGATTCTGGCCTTCTTGATTCTGTTGTTCGCCGCTTTCAGACGTTTGCTGATCTTCGGCGGCTCGATTGATTTCCTGGTTGAGTTGATCGGCCAGGTCATTCAGTTCGTTTTGTGCCTGGCGAAGCGCTTCGGTCTCATCGCCGATGACGCCTTCGGCCGCGCGTTCGATCCCTTCGCGAAGGTTGTTGATGTTTTCACTGGCCTGACGCGAGAGGTCCGTGGCGTCTTGAGTGAGGCTTTGATCAAGCGCCCGGTCGGTATCGTATAGGTCCTGATCAATGTTCTGCCGCACGGCGTCTTGCAGCGCGTCATGCAATTGTTCGGCCAGTCGAGGGTCGGGCTGTTCGGCCTCTTGGCCCACCTGACGCATTTGCTCTAAGAGGTTGCCAAGCTGATCACGCTGTTGATCCAGTTGTTCCTGTAGAGCTTCGCGCTCGCCGGAATCCCGCAGCGAGCGTTGCTCTCGATTGGCCAGGTCTTCCAACTCTTGCGTGATTTGTTCCTGGTTTTCATCCAGATCGCGGGCCTGACCTCGCATTTGTCGCAAATCTTCGGAGAAGCGATCGGCCGTGCTTTGGCGGAATTCATCGCGGAGTTCATTCAAGCCGGTCTCCGCGCGAGCGCCTTCGCTGAGTGCCTGAGAGATGTCTTGTTGCTCCAAGGCTTCAGCCGCTTGACGTTGGTTCTCGCGTGTTTGCTCCAATTGCTGGCGTTCTTCTTGGAGCCGTTGTTGGTTTTCTTGTGACTCCGCCTGCTCGCGAAGTTCATCGGTATCGCGCATCAGTTGTTCTTGTTGATCGCGCAGGCGTTTGAGCTGCCGTTCCAATTCCTCGCGCTCTGCTTCCGTTTGAGCTTCTTCCATTGCGGATTGCAGCTCGCGAAGGCGATCGTTCAGGTCCTGCTGCCGCTGGGCTAATTGCCGCAGGCGGTTGAGCATCTCCTGATCTTGTTGTTGCTCTTGCTGCTGCTGTTCCTGGCGACGTTGTTGGGCCTGCTGCTGGGACTCATAACGGTTTTGATCATTGTTGAGTTCCAGCTGGCGGAGTTGCTGCTGCGAAGGTGATGAGCTGGACTGCGCGCTGCGCGCGGAACGGCTTTGTTGCTGTTGTTGCTGTTGGTTATTTCTGGTGACTTCAAACTCGCGTGCTCGCAGCTTGAGCAGATCCTGATAGGCGGCCTGCTCATACGAGAGCGCTTGGCGATCGCCTTCCACGGACTCTTCATCAACGGCGTTGGTGAGCCGTTGCAGAGCTTCCTGCATGTTGATGTTGGCGCTTTCCAGCCCTTCGAGCGAGACGGGGTCTTGGACCTCGCCGGAACTGAGCATCTCTTGAGCTTGTTCCAGCACATTGATCTGCGCCTCTTGCAGGACGCGATTGTCCTCCACGAATTGCTCCGTGGGCGCTTCCGCCGTCTCTCGGCGAACCAACGTCCAGGTGCCGTTGATGATCTGCTTTTGCAATTCGGCCAGTTCTTCCGCTTGCTGACCGTTTTGGTTTTGTCCTTCTTGGTTTTGTTGGTCTTGTTGTTGCTGTTGGCGTTGCTGCTGTTCGCCGGCAGTTGGCTGTTCGCCCTGGCGGAAGATCTCATCCAAGTGGCGAACTTCCGCGAAGTACATATCGCTGAAGGTGCGCCGCGGCTGGCCGTCCACACCAAGATCGTCTGCCCACATGTAGTAAGTGATGAGTTGATCCGGCTGGGCTTGCAACTCTTCAAAGCTGAGCGTGTAGGCCGCCTCGGCGTCGCGCAGTGCGGGGATTTCGTCCGCAGGCGTTTCCTGATCGGAAAGGGCATCGTGCAGGACAACATCAACCGGCGAACCGCCAGCTGGCATGTAAGTGACACCGTAGCGAACCAGACCGAAGTCATCGGTCATCTTGCCGCGGAGTTCTAATTCCTCGACCGGGGAAACGCGAACATCCTGGCCGGGGCGCGTGACTTGGACCGACGGCGGTTGATTCTTGGTTGCGTTGATCACAATCTCCGTCGGGATCTTGTTCTCGCGACCAGCGTCATCAACCAAGCGAGCCCGGAAGCGGCGCGAGTCGTCCACGACAATCGTCGTTTCGTACAACGGGCCTGCGTCATCTTGCTCGGCGGCCAGCGACAGCGTCACGGTCTCGCCGTCATCGCGAAGCAGCTGCGCTTCTGGGACTTCTTTGTTCAATCGCAAGAGCAGCTGAACCTGGGTGCCTTCCACGGCTGTGACGTGGCGAATGTCCTCAACGCGCTTTGGCGACTGGCGGGCGAAGGCCGGATAGGTCAATTGGGCATCAACACGGCGGACAACCGGGAACTCAAACACCTTGACGCGGAAGGTCTCGCTGCGGCCGCCTTCAAACTCGACGCGATAATTCAAATCCGTGGTAACATCGCGAACGCTGGCCGCAAAGGTGGGGTCTTCCAGGCTGCGGGTCATCTCTTTGGTAAGGTTGGTTTCTTCCGTCGCTTCCTCGCCATCTTCGCCTTCATCCGTGGTGACTTCCGGCTCCGGCGGCGCAATCGGCTCGACAACAAGGTTGACATCCGCCGGAGCATTGCCGGCAAACTTCGCAACAACCAATAGCGACGTGCCGCGTTCCAACTCGGTATCGCCGGGTTCGACGGTCAGTTCATAGCCTTCGTCAGAAAACTCAACCACTTGCGGCGGTTGCTGAGTGGGTTCTGGCGGGGCCGTTTCTGGTTTTTGTGCCTGGCCGACAAGTCCGGTAAAGACCACAACCAAGAGGACGAGCGCGAAGATATGCCCAAGTTGGGCGGTCCGCAGCTTCCAGGACGAAACGGTGTCATCCCAATTGTGGCGCCGACGATGCAGCAGAGCTTCGTGAATGACGGCCACTTGCAGAAAGCCAAAGCGGCCAGTTTCCTCGTCAGCCTGCTGTTCATGCGCGGCCAACAACACGGCAGAAAGCTCGGGGTGTCGGGCTTCGATCTTGCGCGCCACCCAACGATGATCACGCCGCGCGCGGACGGCAAACAGGGCATAGACTCCGCCGGTCACCAGGGCCAGCAGAGCGAGAATGCCAAGTTGCTGCCACCCAAAGGTTGCGGAGTTGGGCGAGCGAGTTGTGACTGCGTACATACCGGCGCCTACGGCAGCCCAAAGCAACCAGCACAACGCCAGACCGCCCCAGAGCCGAACGCTTCGAAAACGCGCCGCGACGCGTTCTATCGCTTGCCAGAGTTCAAATCTCATGACGACCGTGCCTCCGCATCAGCCAGGTTATTTGTTGTGCTGTTTCTCTTTCACCGACAGCCAAGTCCGCTGCCGCCGTTCAATTTTCTTCATCCGCTGCCGAGACTGTTGTGCTCTTGCGACCGGCCAACCACGTTTCCGCGACAAGCACGATCACTGCGGCCAAGACGAGCCATCGCCAGATCTTTTGTTCGCTTTCTAGTTCCACATCACGCATTTGCCGCCGGCGCTCCAGATCGCCGTCATCAACTTCTCGATTGGCCACGCGGACGCGGAGCTGCTCCAACGTTTCCACGGGGAGTACTGCCGTTCGGCTTTCCGCCGGATCCAAGTTGACCGCAAAGATCCGCTGGGCGGCTACGCCTTGCGTTGGGTTAGTTGCCTGAAACTTGTACATCCCTGGCGCATCTGCTTGGGCGAAGTGAGACTCTTCAGACGCAATGGCAAGTTCATCACCGGCGGGCGTCACCACAGACCAATCCAAGTCTTCATCAGCCACCGGTAACGGCACGCGCTGCGAAACAACGTAAGTGGCCGAATCAATCTCGGCACTGCCACCGCGATCCAACATGGCCGCGACGATGGGAACAAACTTGGTTGACCGGGCGAGTTGACTGTCCGCGGGATGCCAGCCAGCGGTAAAGACAATCAAGTACCCATCGCCAATTCGCTTTTCGATGATCGCCGGATCGCCGGTGTCAAACTTGGAAACAACCCGCACGGTGTCAGCCGCGGCGGAATCGTCCGTTGCATTGTCTGAAGGCTCGCCAGCTGCAAGTTGAAGTTGCTCGGCATCGAACTCGCGATACTGCCAAAAGTGGATCTTCGTGAAATCGTTGAATTGAGGACTGGCCAACGCCATGAACAAGGGGTGATCAAACGTGATGTTGGTCATCAACGCATAATCCCCCACCGCACCGGGAAAGCTCTCCGCTTTGGGGACGCCTGCCAGTTTGGCCAACGTTGCGGACTCGCCAGCTTTGGTCAAAACGAAGACGACCGTGCCGCCGGCATTTGCGTATTGCCGCAGCTTCTCTTGGTTGGCAGGCGTGGTCTCCGCGGAAACAACAACCAGCCTTGGCGGGTTTTCGGCCGGCCAGTCAAGTTCTTCGTTGAGTGACTTGGCCACCACCTGAACACTCCGGCGCGGCGTGTCATAAAACGCGCTGGCCAGAAAGTATTGCAAGCCGGTGATATCTTCCGCAGCATCCGGTCCCAGGTAGTAAACCTCGAACTCCTCTTTCTCCTTGGCGGCGACATACAGCGTGTTGTCAAAATCGTGACGATCGCCAGTGAGTTGCAAAGTGGGTGAAGCCAAGAACTCCGGCGGATACGGCACGCGGATCACGCGGCTTTCTCCAGGCGGAACATAGACCTCGACCGGCGGGTTGAGTTCGGCATCGCCATTAGCTGATTGCTGGCGAGATTCACGCGCGTCTTCGTCAGCGTCCACCCAACGCAACAAGAACCGCTCATTGGGAGATCCGGGATCATTGCCGACGCGAATCCGCATTTCCGGTTCGGCGTCGGCCTCGGCAAATTCCTGCGGATCGGCCAGCAGTTGCAGCCCTGCGTTGGCTTCATCGCCAACAATCGTCTTGAGTTCGAGATCGACGTCGCGCGGCCATTCGTAAGCGCCCAACTCATCCAATCGGCTACCGACCTGCAGGTCGCTGATCAGCACAACGCGTCGCAGCCGATGCGCGGATTCCTCCGATGAGTCGACCGTGTCATTCACGGATGAAACAACGTCAATCAAAGCGTTGTCCAGGTTGGTAGCGCCCCAAGTTGGGCTTTGAGATGCCAAACGCTGGCGAATGACAGCCGCGTGTTGTTCCGGCGGAAGTTGAACCAGTTCTTTAAAACCCAACACGGTTCGCAGGGAAGAATCAAAAGCAAACAGGGCAATCTCATCGCCTGGCCGCGCCGAGTCAATCACGGCACTCACTTCATCCAGCGCGCGCTGCCAAATTCCGGAACGACGCATGCT
Organism: uncultured Planctomycetales bacterium; assembly: GCA_937982665.1. Taxonomy (GTDB): domain Bacteria; phylum Planctomycetota; class Planctomycetia; order Pirellulales; family S012-138; genus CALJLD01. Next base: position 5,269 of record CALJLD010000234.1, read on the forward strand.
GGCGCTGGTATCCAACAGAACAGCAATCCGCCGCTGAGCGCTGGACTCACGATCAACCGCCGCGGCTGTGCGAATGAAAGGCCGCGCGAAGGCGAACGCCAACAGGCACAACGCGGCCGCCCTGAGCAATAGTAGCAGGAGATTGTCCAGCCGGCTTCGCCGCGTCAACCGTGGCGGCGAGGGACTGAGGAACATCAGGCTGCTGAACCAGACCTCGCCTTTGGGTGAGCGGCGGATCAGATGGAAGATGAGCGGCGCCGAAACGGCGAGCAGGCCCAGCAGATAAAGGGGGGTCAGCGGACTCATCTTCAATCAGTGCGTTGTCTGGTTCTCTTTGTTGGGTTGCAACGAAACTTAAGCGGTGCGCTGTCTTGCATTGCGGCGGCCTTGGTCACGTCCGCGGCGCATTCGCGCGCGAAGCAATTCGAACAGCACAAACTCCAGGGGTTCGTCAGTTGTCATCGAGTGGAAGTCCACTCCTAGGTCCTGACAGGCCGATTCCAACTCTTGGGCATGTTTCTCAAAGCGGCGGTGATAATTGGCTTTGGCAACTTCCGCATCGACATACAGTTCCTTGCCGGACTCGACATCGCGAAAGATGGCCGCGTTCTCAAAATCGAATTTGACTTCTCGCGGATCAAGCACGCGAAAGACGACCACGTCATGACCACAAGAACGCAGATAACCCAGCCGCGTGGAAAGCAACTCCGGCGATGCCAGCAGATCAGAAATGATGACAATCAGGCCCCGTTTGCGAACCGTTGCGGCGACTTCTTCCAACGGCCCGGCCAGGTCCGTCGCTTTGCCGGCTGGTTCGCGCGAGAGTTCGGCCATGATCCGCCGCATATGCCCAGGGCGATTCCGGGGCGGAAGGTACTCCACAACCTTGTCCTCAAACGTCACCAGGCCGACCGCATCCCGCTGCATGGTGAGAAAGTAGGCAATCGTCGCGGCTGCCGTTCGGGCGTATTCATGCTTACTGAAATCGCCGGAGCCGTAGCTCATGGATTTGCTCGTATCGAGCAACACCGTGCAACGCAGGTTCGTCTCGTCCTCAAACTGCTTGACGTAATAACGATCCGTTCGCGCAAAGAGTTTCCAATCGAGATACCGCAAGTCATCGCCAGGCGAATACTCGCGGTACTCACTGAACTCAACACTGAAACCGTGATAGGGGCTGCGATGGATGCCGGCGAAGAAACCCTCCATGACTTTTCTTGCTCGCAGTTGCAAGCTTTTGATCCGCATTAGGGTGTGCGGGTCAATCATCGCACCACGCGAATCCACACTGGGATCACGCGAGGCGGCTTGCGAGTTGCGAAAACGAGAAACGGTGGCCATGAGGGATTATGAAAAGTTCTAGTTCGTCGGCCCTGGCACTTCATCCAGCAGGCGATCAATCACCTGATCAACCGAGATGCCATCGGCCTCGGCCCTGTAACCCAGCAGGATGCGATGCCGGAATGTGGGATGAACCAACTCACGGATGTCATCCGGCGAAACATGATGACGACCCTGCAGGAGCGCCCTGGCTTTGGCGCCCAACACGGCGTACTGGGCGGCTCGCAATCCGGCACCCCAACTTACCCAGTCCGAAACAAAGTCGGGCGATCCTTGCTCGCCAGGACGCGAAGCGGCGGCCAAGCGGACCGCGTACCGCACAACTTCTTCCGCCACAGGCACGCGGCGGACAATATCATGGAAGCGCAAGACGTCTTCACCATCAAAAAGCGGGTTGATCGGCTCCGGCTTGCGGCTGGTTGTCTGTTGCACAACGGCCACCTCGTCATCTTCGGGCAAATAATCAATGACGACATTGAACATAAACCGATCAAGCTGGGCTTCCGGAAGTGGATAGGTCCCTTCCATTTCAATGGGGTTCTGCGTGGCCAACACAAAGAACGGTTCTTCCAGTGGATAGCGAACGCCTGCGGCAGTCACCTGATGTTCCTGCATGGCTTCCAGCAGTGCCGCTTGAGTCTTGGGCGGCGTGCGGTTGATTTCGTCCGCCAAGATTACGTTGGCGAAGATTGGCCCTTTGACGAATTGCAGTTGGCGATGCCCATCGCTGGTTTCTTCCAAGATCTCCGTGCCAGTGATGTCCGCTGGCATCAGGTCCGGCGTGAATTGGATCCGCTGAAACTTGAGATGGAAGATCTGTGCAATCGATCGAACGAGCAGTGTCTTCGCCAGCCCTGGAGCGCCGGTAATCAAACAGTGGCCGCCAGCGAACAGGCTAATCAACAACTGATCAATCACGTCACGTTGACCGATGATGACCTTGGACAGCTCGCGCTCAATGTGGGCGCGACCTTCACGGATTTGCCCAACGGTTTGCTGTTCCAGTTCGTAGGAGTCCATCTCGGTAGTGGCAGGCTCAGTCGTCACGTGTACTCCTTGCAGTCAGTCACACGCCGCGTGGCGCACGGGATGATCCGAAAAATTTGAAGGCTGGGAATGATTGAACTTGTAAGCGAAGACGTTAACTAGCGCGTCGTGATTGCCGCATGGGATGGGTGAGGGCCCGGCGGAATTCACGGATGAGTCGCGTTAGCAGCGGCCAAGGTTCATGGGCGGGAAATGTTGGGGTGAGATTACTAATGGCATTGCTCGCGCGGCGGGATGAGCCAGGCGGCTCGTGCGAGCATCAATGAGTCATGGCATACGTGACGATGTTGATACCCATGGGATAGGCCTTGGGTGCGGAGAAGTTCTCAAAGAACCAGCTGTTTTCGCCTTCGCGTTCCCAGCCATCGCCCAAGTCCGTGTTGTGGCAAATGATGACCATCATCCGCCCCTTGTCATCAAAGATCCCGCGAAAGTGAACCGTCTCGGCACCGCTGCCGTGGTTTCGCTCCCAGGTGATCCCAGTCCATTGGCTGTCAATCGCCGTACCCACATTGGGGATTTGAGGTTTCTCTTTGAGATCGTAAACGCAATGGAAGATCTCATGATCGATATCCAACTCGCGCGGCTCGTACTGCGCTTCTGGGAATACGCGCTTGATCTCGTGGTAGAAGTTCGCGTAAGCGGCATCGCCCCAGAAGTCGTCCACCATCAGGAACCCGCCGTTGAGCAGGTAGCGGCGCAACGCGACGACCTCCGGTTCCGAGAACAGCAAACCTCCCGGCTCAATCATATAGATGAACGGATAATCAAAGAGCTGATCATTGGTCAGCCGCAGCGCGACAGGATCTGGATTGACCTTGATGGAAGTCAGCTGCTGCAAGCGGAAGGAGAAATTGAGATCGCTGTCCGGGAAATCCGTATTCCAACCCCAGCGTCCACCGCGCCGTCGACCACGACGCCCATAGTCGTCGTACCCGTAGCCGCGGTCCCAATAGCTATCGTACTCAACGCGAACGAACGTAAACACGTCCTCCGGGAACCGCTCATCAATCTCCCAGTCAGGCACACCGCGACGGGGATCGCTGCTTCGCCCGCCGCGTCGACCAGAGTAGAACGGATCCTGGCTGGACCATTGCTGTGCATCGCCAACAGCGCAGATTAGCAACAACAAGGGAACAAAGAGGACTGCCAGGCGGCGCTTGTTCATTTGCCAACCTTTTCTTGCAAAGGGTTGTGGCTGCGTTTGCGCGGACTTCCGATGCCCGCCGACGCAAGACCTCCATCTTCTCGCTCACGCGGGCGAATGTAAAGCAAATCCCGAATGTTGCGGCTTTCGTCAACTTTTTGGTCAACGCTTTCGATGCCACCAGCATTCTTTCCCGGAGGCTGAGAAGCCGCGCTTGCGGCATCGCCATCACCTTGCGAGGAGCCTGGCGGCGAGCCACCGGATGAGCTTTGACTCGGGTCCGGCGCTCGCAGCGGACCTTCGCTATCGGCGACAATCTGCAGCAACAAGTCATGTGCTGCCAGGAATCGCGGAGCCTCTTCCAAGGCTTTCAGCACCTGACGCCGAGCTTCTGCCAGGTCTTGTTTCTCGTAATGCAACTGCGCCAAGCGAAAATGCAGATTGCTGGGATCCGTGTCGTCAAGGATGGAAAGCGCGGAGAGTGCCCGAATGGCTGCGTCAACCTCGCCGGTTTCTTCCGCGGCGGTAGCCAACGCCCGATGCGGTGCCGGCACAAGCGGGTTGACCGCCAAGTAAAGTTGGGAGACCTCCAGCAACAGTTGGGAGTCTTCTTGCTCGACGGCGATCTCCATCAACCGCGTGTACGCAGGTAACGGATCACCATCACGAGCAATGAGCTCTTCCAGCACATCTCGTTCTTCGTCAATCTCGCCAAGTTCGCGATGCACAATCGCCAACATAGAGTAGGCGTTATCCCCGCCAACATACTCGGGATAGAGTTCGATCAATTCTCGCAAGGGAGCTTTCGCATCGGTGTAACGCTGTTCGCGAATCAGCGCGGCGGCATAAGTCAGCAAGCCAGGGAAGCTCTTCGGGTAGCCTTCCAGCCAGGCGGAGATTTCCGCGGAGTCAGCCCTGGGCGAAAGCTCCGGCTGTTCCCAAGTTGCCTCGGCGGCGGTTTCGGCCGCTCGTTGCTTAACGAAGGTCGCAAAGGCATCGTCCAGTTCTTCCCAATTCGCACGGGTGCGAAGCGGCAGCGACACATCAAGCGGCTTGTCTTCGCCCAAATCCGCCAACACGTTGACCACAGTCTCGAAGCCGTACTCATTGATCAGGAACTCGATCGCCAATGCGGATTCGAAATATGCGAACTGCAAATGCAGCGCGGACTTGGGTGACATGAATGACGCGCTCAACTCGCTCATCGGCGGCAAGTCTTCGCTCAGCATCATCTCACGATAGACCGGGATCAGCGGTTGACCCCAAGCCGGGCTCTCTTGCATTTCTTCATAAACAGAAATGCCTTCCGAGAACCAACGCGGCATTTTGTTCTTGGTCTTGTTCAAAGTCACGACATGGCAGAACTCGTGCCACAGCACGGACTCCCAGTTCGATGGCGATTCGCCTTGCGATGCGGGACTGTTGGCCGTGATCACGCGACCGAAGCAGACGCCCAGATAGCCTTCAGCCCCGGGAATGCCAAAGGTGCGCACAGCGAAGTCTCTTTGCCGTGGAAAGATCTCCACGATGACAGGCTCATCAATCGTGATTTCGTACTTCTCGCACAAGGTTGCCTTCGCGCGGCGCAATAAGTCCATCGCCTGTTGACCGTAGAGGTCCGCTTCGCGCTGTTCCATCCGGAGTAAGAAGCCATCAGAAGCAATCGTGCGAAATCCGGCCAACTCATCGTGAAGCGTGACCAGGTTGTACATCAGGATGTTGTAACCATCGGTGGCGAAGACTTCGTTGGCAATTCGCCAGCCTTCGTCTTCATCGCCCAACCGCAACAAGTCCTGAGCCAGCTGAATCTTGGCCGGCAAGTAATTCTCATCGAAAGCCAATGACTGTCGTTGGTAAGTCGCGCCTTCGGCAAAGCGGTACTTCTGCGCAAGCTTCTTGCCGATGAGCCAATCGACCTCTGGGTTCTTGCTCCAATTCGCCAGCGCGCGATCTCGGGCAGATTCCTCGGCTTCCGCATCGGCGCGCAAATGAGCGATCACCGCGTGATACGCCCAGGCTAGCGGTTCGTTCGGGTTGACTTTGCGGACTTCGCCCAACAACTCTTCCGCGGCGTCATACTGCTCAGCATCAATCAGCTTGTCGGCTTGCAGCAATAACGTGGGCACGTGGTGATCATCAATTGCCAGCGCCGCGGCGACTGACTCCGCAACTTTTGCCGGGTCGCTAGTCGAGAATGATCGTGCAAGCAGGTAATGATAGTGAGGATCGCGTTGTGCCGTTTCCGGCGCTTTCTGAAGCGTGTCAGCGGCCAACGCGTGATCATCCTTGCTGAGTGCCAGTTCCGCGGAAGCCAGATAAGTATCAATCAAGCTGGGAGTTTGGCGTTGCGCATAATCATAGAAGTTCTCCAGTACCTTTCGCGCGTCCGCGCCGCGCAACACAAAGAACCTGCCCAGCGCCACGCGAGACTCCGCGGAGGTGTAGCGTTGCGGATTGGCAATCGCCATTCCGTCAACCTGATTGAGCATGGCCTCGGCTTCTTCGAACTTGTTGTTGTAGAGATAGACTTCATAAGCCAGCAACCGAATTGCGACGCTGGTGCGAAACGACACTAAAGCTTCTTCCGTAGCCGCCAACGCTTCAGCGTAGCGACCTTGGGCCATCTCAGCCTTGATGCGGAGATGCCGCCATCGTTCCGTCCAGGCGTTCCCGGTGATGGCTTCCTCCGCCATGGACGCGCAAGCAGCGAACTTGCCTGTGCGGTACAGTTCCTCCGCTTGAGATACCGAGCCTTGCGGAGCCGCCGCGTCGCAGGGAGCCGGCGCAGACAAGATTGTGGCAGTGATGCAAACCGCACAAAGCACAAACGCCAGGCTTCGGGACGAGATTATCGCTTTGGCGAAATGCGGCAAGCATTTCACTTGCGTCACGAGTGTGAGCATTCGACAAGCCGTGTTCAAAATGGGGAATGCTGCCTAATGGCGAAAATGCGCTCCTCATTTACCAGTGACGCAACCAACAACAATGTGATGCTGCACAATTATTGATTCGCCCCAATGGGCAACGGTGAGCGCATACCTCGACCGCTATTGTAACACCGCTCGTTCTTTGAAGTTCCGTATGCTGGGCCGCGGTTTGCCGATTATTTTCTTCTCGGCGGAAAGCCCAGGCTTGCGCGAAACACGAGAAGTTGCCCAGTATGAAGCCCAACCAACCATGTATTGCACCACAGGTTAATTGGGGCGTAGTGGCAGAATATCCGGGTTCGCGGCTTCCGTCGCGTACGTATCCAAGTGCGCCAGGAGCGGGTTTGCCTTCTTTTTTGCGGTGGTCTTGCGTTTGGTCGGCTTCTGTCGAAATAGCACAAAGCTGAGATCGTCCGCCTTGCTGGGTTTGCCCTGTTCCTCGCCATCCATGCGAGCCTTGGTCGCCTGACAGATTTTCTTGGCGACTGAAGTCAATGGTGTGCGCCGGATAATCTCCACAACTTCATCCGGGTAAAGATTGTCGAACAAGCCGTCGCTGGCCAGCAGCAAAGTATCTCGCGGAGCCATGTTGACGGTTGGACCAATCTCAATCCGCATCTCGGCACTGCCCACAACGTTGGAAACCAGATGGCGGTCTTTGTGGTCCATCGCTTCTTCTTCGTTGAGGATGCCTGCCTCAACGGCATAACTCACCGGCGCGTGGGCGATCGTCTGCAGTTTTAACTTGCCGCGACCACCACAGATAACAATTCCGGAATCGCCGACGTGATAGGTCCTTGCGACAGAACCGCAGACTTCCACAACGGCCGCCGTCGAGGCCGCGCCCAGTCGCAGATCAAGCACGGCCTGATTTGCAAGCTCCAGCCCGTTGAGGATGGCCGTGCGGATCAATTGTTCACCGGCGATAGCCGCCGTGATCGTTTCGCACAGAAACTGCACAACCATCCGCGAAGCTTGCTCGCCAGCCGAATGCCCGCCGACTCCATCGGCCACGACGAACACGGCCGATTGTGCGTTGATCGGAATGATCGCAGCCGAGTCTTCATTGACGTTCTTAACCGGCGAGCGGCGAGATTGAATCCAGGCAAAGCCTGAACCTACCGAGTGATGATGCCCTTCGTCTTCGGATTCAAACAAGCAGACGGCATCCTGCGGCGAATGAATCCGCGCCGGTTGCTTCGTTTTCTTTCGCGCCGGTTTCGGCCTAGGGGCATCTGACGCCACGTGAGCGCGTCCTCCTGACGACTCGCCGGTTGTGGATTTCCGTTGGTTGAGTGAGCAAATCCTTGTGACAGTTCACGCGTGCACCAATCCAAACTCGACGTTCTGGGCACGCGGCTGCCAAACCGGCTTGCCACTAGATTGACGGTTTTCGTCATTTTGGACAAGCCGGAAACTGCGTTAACTCTCTTCCCTGCAACACTTTGACAGCCAACCGTTGGCAACTTAGAACATCAACAAGCGAGCGCGGTGCTGCAATGTTGTGTATGCGCCCGTCATCGCGCGAATTCAAAGTCAGCAGATTTCATGAGGTTTGATCGATCATGTCCACCGCCGAAGGCCCTCAACTGTTTGCACCGCCGCAGGAGTTTTCGCAGCGCGCGCGGATCAGCTCGATGGAGCAGTATCAGCAGCTTTGGCAGTCCGTTGCCGATGATCCCGAAGGTTTTTGGGCGGAAGCCGCGCGCGAGGAACTGCATTGGTTTGAACCCTTCAGCCAGGTGCTGGACTGGCAGTTGCCGTTTGCCAAGTGGTTCGTCGGTGGCAAGACCAACGTTAGCTACAACTGCTTGGACAAACAATTACATGCAGGGCTCGGCGACAAGATCGCCTTTTATTGGGAGGGCGAACCCGGCGACACGCGCACGTTGACCTATGCGGAACTGCATGCGGAGGTCTGCAAGTTCGCCAACGCGCTCAAGGGTCTTGGCATTCAGGCGGAAGACCGCGTCTCCATCTACATGCCCATGGTGCCGGAGTTGGCCATCGCCATGTTGGCCTGCGCGCGAATCGGCGCGGCACACTCGGTTATCTTCGGCGGCTTTTCCAGCGAAGCCATTGCGGACCGCAACAATGACGCCGGCGCGAAAGCCGTGATCACTTCAGACGGCGGTTGGCGGCGCGGCTCCATCTTGCCACTCAAGAAGAACGTTGATGACGCGCTTGAGAAATCGCCAACGGTGGAACATTGCATTGTGCTGCGGCGTTGCGAAAACGAAGTCAGCATGCAGGATGGTCGCGATCATTGGTGGCATGATCTGGTTGCGGACGCCTCGGCTGATTGCCCTGCCGAACCGATGGACAGCGAACACACGCTGTTCCTGCTCTACACGAGTGGATCAACCGGTAAACCCAAAGGCATTCGCCACACCACCGCCGGCTACAACCTCTGGGCGAAGAAAACTTTCGAGTGGGTGTTCGACCATCAGCCTGATGACATCTACTGGTGTACTGCCGATTGCGGCTGGATCACAGGCCATAGCTACATTGTCTATGGTCCGCTTTCCGCAGGCGCAACCAGCGTGATGTACGAAGGCGCTCCTAACTCGCCCGACGAAGGTCGCCTGTGGCAGATTGTGGAGAAGTACAAGGTCAACACTTTCTACACCGCGCCCACGGCCGTTCGTGCTTTCATCAAGTGGGGTGATCAATGGCCCGAGAAGTACGATCTCTCCAGCTTGCGCTTGCTGGGTTCGGTCGGCGAGCCCATCAACCCTGCGGCATGGCTGTGGTACCACGAGAAGATCGGCGGCGGACGATGTCCGATTGTCGATACCTGGTGGCAGACGGAAACGGGCGGCATCATGCTCAGTCCGCTGCCGGGCGCCACGCCAACCAAGCCTGGCAGTTGTTGCAAGCCGCTACCTGGCGTTGTGCCGATGATTGTTGACGAGCAAGGCAACGAATGCGGACCCGGCGAGCAAGGCATGCTGATCATCATGCATCCATGGCCAGGCATGCTGCGTGGCATTTGGGGAGATGACGAACGTTATCGCAAGCAGTACTGGAGCACAATCGAAGGCCGTTACCTGGCGGGCGATAACGCCATGAAAGACAAGGATGGCTACATCTGGATCTACGGCCGCCTGGATGATGTTCTCAACGTCTCAGGGCATCGCTTAAGCACAACGGAAATCGAAAGCGCGCTCGTTGGCCATGCCCACGTTGCGGAAGCCGCGGCTGTGGGCCGTCCGGATGACCTCAAGGGCGAAGCTGTTGCGGTGTTTGTCACCTTGACCGAAGGCGAACCGACGGACGAACTCCGTGCGGACTTGCGGCAACACGTCCGCAAGATGATCGGCGCGCACGCTTCGCCGGATGACATCCGCTTCACAGGCGCGCTTCCCAAGACTCGTAGCGGAAAGATCATGCGGCGACTCCTCCGCGACATCGCCGCTGGGCGCGAGACAGTGGGCGACACCTCGACGCTTGAGGACTACAGCGTCCTGGCGAAGCTCCGTGGTGATGAGGACTAGTAGTTGGGAGAAGTGCGGCAACCGATGGCATGCCTGTAACCAACGCAGGCTTGAACGAGCGCGTCTCAACTTAGACGCGACCGCTGATAATCGCTTCGAAGTCGGCGACGGTTTCCACGCGTTGTGGCCGGGGGACTTCCGGGCCTCGGTCAATGCAATTGTAGTGATGGTACGTCCGCGTGCGCCACGCCTGAACGAACTCTTGTTCGTCCTCAGGCAGCTTCTGCCAGTGCTCGCGAATCATTGCCTGATGCCAATCGCGGAGCGTTTGCCCATCGTCTTCCGCGTGCACGTCTTCCCACAGTTGCCGTGAGTATGGCCACGGGGCGAGGAACTCGTAGGACGCATACGGCTCGTAAGGAGAAGACGCCCAAAGGAGCTTGCACTCCCGACAACGGACGAGCTTGATCCAGTTGTAATACTCCAACTCAAGAAACTCCGGCTTCTTGCCGTACGTCCAGAGCTGGCGATGGGGATATTCGCAGGTCGGGCAGGTTGTCGTCATCGCAGTGTGAGCAAGAGAATGAAGAACTCCACTGCCAAGTCTAGGTCACGAAAGCCTTGCGAGAGCGACACGAGTTGCTGCTTATGACTTGTTCTAGCTGCGAATTGTGCCGCCCCCAGCGGGAACATTGACGTTGTAATCTATGGTCAAGTTGCTTCCCGCTGAGCAGTTTTCGCATCGAGTGAGTGCGTCTATCGGTGCGAGTTATAGAAGGACTTCCAAAGCTTGGGACGAACTTCCATCGGCAAGACGGCCCTTCGTTCGGCTGGGAATTGTGGACGCATGCTGTTGCTGGCGAAGTGGTAGATGATTTCCTCAGTCGGTTCGGAATCCGACGGGGTTGCTAGTTGCGTGATTTCCTGAGCGATGCCGGTCAACTTGTACCCTTGCGGTGTGGCGCGATACATCGAGTAGCAAGCAGGTTGTGGATCACCGAACAGTAAGTCATAAGCCGGCTTCTCATAAGAGCCTGCGATGATGCGGATGTGCAGCATCCCGCTTTGTCGGGCTGCCGCCGCGGCTTGGCATGCCTGTTCGGCCGTCGCGTGCGTGCTCCGCAACTCAAAGCTGCGACTGCAGAAGCCACCGTAGAGCCGGTAAGCGCCCACCGCGGGGGAATCTTCGGCCGAAGCCATCTGCGGGCTCGACCAGCCGATAGCGGCGACGAACAGGACGGCAATCTTGATGATTTGACGCATGGTTTTCCCTTTGCTGCAGGTTGCCAACCAGACGTGATCCGCCTGTTCCCACTACACCGCGAGGGGGATCGAGGCGGGGACAGGGAACCGGCGAGAAATGTGCGTCCGCTAGCAGTTGAGGCCCAATGCGCCCGAAGGGGCCGCGCTGCGACAGAGATTTGGATGCCTCCCTGTCCAGCCCCGGATCAGCAGCATCAGTAATTCCAAGCCTGAGGAAGGTCCGGGCCACAAAGCGCACAGATCCGCGGTAAGCTACCTGACCGAGGGAAACCGTGCCGCCCTCCTTGAGGCGTATACATCGACTGCGCGTCCGTCAAGTTTTTTGAAATCTTCGAGTCGATGGACATACTAGTGCGCAACTACCGCTCAACGCCTGCAATCACAACACGAAGATCCCTGTAATATTCGCGGTGAGCGCGCCTGCGATATTCTCGCGTTTGCACCAAGAATGCGCTTCAGTTCGCCAGAACTTTCTCCACATCGCGCGGCGGGCGCGAAAAGTTGCCTTGCCGCGTGCGCAGCTTGTGCCATAAGTTGCGATCACGATCTTTGACAACCGAATCAAACATAACCGGGTCGCTCAACTTGTTCACGACCTTGAGCGGCTGTGGGTTGATGAAAGCTCTGATGCAGATGCAACCACGGCAATACAAGTACGTCGGCCCGGAATCAATCAAGCTGGCTTCCGTTACCGCTCGGCTTGGAGCGGGTCATCGACTTGAATGGCGAACTTCGCCTGGCCCACCAGCGTTCAGAACACGTTCGCATGCGCAGGAGGCGAAGCGGTTCTTTCCGCCGGTGAGTCGGTTTTCTCGACGGAGTGCAGGAAGCATCGAATCAATCCACCGGCTACTGCCCGGAACCTTCGCGTTGACGGACGTCGCGGTCGTTACCTGCCATCAGAGCGCCGCTTTTCGCCCTGGTGTGGTCTGCTCAATCTCCGGCATGTGTTCCGTGCCGCAAGCGCCGGCGGTGGGCAGCAGCTTGTGGGGGCTCAGGCGGTTGTCAGGGTTGAAAGCCGTGCGGAAGCGCTCCATTACCTCCAGCGTTTCCGGCGTAAACATCTTGGCCATGAACGGCAGCTTCTCAACGCCGATGCCGTGCTCGCCGGTCACGCTGCCGCCACAGGCCAGACATTCTTCCAGGATCTCTCCGCTGGCTTGCAACACACGCCGAACCTGCTCGCGGTCACGCTCGTCGAACAGCACGATGGGATGCAGGTTGCCGTCGCCGGCGTGAAACACGTTGACGATGCGAAGGCCATACTTCTCGCCGATGGCATAGATCCGCCGCAAGATGTGCGGCAACTTCGTCCGCGGCACAACACCGTCTTGCGTGCAGAAGCTGCTGGCCAAACGGCCGACGGCGCCAAACGCCTGCTTCCGGGCTTTCCAAAGTTTCTGTCGTTCCTTGGCATCGGCCGCCTGACGCACTTCGCGCGCGCCGTTGTTTGTGCAGATTTCAGAGATGCGATCGCGCTGTGCATCGAGCCCGGCTTCCAGCCCATCGACTTCCATCAACAAGATCGCCTCGGCATCGTTGGGAAAGCCAAACTGGAACGCTTCTTCCAGCGCAACGACGATATCGTGATCCATCATTTCGAGGGCGGCAGGCACTATGCCAGCGGCGATGATTCCGCTGATGGCGTTCGTGGCATCATCGACCGAATCAAAGATGCCCAGCAAAGTGCGATAGCCTTGCGGGTCTCGCGTGAGCCGTACCCAAATGCTGGTGGCGATGACGAGCGTGCCTTCGCTGCCGACAAGCGCGCCGGTGAGATCAAAGCCGGGATGATCTTCGGCAGGTCCGCCGAATTGAACGATCGAGCCGTCCGCCATCACGGCTTCGACGCCCAGCACGTGATTGACGGTTACGCCGTACTTCAACGTATGGGGCCCGCCGGAATTCGTGGCGAAGTTGCCGCCGATGGTGCACGCGCCCTGGCTGGAAGGGTCCGGAGCGTAATGAAAGCCGGTTCCGCGCAACGCCTGAGTGAGCCAGACATTGACTACGCCCGGCTGCACCACGGCGTAGCGATCACGCAGGTTGATCTCCATGATCTCCTTCATCCGCGTGAGTACAATCATCACGCCGCCGCCTACTGGCAAGCATCCGCCGGCCAGGCTGGTGCCGGCCCCTCGCGGCAGAAACGGCACGTCATGCTCGTTGCACAACCGCACAATCGCGGCCACGTCTTCCGTGCTCCGCGGAAACACGGCCACATCCGGCGAGTTCTTCTCAATAGTGAAGCCGTCACACTCGTAGACAAGCAGTTCCGAATGCGCGGTCAAAACGCCATCAGTCCCAACGATGTTGCGGAGGGCGTTGATGAAGTTGGTTTGTTGGGCAAGAGGCATGGATTAACGTCCGATATCAGGATGGCCGAGGCTGGGCCTGACAGCACTAAACAGACTAAGTCCTCAGATTAACAGTGTGATCTGCGACTGGCACGTATCAAAAATACAAACGCCGAACTTGCGTCCGATTCGATTTCTTCTTTACGGCGGCTTTGAGTTCCTCTCCCGTGATTGCCGTAAGGCAGTCCCGCCGACATCCCACACACTTCCATATTCAAAGCTCAATCGCTTCGCCATGCGTTGATCCAGTCTTGCACGTTCAGCGGATCGGTCGGATCGAGCTGTACGATCTGTTGGGCAATTCGCATTGCCTCGCCGCGCTTGCCGAGTTCGCTCAGGCACCAGGCCAGGCCTTTGGCCGCTTCCAGGAAGTCACGGTTGTTGGCCGTTGCGTAGGGCAGCCCGGACTTGATGTTGTGATATTCCAGCGCCAGGTTGCCGGCGTGATACGCATAGCCAAAATGTGCTCGGGCGAGTTTCAAGTCCTCATCGCCCATGGCAATCTCGCCCAACATCTTGTGAGCGGTGATGAACTCGCTGCAGTCCGCCAGCAACCACCGCAGCTCATCCTGGGCAATTTCAAACTCGCCCATCGCCAGCATCTGTTCGACATCTTCAATGTCATCCGCCCGTTCCTGCACGCATTTGGGATGAACCAGCTCCCAGCTATCACCATCATCCTTGGCGCTGCCATCCGTTGCGTTGACTCGTTGCGCGCCGACTGCCGACTTGCGCCGTGCCGAAGTTGCCTGTTTGCCGCGGCGCTTGGCCATGTGCTGGGAATTTGAAGAACAACGCGAAACTGGAAGGCGAAGTGAAAGCCACTGAGGAAACGACCCCCAGTGATAATCTAGACCGTTAAGCGGAATCAAGCCTTCGCATCGCCTGAGCTTGAGCGGCGCGGACGACATTCAGTTAGTGGCGTATGAAACCCACTATCACATGTATTGAGAAACAACGGCGCAGCGCAGAGTTGAGAGCGCTTGATTGTTCTCAAAGTGGCAGTATTGCTTAACGTCGTTGGAAGGTGCGTTGCACCCACTACGCTAAACCTCGTGGCTAAACGCATCGCGTCAACCGCCGCCGCGTTGTCCGCCGTCGCCAGTTGGCGGTGGCAAGGTTCCGTCGCCGCCGGGTGGAGGCGGGGGTGGAAACTCTTCCGCGCCGCGAATGGGAGCGGGGATGATTTCCGGAGGCGTTTCCGCTGGCAGCGGAGGAACGCCCGGAGCATCGAGCAATTGCAAATCAAGCGTCGCATGCGCGGAGAGCACATCGCCAACGATTGCAAAATCCAGGTCCAGTCCTCGGAACCAATGCAGCGGCGGGAAGCGGTAGTCCGCCGGCCTGGCTTGTGGCGAGAGTGTGGTTTGCCACGTGGGATGCCCGAATGCATCGTGGTTTGGTTCGTACTCGCCGCCAAGCGTGCAGACCAACTCGGCGTCGAGGAGTTCTTCCGCAACGGAGATGGCGTCTTCGTCCGCGACACCCAACTGCCGGGAAAGCACATCCAGGAAGCGTGTGTTCGCATCGCTTGTACGCGAAGCCTGAATGAAGCCCAGCATATCGAGGAACTCGGCCACGGATGATTGCCGCGGATCGCCAATGTGCAGCCGACCTTGGGCCGGGCGTTCCGCCGGCACCATCAACACCTGCGGAGAGATCGCTTCGATCAAGTCCCGCTGGAATGAGAAGACAGAATATTGGCCGTAGTCGCGACGCCAGACTGGGCCGCCACGTGCGTAGCCGGCTTGATCTTGCGGACCGAACTGCGGGGAACGGAACCACGGCGTCACCAAAGGGCCAGGCACAACCGGCGTGGCGCCAAGGTAACCAACGATGTAATCGCCTGGCGAACCCAACAGATACTTCAGCAAGTACGCAAACAGAGTCAGTGGCCGCGAATCGTCATTGGCCGTCCAGGGAGCCGGCAGTGGATTCAGATCTCGCAAGCCAGCAAACCAATGTCGTTCGCCCAAGACCAGCTCCGCCGAAACCAGGTCGCCCGGCAAAGGTTGCAATTTCCACTGATCCGGAGGACCAAGCTGCGAGATCCAGAAGTTGCTTTGCGTGAACGGCGTGACGAAGACATCAATCTCCAACCGCTCCAACGGGATCTCGTCTTCCGGCACATCCACGCCGCCAGCGTAGCGCCGCAGCCCAAAGGCGATGGGGTTGACTCGTCCAGTCGAGCGGCGGAACTCCGCAAGGAACTGTTGATATTCTTGTGCTTCCAGCGGCGTAATCGCGCCGACCTCGACATCGGCCGCTGGGAGAAACCGGCCGCGCGTGCCGCGAATCGTGTTCACAATCTTGCCATCTTGGCGAACGGTTTGGCTGCCGTCTGGCAATTGGCCAAAGCCTGGCGGCAGGTATCCGCCTTGGATGAGTTCCTGGATTGAGCCATAAGCCTGACCTTCTCGCTTGGCGACAAGTTCCGCGATCCGCCAGAGTTCGATCTCGGCCACGGCGCGCAAGCGGCGCATGGTCTCAATGCGGTATTCCGGCGTTGCATGGTTCTCAAAGAACGCGTCCGACATGTAGCTGAAGATGGTGTCTTGCCGTTCCAAAGGCAGATACCAGCGGGCATTCTTGAACTCGGCAGTGGCCCCCAAGGCTTCCGGGGTCTCGTTGACCGCCAGGAAACGCTCGACAAGTTTGCGGGACGACGTCACCAGGTGATAGTCGCCATCAGCCACGTAGAATGAGCGGACCAGATGATCTGGAGTGCTCAGCAGCGTCACGCTCTTGCCAGCAATCTCGATCTCTTCCAGAGTTGCGCCGGGCGTTTCTTGCTGGATGGTTTGCCGTTGCCCATTCATCTGTGTGCTGAACAGGAAGGAGTTGCGCGTTTCGAACAGCAACCCGATCGATGCGCCTTCTCGCATGAAGGCATCGAAGCCAATCAGCGCGACATCCGAGACAACCAGCGGACCGAGAACTTCGGAGAGCTTGGAGTCTCGCAAGCCTAGCTGTTCCTGCATCCGCGCGTCGGTGCGGTAATCCAGGCCGCGCACAGAGATCAGATTGCGGATATCGCCGCCGGTGCGGTCGATCATCTTTCGCAACCAGATGAAGTTGCCGAAGCTGCCGGTGCGGACGTAGAAGCACTCGCGTGGAACCCGCATCGCAATGGGTTCGATCTGCGGTTCCTGGTCATCCGGGAATGGCGGGAACGCGAGCGGCGGGGCTTGTTCATGAGCGGGCACCGCCAACGAAGCCGGCGCGGCATGCGCGTACTTGCCCAGCATGATGTCGCGCTCGATTACAATCCGCTGTTCCTCCGTGCCGAGGAACGGTCCCAACGTGCGGTCAAGACTGGCATCGCCGAAGAGCTCGGCCAACGGACCTTGCGGGCGTTCTCGCCAGGGCAGGTTCATCCGCAGTGATAACAGCGACGCGAGATAGTTATCGACCTGCTGCGGATAGTCGGTATCGGACTCGTCCAGAAGACCGCCACCGGAACGCATCTGCCGCCACCATTCTTCGGCGAGTTCCGCATGACGACGGGGAGCAAACCGCGGCACGATCTGAACATCAACGGGCCGCCCTGCAAACAACCGCACATTGAAAGGGCGGTTGCCATCAAACAAGAAATAGGCCGTTGCTTGTTCCGGCCGCAGGTTGAACAAGTTCCGCACAAGCCGTCGCAAGGGTGGATTGCCGTAAGCCGGATAATGCACGCGATCATTCTGTTCCTCAATCCAGAAGCGCAGCACGTCCTTGTCCATGGTGTTGGGGACAAACCGCACAACCACTTTGGCGATGCCATAAGGCTCGCCTGCGATGGCTTCCACATCAACGCCACGGATTTGGGCAGCCGCTGGTATGGCCAGCGCGAGGGTGAGGATCAGCATGGCGGCGAATGCCGCTCGGGAGAAGAACATCGAAGACTCCAAACTCTTATTGACGAATGCTGCCGGGCAGTCGGCGTGAGCGCGTGACGGAAACCAGATCTGTGTTCCCGCGGTCTGGCTTGCTGCTCAGTGACTTGCCCGATAGCGCAATTTGTGAGATTTCCGCAACCGTCTCAGATTATACGATTTCGCGAGCTGCCGCGTTGGCGAAACATTGCGGCTACGGCCGAAATGGCTCTAACGTCAAGCATCTCAGCAGGATGCGACCATCGGGGAAAACTGATGAGGAAAAGCGGCAACACGGTGCATCAAGAGAGATTGCTGTGTCACACCGGCAGGTTTCGTACGTTCCAGACCTTCACTGAGAATTTGAGCTAGTTTTGAGTTGGCACTCGCCACATCCCACCTATTTGCCAGCGTAGTCCGGCAATCCCCGTCCGCTCTCGTCTGGCCCACTTCGCCCCACCCGATTCTCACGTCTTCTCGGTTTTGAGGTCACCCCATGACAACACAACGCACCCATCGCTGGACCCAAAAGATCTTTTGCCTGACATTGGCCTTACTTGCCGCAGTTGCCATGCCAGGGGTCAGTCATGGGCAGGGTTCTGTTGATCGGATTGAGGAAGACTGGGAACTGATCGTTGGAGAGCCTGATGCCGGGACCAACGCGCCGCAAGTGACTTGCATGATGTCGCCAACTGATGGCGATGACGCACTCTATGCGACCTTTGAGCTGAACTATCAGAGTTCGCCAGACTTTGTCGCCGGCGGCATGCAGTTGCAAACGTGGAATTACGAGTACTCGCTGTGCACGCACAAGTTCCCGGATGGCGCTCAAATGAGCTCCGAGAACGAAACGGTGACTTGGACACAGCGCATGGAACTTGAGCAATGCACGCTGCGGTTTGAGATTCTCAACGGCAATTCCGCAACGTGGGGAAACTTTGGTGGACAAGGATACCTGCGAGCGAATGCCGACTCGTGCTATGGCAGTCTCAGCGGCTATAGCCCTGCAACATCGGTTGCCAATTCCGGCGTCAGCTATGCGGCCAACCGCGTGGTCAAGCTGGTGTTGAAAGAAGTCCGGTATTACTCCGGCAGCCAACTCTTGTACACGGACTCCACAGACCGAATCGCCTGGGAGCGGTAATCCAATTCACTCAACATTGCCCAAAGCACGGTGTGATTGCACGACATGACTCGTCGCTCGCACTGTTGCCAAAGCAATGTCCTAAGAGCCACATTGCCCGGAAAGCACGACGGGGGACACTATGAGCGCAACTCACCCTCAGCGATATGTTCAGCTTCGCAGCACGGCGCGAACATCTCGCTTGAATCGAAATGGGGCTGTCTTGGGGCTGACACTTATCTTGCTTGTGGCGATGGTTGCCTTTGTCGCCCTGGCACTTGACTTGGGCTATCTGACGGTGGCCCGGACCGAGTTACAGCGCACGGCTGACTCGGCAGCGATGGCCGCTGCTTGGGAATTGGTCGATTCGAGCGCGCTCTCGGGCGATCCGTACATGAGCGACAAGACCGCCGCTGCCCGCGCACGCGCGGTTGAGTATGCGGGCTTCAACGATGTGATCTCGCACTCGTTGGTGCTTGATCCCAACAGCGGCAATGATGTTGATGGCGACGTAGTGATCGGCCAGATCCCGGACTTCAATGGTTCGATGTCGTTCACGGATCCGGCGCTTTACAACGTTGTTCACATCCGCGCGCGGCGCGATGCAACGCGCAACGGTGAGGTGCCGCTGTTCTTCGCCCGGATCCTGGGCTTTGACAGTTACGGAGTACACGCCGAAGCGCGAGCCGGCGTCATCAAGCAGATTGGGGGTTTTAAGATTCCCTCCGACGGCAGCAACCAGGGCATCTTGCCATTCGCGCTGGATGAAGATACCTGGGAGACCATTCTCAATGGCACCGCCGACGATCAATGGACCTGGGACGCGGAGACGGAAACGATCAGCAATGGTGGTGACGGCGTCCTGGAGGTCAACCTGTTCCCGCAAGGAACCGGCTCACCTGGCAATCGCGGTACGGTGGATATTGGTTCGCCGGCCAACAGCACGCAGGTTATCGCACGGCAAATTCTGGAAGGAGTTACGCCGGAGGATTTGGATTTCCATGGAGGTTCGCTGGAATTTGACGCCAACGGCGAATTGTTCCTCAACGGCGATACTGGAATCAGTGCTGGTGTCAAAGATGAATTGCATTCGATCCGCGGCGAGCCACGCGTGATTCCTGTTTACCGCGAGGTCAACGGACCGGGCAACAACGCAACGTACACAATCGTTAAGTGGGTTGGTGTTCGCATCATGGAAGTCAAATTGTCCGGTAGCCAAACCAACAAGCGAGTGATCATCCAACCCGCCAACGTCGTTCTCAATGGCGTTGTCCCCACAACTGCCACGGAAACCAGTTACTTCATCTACTCGCCGCCAGTGTTGATTGAATAGCCTGCGGTGGCAAATTACTAACGAACCTAACTGACGCCCTGTGCAAAGCCCGTGTTTGCGCAGGGCGTCTTGCGCTACTGTGCTGTTACTGATAGGTCATTTTTGAATTGACCTTGCGACGCAGCGCGGTAGCGTTGCTTGGATATCTGTCTGGTGCGTATTGCCCTACCACACTGGCAGGCCAATTCTCCGCCCGTAGGTCTTCCTGCGGGCGGGTTTTTCTTATCGTCCCTGCTCTTGGTCAGGCTGAAAATGAACAACTCTCAAGCCGATACGCACGTTGATGTGGCTCGCCTCGTGGAAACGTTGACATGTATCTTGGAAGCGATTGAGTCAACCAATCGCCAACTCAAGATGCAATTTGAACACAACAAGGAAACAACTGCGGCGCTGCGAGACCTGAAAGAGCTTGTTGACCAGCGGCAACCCGAGTTAGCGCAACAATAAGCTGCGCACTTTTTGACAAACGCTGCTCGCGAAGTAGGTTTCATGTAGACGTCCACGAACTGGGGGGCGTCTTCTCCCCGCTCGCACAAACCGCTCTCTGTGCGAGCGGTTTTTTGTTGAACATCCATTGCGCTGGGCACTTATCTCATCCGCTGGAAATACCGCACGAACTCCGCGTTCAGCTGCTCGATCTCGCCGAAGTGCGCTTCAAATGTCTCGACGCGGCTTTCCGGCGTATCCCAGTTCAGTCGTTCCTTTGCGGCGTGGACTTTGAGGAAGTCGCAATAGGCTTTGTTCTGCCGCTTGGCCAGAAAGTAGTTCAACGCCCAGGCGGCATCGTAGGCAACGCGAGCGGTTTCGGTTTGGCGAAACAAATCGTCCGAGGCAATCATCGTTTCCAGGTCGGTCGCGTTCCATTCGGCAAGCTGGTTCTTGAGGCCCGCGAGCCGCGGTTTGTTGACCGCACCGATGGTTCGCCATCCGCTGCGGCTGCGGAGGTCCGGCGTCTCGAAATACATCGCCATGCCTTCGGTCAGCCAGACGGGATTGTCCGCAAAGCGAATCTGCACGCCGGAGTTGAACGCAATTTGATGCGTTGCCTCGTGAATCACCGTGGCAATGGTTAATCCGCCGTTGTGTTGCGAAAGAATGCGAACGATCTCACGCTCGGAGATTCGACCGCGATCAACACTCGACGCCGCGGCAGTGAGATCGTACATCACTACGCGATTCGTTCGTTGGCTGAAGTATCCGATCATGCTCTCCGCGGCCGCGCCCACTTCCGCTTCCGCAAAGCTGACGTACGACTCCTTATCGGGGAACGCAATCGCCACCAGGGGAAACTCTGGCTCGTGCGTTTCCAGGCTGCGGGGAACGCGCGACCAATAGTTATCAAAGGCGGCGGCCAATCGCTCAAACAAGCCGCCGCACCATCGGGCATAGGCCGGCGAAGTCTTGTGGCAAATGACGTAGTGGGCCGTGGTGTAAGCTTCAAAGCCTTCTGGCAATTCGGCCAAGACGCTCGCGGCAATCTCCTCCTGAGTCATGGGCTCAAAAGGCGTTTCGTCCGACGACTTCTGCAGCAAATCGTCAGACTCGATGTTGTAGATTGCGCCGTCTCGCCCTTGAAACAGCAAGCCGCCGTCTTGCGCTTCAACCAGAACTCGTCCTGTGAGCGTGAATGGCTTGTCGTCCGAGCGGAACGTGACGATATCGTTCGCGCGCGACGCGGAAGTAAATAAGCCCAAGGCCAGGCAGGCAAACACTACGCTTGCCATTTGCGAAATGATGGTCTTGAGCAATCGCATGATGCTTCCTAAATGCGAAGACCGTGAAGACGAACGACAGTGAGGTTCGCTGCGTTCCGGACCTTCAAGCCGTTTCGGAAGATCCGTTGCCGGATGGTTCGCCGCCAACTTCGTATTCGAACTTGCCGAAGATCATTCGCCCCGCGCTTTTTTGTAGCACGCTGGTCACGGAAAGGTGGACGTCCTTGCCAATGTGGTCCCGCCCTCCTTCAATCACGACCATGGTGCCGTCATCCAGGTAGCCCACCGCCTGATGTTGTTCTTCGCCGGCTTTGACCGCACGCACGTTGATTTGCTCGCCAGGCAGGAACACCGGCTTGAGCGCGTTGGCGATGTCATTCAGGTTGATGACCGTCACGTCATGTAGCCGGGCGACTTTGTTCAAGTTGTAATCGTTAGTGACAACCTGCCCTCCCAGCGTCTTGGCCAAGAGGACAAGCTTCAAATCGACCGGCTGGCCCTGCAACTCGGCATGATCCCGATCATAGATTTGCAGATCAACGCTATCCATGCCGCGGAGTTTGTTGAGCATATCCAGACCGCGCCGTCCTCTGCCGCGACGCATCCGGTCGGAACTATCGGCGATGTTCTGTAACTCGGAAAGCACGAACCGCGGCACAATGATCTGATGGTTGAGAATGCCCGTGTCAACCACGTCAATGATCCGCCCATCGATGATCACGCTGGTATCCAGCAGGTACGGCTGCGCCCCTTTGACCTCTTTGGCGAACTCGACATAAGGAATAATGAAGCGGAAGTCATGCTTGGTTTGCAGCAGGACGCTGACGCAGAGGTAGCAAAGGATCAATCCAATGACCAACTGGACCGCAACGAGCCGGTTTTCTTTGATTTCAGGATCGGTGGTCGTGATTTCGACAAAAGGGCTCAGGACCAGGCCGGCAACATACGTCAAGAACAGCCCAACAATCAGTCCGAAATATACGGCCGAGATCGTGTCGATCTCTTTCTTGCGGACAAAGGTATCTATGACGACGATGCCAACGGACAAGACAACTACAGCCACGAGTACGAGCCATGGTTGCTGGATATCCAGACCTTTTTCAGATTCGGATAAACCGCTGGGGTCGCTTTCGCGAAAGATGACAATCGCTAGCGCACAAGCGACGAACAAGAACACCATCCGCAACGCAAACAACGGCGTGAGGATGTCGCGAAACATCCCGCCGGACTCGTTCCCGTCTGACTTAAAGAACCGCTCAAACACGTGGATTGATCGAGTTGCGAGGGGCGAACTTTTCTTGCAAATGCGTCGGCGGTGTACGAGATCGCCGAACGATCAAAGCATCTCTAACTTTAACAGCCCCAACGCGCGAAACCTAGCGAACACCGGCATTCCGCGTGTTTCTGGCCGGCAAATTCGCTTGAATCGTCATGGCCGGACCACACAGAAGTCTACCCCGCGTCTGTCGGCGGAGATTCGTCTGTTTGATTGGCCAGGAGCGAGTGTAGCCGCCCTTCCAATGCGGACGAGTCATTGAGGAATTGAAGGCCAACTCTCACGGCGTAAAGCGGAACGTTGCCAAGCTCCGTCAGACCAACTTTCACAAGGTCTTTGTGCGTGCAAAGAACGAACTCCGCTCCGGAATCTTGGGCCCAGTTGGCCAGGTCCTCAATGTCCCCACGACTGTACGAATGATGGTCCGCAAATGTGCGAAACGCGACCACATCGGCCGCAAGGGTTTCCAGCGTGTGGCGAAAACCATCAGGATTGCCGATGCCGCAAAACGCTGCGACCTGCTTGCCTTTGACGTCTGTAAGCGGAGTTTCGTTCCCGGTTGCAGTCAGCAACGCCTGAGGCTGATGCGCAGCTTCCAGCCAAAGGTATTCATTCTTGCCAGTGACCTGATCAACCTTGCGACGAATTTCCAACCGCCGGTTCTCTTCCAAGGTATCGGCCCTGGTCAACAAGATCACATCAGCTCGGGCGAGACCTGACAGCGGCTCGCGCAACAGGCCGCGCGGAAACACATGGTCAAATCCAAACGGCTGCAAGCCATCCAGCAAGACAATATCCAGATCACGCTGGATGCGCCGATGCTGAAAACCGTCGTCCAGCAAGATGCACTGGGTCTCAAATTCTTCGATGGCCATTTGTGCGCCGGCCACGCGGTCCGAGTTCAACACGTGGGGCACATCAGGAAGTTTCTCTTCCAACTCCAGGGCCTCGTCATTTCGCGCGCCCTCTTCCGCGCCATATCCGCGACTCACGATCGTCACGCGCACGTCATGTTGTCGCAGCCAGCGCGCAATCCATTCCACGGCCGGAGTCTTGCCGGTGCCACCCAAGGTAATGTTGCCGACGCTGATCACCGGAACATCCACGGCGATGCTCTCGGCCGAGCCACGGTCATACCGCCGGTTGCGAATCTTCATCGCCCAGGCGTATGGAGTCTCAAGCACCCGCAGCGCGCACCGCCACAACTTCGCGCGCACATCGCGCCGCTGGCCACTGACAATCGCGTGGAAGTTCTCCGCGGAAAGCATGAGGGAGAGAATAACGCTTGAAAACACCTGGAACTATGGGATAGCACGCCCAACAAAAATCGCACCTGCTCAACCGGCCACTTTCGGCAAGAGCAGCAGTGCCACGTTCATATAGATCGCGATGCCCAGGAAGTCGATCAGCGAGGCCACGAGGGGGTTGC
>CALJLD010000235.1 GCA_937982665.1 uncultured Planctomycetales bacterium
TCAACCTCAAAACTGCTCTTTCCCAATGAACAGCTTTTGTGGCAGAGCGCGCGCCTCCCGTCATTCCCGTGCAGACGGGAATCCAGTCACTGGCGCGCCATGACGCCGGGTGAAGCAACAACGAATGACAAAGCAACATATCCCATGCTTAGAATGATGCGAGACAAGTCACTTTGAACTTAACTGGATTCCCGCCTCCGCGGGAATGACGTTTGAGTGGCATCGGGTGGCATGGTCACATCGCGCAGCATGGGTGACCATGAATGCGTTGAGCTAAACGTTGTGGGCTGAACGAACATGACTTGGTGCTGCGGCGGGTGCCGCTGGCAAGCGAAGTCTGCCAGTGTCCTCAACTTCAGATCGGCGAAGAACGAACCGCTCGGCGCCAGCGAGATTGAGTACCAGAAATCATATGACGCATGCGCGCGACACATCTTGCCCCCTCTCCCCTGTGGGGGAGAGGGCTGGGGTGAGGGGGCGGCGCAACTGATGATGCAGATTACTTAAACACTTCATCGCGCCTGCATCGCGCGCACTCGTCATCAGCGCCTTTGCGTGCTCTGGGATGGCTGTGTGCCGAATGATCTTTGTGGCTGTTGCGATCTGCACAACAACTGAGTGGCATGTCCACGTTTAGAGCAACGTAGTTGCGAGCAGGGTGGATATCAGCGTTACGGCTTGTGGGTTCTCAATCTTCCAGAACGAAGATGATGTACGAGTGTGATAACACCAAACGTTGCCCGAAACAGCACGGGTAACAAGTTACCCGTGGCACCCATGCGCAACTTCGGACCCTGGTCTATTATCGCTCAAGCAACGATCTAGGACGACGCCGCATTCATGGCCATCCTGCTGCGCGATATGGCCATGCCACCCACCGTTCGCAAGACTAATTCAGCCTCTCCTTATCGGGTTTGTGCGCAAGCAACTCGTCGATTTCACGCAGGACCGAATCGGAGCACTTATCGTCTTCCGACAGGCTGTTTCGCTTATCTTCCAGTTCTCCTAGCGTGACAATGTTCCGTCTTCGCAACAGAGCAAGTGTGCGAACGGACAACTCGACTCGCGCAATCGGCACTACTCGAAAGTCCTCGACAGAATCAAAGGTGAAATCGACTGATCCCGGTTCTCGCCGGCCATCAGGGAATGCCATGACCTCGCAGAGCTGGCCGCAGTAGGGACACTGCGGCTCAGGCGTGATAGTGAGTTTCCTGTCCGCGCCGCTGCCAATCCACACTGGTACGCCAACAACGTAGTGCTCCGAAGAGATCGACCGGGCAAAGGCTATTAACTCGTCACTGTCTCCCTCAAGGGTCGCTCGTTGCTCAAGACTCAAGCCTGCGCCGCAATGTCCCCAAAACTTGTGTTTCACACTCCATGTCGGTAAACGGATGTCCGACTCGAACAACGCTGGGAAAGGATACAGGCTGTAGCGATCACTGGAGATATCGCACGATGTGCAATGGAACACGTAATCAAAAAATGGCATCGACATCACGGCACCTCCCTATCCGTTCTCTGAACGCTTCACAACATGCTCCTGCCAAATCTTGGCGTGTCTTGTCCGCCAATCATGAGCTCGTGTGTCAAACCATTCGGCCATAGCTTCAGGCACATTGTACCTGGGATCAAAGTACTTGATGCAGTGGATGACGGCTTCGTCGGAGATATAGAGCGCATCGAGATACGCGTTGAACGAATCCGCGACGTGGACGAGCGAGTTTTCTTGTCGCAATCCTGTCCAAGCTGGAAGGCCTTCTGCCAAGGCAACAACCTCGTAACCAGACTGCAAGTCTAAGTAGAGCATCGCTGCGCCGCCTCTTGCGATCGGCAGCACACACCGCGCTGGGAACCCCTCCATCCGCCGAGCTTCAGCCAACTCGCTGAGCAGTGTCGCTGCCGAGAACATCTCGCTGAACGACAGAGATTCTGAATGGCCGTCGTCGAATGTCGCTTCGATCTCATATTCCGCAGTCCCTCCGTTGCACGTGTTAAGGAACTGCAGGTAGTCCTCTGGCAATTTACAGCCGAGCGACTGTTCGACAGCCGTTAGTTGCGCTGCCGTGGGTGGCGGATTCGTATCGTCAATGATAAGGCCGCGATAGTGCAATGCTTGACCCCTACCCCAAAATCTCACCAGCGAGAGTTAGAG
Organism: uncultured Planctomycetales bacterium; assembly: GCA_937982665.1. Lineage (GTDB taxonomy): Bacteria > Planctomycetota > Planctomycetia > Pirellulales > S012-138 > CALJLD01. Next base: position 2,153 of record CALJLD010000235.1, read on the forward strand.
TTGATTCACTCTCTGCCGTCTCAGCAAGGTATTCGAGTGAAACAACAAATGCCAAGTCTGCTGGATTCCAGCGGCCGACAATTGCAGACACTCGCTCTGTTCCGTGGATTGTCGCCATCGTTGCTACCAAGAGGGTTTGGAGAGGAACGCGTTGCAAATGGCGTGCAATCCGTGAAGTCGTTTGAGTTGACCAGCCTACGATTAGGGCATGCAGCGATGCCAAGCGGCTTCAAACTCGGCCTTGCTAATCAACGCTGGTCTGAATTGTGGGTCCGCAGCAATTTCCTCTAGCGATGGGTAGGGCCAAATGCCAAGCATGGTTTCTCCACTGCTGCCGCCTTCGCCAGCTCTATCGCAGCGTCCGTTCTTGTAGATTTCAACTTTCCGGGTTTCCATCCGGCCCGAGTCTAACTCGGCGTAGATCCAAATCGGGTCACCTTCAAAATCGTGAATCCATTCAACCTTCATGTAGAGATGGCTCATCGGCTAACTCGCAATCTTCATTCACGAATTCATTCCCTACGCCAAGATCTCCTTCACCACCCGCGCCTTCTCTACACCGGTCAGCTTCATGTCCAGCCCTTGGTGTTTGACCGTGAAGCGTTCATGGTTGATGCCGAGCATGTGCAGCATGGTGGCGTGGAGGTCGCGGACGTGGACGACGTTTTCCGTGGCGTTGTAGCCGAGTTCGTCCGTGGCTCCGTACGATGTGCCGCCGCGGATGCCGCCGCCGGCTGCCCACATGGTGAAGCCTTTGATGTGGTGGTCACGGCCGGGTCCGCCTTTGCCTTGGAACATGGGCGTGCGGCCGAACTCGCCACCCCAGATGACGAGCGTTTCGTCCAGCATGCCGCGCTCTTCTAGATCGGTCAGCAGTGCCCAGGTGGGCTTATCGGTCAGGCCGCAGCAGGTGTTCATGTAACGGACGAGATCGCCGTGGTGATCCCAGCCGCGGTGATAAAGCTGAATGAAGCGGACGCCGCGTTCGGCCAGACGTCGCGCGAGCAAACAGTTGTAGGCATAACTTCCATCGCCCGGCTGGCAGCCATACATGTCGAGCGTGTTCTGGGATTCGCCGGAGATGTCCATCAGTTCCGGCACGGACTTCTGCATGGCGAAGGCCATCTCATAGGCGGAAATCCGCGTGGCGAGTTCCGGATCATTGATCTGTTCGTTGCGATGCTGATTGAGGCCGTTGATAGCATCAAGCAGTTTGCGTTGTTGGCGTGACGACACTCCGGGCGGATTGGCGAGATACGAAACGGCATCGCCGGTGGAGTTGAATTCAACACCTTGAAAGCGACTGGGCAGAAAGCCGCTGGCCCATTGTCGGCTGGCAATGGGTTGCGGGTTGCGCCCGCCGCGGCTGGTGAGCACCACAAAGCCGGGCAGGTCATCGCACTCACTTCCCAAACCGTAGTTGATCCACGAACCCATCGATGGCCGACCGCTGATGGCCGTGCCGGTGTTCATGAACGTGTGAGCCGGGTCATGGTTGATCTGCTCCGTGACCAGCGATTTCAAGATGCAGAGCTTGTCGACAATCTTCGCCTGCCAGGGGAGGAAGTCGCTAACCCATTGTCCGGACTCGCCATATTGTTTGAAGCCGGTGAGTGGGCCTTGGGCTTTGAGTTTCTGTCCCTGCAACTGCGCGATGGGCTGCCCTTTGGTGAAACTCTCCGGCATCGGCTGGCCATCGATCTCGGCCAGCTTGGGCTTGTAATCAAACGTCTCCAGGTGTGAAGGGCCGCCGGCCATGCAGAGCCAGATCACACGCTTCACCCGGGGCGTGTGATGGGGAAAGCCGGCCAGTCCTGTGTATTTGTCGGTGGCGGGATCGGGCGTTGTTCTTGAGTCGCGGGCCAGGGCCAATGCATCTCGCCCCATCATGCTGGCCAGTGCGGCCGAGCCGAGACTGAGCCCCGCCTGACTGAGGAACGTGCGACGAAGGATATGTTGTTGATGGAGTCTATGGGGAGTCATAGCGGCGATGTGTGTGATTGCTGCTTGTGGCTTTCGGTTCGCTCTTTCCAGGATACCAAAGACTTGGGGAAAAATCCGGCTGTCGCGAGGCGTTCCCGTGCGGACAGCCAAGTTCACAGGCTAGTTGCCGGCTGGAACTGCGGTGCTGTTGTGTCGCAACAGTAGTTCGCCCGGCATTGCGCGGGTGAGTTGGCTGTCTTCAACGACGAACTCACCGCCGATGAGCACATGCTCGATGCCTTGGCTGAGCTGATGCGGCTGAAAGGCGGTTGCCACGTCGCGAATGTTTTCCGGATCGAAGACGACAATGTCAGCGATCAGGCCTTCGCGGATTTGGCCGCGGTCTCGCATGCCCATGATCTGGGCGGGGAGCAATGTTGAACTGCGAACGGCGTCTTCCACGGAGAGCACGCCTCGTTTCATGGCATAGTGCCGGATCTTGCGGGGGAAGGTTCCGTAGTAACGCGGATGAACGCTGCCGCGGTCCGTGGGCACGGCAATGCTGCCGTCCGTGCACGTCGCACACCATGGCTGCGCGGCGAAGGCTTCCAGGTCTTCCTCCGACATGGAATAGCTGCGGAGACGAGCGCCGCCGCGACGCGAACGGTCGCCTTCCAACTGCAAGGCGAGGACCATCTCAAAGTGCGACTTGCCAAGTTCTTCGGCCGCTTCCGCGATGCTGTTGCCAACCAGTTCTTCGTTGGGGTGTTCCATGATGACAATGTTCTCCGCACCGCCACGGCGACGGATCGCATGCTCGACATCCATTTGCAGATCGGCTTTGGCTTTTTCGTCCGCCAGTACGGCTTCCAAAGCTGCTGCCGGTTCGCGGCGAGGGCGGCCACCGCGGCCTCTTCGACCACCGCGCTGTTGCGAATTGTTTGTGCCGGATTGAGCTGCTGCGTCCTGTTGTTGATTGTCTTGCGTCTGGCGGTCCTCGCGTTCTTCATCACTTTGGCCAAACTCGCTCACCCAGTTCGGGATCAGGACAATAGAACCGTCCGTGCCGCTGGTGTTGTACGGATACTGGTCCGCGTAGATTCGCACGCCGCGAGCGCGGGCGTTGTTGATCATTTCGATCATTCGCGCGCTGGAGCCCCAGAAGTCGAGACCTCGGGCCTTGATGTGTGTGGCGACAACCCGTCCGCCTGTCACTTCGCCGACTTCGATCAGCTCGCTAATGTTATCGAGCATGCTGGGCGGATTAGGTTCGTCACGGCTGGGGATGTACCACATCGGGTCCGCGCCGGAAGCGCGCTCGTGCAGGATGTAGACGCCGTCATGTTTGGCGACCTCGCTGACGATGGCGATAATCTCTTGCGTGTTGCTCCAGCGGCCGGGGACATATTCCAAGCCAGCGGAGAAGCCGAACGCGCCGCGGTCCATAGCCTGCGCAACGAGCGCGACCATGTGATTGATTTCGTCTTCCGTGGCGGCTCGTTGGAAGTCTTCGCCCAACGCGTCCCGGCGAACGTTGCCGTGGCCAATCATGAGCGCGACATTCGGGCCGAAGTCCTTGGCACGGAGTTCGGCCATCTGCTCCGTCAGCGAAGCGGGACCGTAGCCGTCCTGATTGACAACAACGGTCGTGATTCCCTGCGAGACAAGGTTGGGCGCCGCGCGGCGTTCAGCGTCATCGTGAACAAGGCCATCTTCGGCATGGCTGTGAATATCAATGAATCCCGGCGAAACAACTTTGCCGCTGACGTCAATCACTCGTGTGGCGTTTGCCTGGTCCAACTGGCCGATGGCGACAATCTTGCCATCCTTGATGCCGATATCGGCGGCGAACCAAGGATTGCCGGTGCCGTCCATGATGCGACCGTTGGCCAACAGCAAGTCAAAGGGTTCACTTGCGTTGGCGATGCTTACGAGTGAGCAAGAAGCTGCAACAACGACGAGCGCAGCAAGTGAGCCAAGAACGTTTCGCATGGTTTTTCTCCAGGGTTGGCCTGAGTATAACCAGCGAAATGCGAGCGTTGGGCGCCGCGGGGTCTAAATATCCACGATCAACTCGGCCTGCCAGCGTTTATCGACTTGTTGCAGGCTCAGGCCGTGATAGGTGATGGCTTTGACTTCGTGTTCCAGCACATGGCGCAGCGGATCGTAGACTTCGCCATGGGCGAGCGCGGACAGCCCGGTTTCGTCGATGTCGACTTCAAACTTGGAGAACAGTAACCGCTGAGCATCAAAGAGATACAACAGCTCGTTGAGCCAATCAAAGAGCAGGTAGTCCGGTTCATCAGTGTCGAGTGTAATCGGCACGCTGTGACGACACTCAACCGAAGTGAGTTCCGGTACGATCATCGAGAACAGTCCGCGCGCCGCATCGACAAACAGTCCGCTCTGCGTCTCGCTGTTGACACGCAAACCAAGGTCGGCGGTGTGTTCGAAGGTTTCGAACATGAGAATGAGTTATCACTCAACAAGGTGAAGGCAATAGCGCTATGCGCTGGCGGGTTGTTGCGAGGAGGTAGGCAGCGAATCGCACAAGAGCCGACCTTCCTGGTACTCTCTCGCGATGACGGGCAACAGCCGACCGCAGTCATGCAACTCTGCTTGAAATCTTGATGGCGTGTAACGACAAGTTGTGCCTTCAAGGAATGTTGCGTTGGGGTTGTGGCTTTCGTTTGATTCGACTGGCGCTTCGGCCAAGACTTCCAAACGCCTGCCAATCAAACAGCGGAAGTAGCGCTCGCGCAATTGCGACTCCAACTCGCGCAAGCGATTCATGCGGTCCGACTTGATGTCGCCATGGATTTGTTCGGACATTTCGGCCGCAGGAGTGCCTTTGCGGGGGCTGAACGGGAAGGCGTGGATTTTGGAGAAGCCGACCTCCTCCGCCACGCGCAGGGTGTCCGCGAATTCGTCCTCGGTCTCGCCGGGAAAACCGACCATGATGTCTGTCGTAACCGCCGGTTGATCGAGTTC
>CALJLD010000236.1 GCA_937982665.1 uncultured Planctomycetales bacterium
GTCTCGCAGCCCAACCCCACCAGCAGAAAGCCTCCGATGTTGGGGTGCAGGGCGAAACCGGCCAGCACCCGGGCAAGTTGCTGATGGGCTTCGCCATCGTACTGAATTCCGCAGCCTCCTTTGTGCGTGAGCGGCAACAGTCCATCGACGTTGGGATATTGTCGCAATTCCTCGGTTGGGAAGCGGCTGGTGATGAAGCGGCTGACCGAGGCCGAGCAATTGACCGACGAAACCACCGCGATGTAATTTCGCGTACCGGCTTTGCCATTGCCGCGGCGGTAACCTTGGAAGGTGGGCGTTTGTTCCGGCTTTGATGAACTCTTGCTATCGGCCTGACCTGACAATGCCGCGGTTTGAATCTCGGACGCTCGCGCCGTATTTCGCTTCTCCGGCAAGCCAAGGTTGTGTGTATGCACCCAATCACCGGGGGCAATGTCCGCCGTCGCCAGCCCGATGACCTGTCCATACTTGTGGACTGCCGCGCCGTTGCGAATCGCTTGCACGGCAAACTTATGCCCCACCGGGATATCGGCCGTCACGGGAAACTCAGCGGAGCCATGCACAACGACGGTGCCTGAGGGCAAATCGCGAACCGCCACCGCGACATCATCCGCCGGGTTGAGCAACAGCCAGTTGGAGGGCGAATCCTGCATAGCAAGACAAGCAGCAAAGGAACAATTTGAACCGCATGTCATTCTATCGGGCGGTCAGAGATTCGCGAGCATGGCATTTGCGCGGCCCAGGCGTAGTTAGCTCACGCAACTGTGCTAATTGAATTCCTTCCGCATGGCTTCCCAGTCACAGAACATCACTTTGCGGTGGCCGCTGATGACAAAGGACTTGCCGTCCGGACTGAACTGCGGGGAAATGGCCCAACCTCTCGGCGCGAGGAAGGTCTTGATGATCTTGCCCTGCTCGACACTGATCACATAGATGCGAGGTCGGGGATACTTGGAGGGATCCATGCGGTCGTTGGCGCCTTTCGGCGCGTCGTTCACGACGACGATAACGTGTTCTCCGTCAGGGCTGAACACAGGACGCTGCGCAAAGGGTGTTGACGCTTCCTCGGCTTGTTCGAGGGGAATTGTATGCTGCAACGTCTGATCGGTATGGCGAAACATGTAGAGTTCAAGCTGGGGAGCACGCGAGTTTGCTACTGCCATCCATTTGCTGTCTTGCGAATGACATTCCTGAGCCAGATAAATGTTGCGACCGACGAGCAAACGATTTTTTTCCCTGCCTGAGCGAGCGTCCCACCAGACCATTTCGTTTTCCCACACCAGCTTCGGTTCTTTTTGTAAGTAGTAACCGGCTGTTCCGACCATGAGCTTTCCGTCAGGTGTAAACGACCTGACATGAAATCCTTCGAAGTCCTCCTGGCGCGTTTTGAAGGTCAATCGCGATTCGAGTGAAACCGGGTCAATCACGTGCAGTTCGGATTCATCGGCATCTTCCCCTTCCCCATGGCGATAAGCCATCACCTCGCCTTGAGGTGTAACGCCGCTGACATAGTCAAATCCCGAAGGCAGATCCCAATAAGTTCCGTCAGCGACATTCCAAATGCTGACCGCGCGCTTGGGTGACATCTCATAATCGCCTGGCAGCTCCGCAAACGTGGCGAAGTGCTCACCGTCCGGAACAGCTCCATGCCGAGAATGCCGCGCTCGGGATCATGCTTATAGGTCTGCATGAGTTCGCCGGTCTCCAAGTTCCACGCGCGAACGTAACCTTGAAATGAAAAGCGGCGTCTGTCTTTATTGATCAATTCGAGAGAACTTCGATAGTCGGCGACATAGACCGTCTTCCAATCGGGCGCGATATGGAAATAGTCGCCGCTGCGTCGCAAGCCCGGTTTGGCTTTGATTGTTGAGATCAGCCGACCTGAAGAAAGTTCCCACAGAGCAACTACGCTGCCGGCGTAGCTTCCGCCGATCAGCTTGGTGCCATCTGGCGAAAACTGAAAATAGATGTCACTGTAGGTACTGTCTGGATGAATCAACTCTTGCCGAATTTCCAAAGCTACAGGCGCGTCGGACCTCGGAACTTGCGCCTGCGCCGCTTGTGCTGACGCACAAGAAGCAAGCATCAGCACGAGAAAAAGCGTTCCTGGCAAGAGCGAACCAGAAGAGAGCAAATCTGGTCTGATGCTCAACCGGCACTGGTTAGCAAGCAAGTTCATCCACAACCCCAAACGTGGCGAGCAAGGCGTCATCGTATCCCAGGTTCAGTTTGCACGGCCGGCGGGCTCGCGGCAAGCAATCGGCGTTAGAAATCGCTACTTGTCGGAGCCATCTCTTCATTCGCCGCCGGAATCACCAAACTCAGCCAGCGCCAGCTGCGCCGCACGCATGATCTCGCGTGAGGGGAAACCCTTCGCCAGCGTCTGCAGCAGCGCGATGGACTCTTCGCCGCCATCTCTGGCCAGCAGGTCAATCACTCGGACCATCCGCGCGGTCTCCAGCGGAGAAAAACGCGGCTTGTCCTCCGGCGTGCTCAAGATGCGCTTGATGCGGTGCTTCACTTCCGGGGAACGCGTCTCTTGCAAGGCGTGATTGAGTTCGTCAATCGCCACATCGCGAAAGCGGATCAGCTCCTCGGTCGCCTGCTCGCGAACCATGAACTCGTCGGAGTCCAAGTCCGCGATCAAATCCTGGATCTTCGCCGATTGCGATGGCTGCAAGATCTCATCGATGCGCTCCTGGATCAGCGGGACAGCCGTCGGCATGTCCGCAAACAGCTCACTCGCCGCGTGAAAGCCCAAGTTGGGCTCATTGCTGGCCAGGTCTTGCCACAGTTTGTCAAATCGCTCCGCGGTCAACGGCTGCGGCTGGGCGGTCTCCGCCAGGTCCGGCGCAAGCTCCCACACCAACGCCGTGCGGTCGCTGGAAGCCGTGGCCAAACGCGAACCATCAGGAGCAAAGGCAATCGCCTTGATCTCTTCCGCCTGCTCAATGTGGGATTCGACTTCCTTCCAAGTGCTCAAGTTCCAAATCCTGGCCGAAGCCCCCAACCCGGCGGTGACCAAAAACTTCCCATCCGGAGAAAACTCAATGTCATGGATATCGCGGCGATGCCCAATAAAGCGATGCAGTTGCGTCCCGGTCGCCAACTCCCAAACAAAGATCACATGCGTATCACCGGCCACGGCCAACATCCGATTATCCGGCGAGACCGCAACCCGCAACCGTCGCGCACGTTCGCGCGCTCCCAACGGAATCGCCCTGACCATCGAGCTTGATTGTCCGCTGCGATAAACGCGAATCTCGCCGACAGTCTCCGATGCCGCGCTGACGATGTATTCCCCGTCAGGCGAGATCGCCAAGATCCGCGCGAACGATGGCCGCTGCAGCCCGGCGTTCTCCAAAGACGGCAAGCGGCACGTCGTCAATCTTCCGTTGAATGCCCTCAGCAGCAATCCATCGGACTTGCGAAACGCGAACGTGTCGACAGGCTCGCTGGTCTTGCCAACATCTTGCTTTGTTTCAAAATCCCACACGCGCAGCTCTTGCGTGGAAAAGCCAGCAATGGCCGTGTACAGGAAGTACTTGCCATCGGGCGAAAAACCAAATGGATGCGTGGCGTTCGCAAAGTGATGCAACTGTTCGCCAGTGGCCGGGTCCCAAATCCGCACGTCCAGGTCCAAACCGCAGGTGGCGGCCATTTTGCCGTCGGCGGAGAACTGCACATCCTGGACGGTGTGCGTGTGGTAAGGCGGCGCTTCTTCCTCGCCGGCTTCCGCGCCAACTTTTCCCAGTCGAGCGATCGCGCCCTTGGGCAAAGGATCGCCGTAGACGTCCACTTTGTCTTGAGCGTCCTCGTCTTGAGGCGCATTCACAGATTCCGCCGCAGCCGCGAATGTGCTTTGATCAAACAAAGCCAGCCCGAAAGCCAAGCCAAGGAAAGCCAGACCAAAGAATGCCACACCGCCGAATGCCATGCCGCCAAATGCCCACCCACCGAAGACCATAGCCCGGGCGATACCAATCAGATTGCCGCAACGCATATCCATGCCTCGCTTGCTGTCAGGATTCCAAGCTGTTGCGATTCAAAGCGGATGTTCATGCAAGAACATCGCCAGCGCGCAAGGAAACGCGGCGATGCCCCGCTCGCCGCGAATCTCATGACTTCAAACTACGCTATTTAGTCCCCGCAGCCCAAGACATTAATAGGGAAATCAGGGGACGCTTGAATTTTGTTTGGTTCCCGCTGAGCTATTTCTTGGGCGCGTTGGCCAAAACTTCTCGAAACTTGGCGTTGTCCGCCGCGTCCTGTTCTTCCAGCAACTTCCGCAGTTCATCCTGACCGACCAACGCCCCCCAGATTTGCAGCCACTGCGCGGTGTCAATTTCCTGGAATCCTGGTGATTGATAGCCAACCACTCCGGCCAACTGCACGCTGCGGAGGTTGTTGTGGATTTGCGATTTCTCGCCACTCTTGTCGTGCAGATCACACCACAAGTGCCATCGAATCAAATTGCTCACCAGGCTGTGCGCGTCATCTTTGTTTTGGTCCCAGCGGATACCGGGGATCCACAACGGGCCGCCACTCCAGGCAACTTCTTTCGCATCCGCTTCAAACTTGTAGACGTTGGCCACCGCCGGCGCAACTCCTTTGTCACCTTGTCCGGCCAGCGCGCCTAAATAGCCGGCGGCTTTGTTTCGTACCTGTTGGTTTTCCGCCTGGGTCATGACTTCAACCAACGGATCGACGCCAAAACCAAGGATCGTCGCGCCGAGCGTCTGCTCCAGTTGCGGGACATTGACGGTGATTTCAATCACATCTTCCACCGTCGGCGGGTTCTCAGCATCATTCAGCGCCGCAACCAAACGCATTCCAATGGGCCGCCCCACCGCGGGGTAACTCGGCACCAACTGAGCCAACGCAACAAGTTCGGGCACGTCTTTGGCAATCTGCACGCGCGCGGCAACCGCCCAAGTGCGGACCAGTTCAGGCTGATCACCGTTGGCAATCACCTGCTGCAAATACTTGTCCGCCTCTTCACCGCCAATCTTAGCCAGGCAATCAATCGCCCAACCACGGCGAACAATTTCCTCGCCTTCGAGCGCTTCACCGGCGAGATGCTTGACGGCCGGTTCGCCGATTTTGATGATCGCCTCGGTTGCGGCATCAACTTCTTTCGCGTCATCAAACTGCGCGATCAAACGCAGGATCGTCGCTTCGTCCGTTTGATCCTGAGCTTGGGCGTTGGCAACGCCAGCGGAAAGCGATGTCACGGCCAAGGCGAGCAGCACGACCGCAACCGCCGGCTTCCGCCAACCGCGATACAAACACAGGCCAAGCGCGCTCAATCCCAGCAGCGCCAGGGCAGACGCAATCGCCGCTCCTTGTCCCATTGAGCTGATCTTATCCTCGCGTTGCGGCAGCGCGCCCAGATAGAGGTTGCCGCTGAGCTTGCCACGGGGCCCTTTGACCTTGGCGTCATACATCTCCACGTTGTTGCGCTGCGCTGGCATGGAATACTTCACAAACTTCAAGTTGCTGGCTGCCATGACTTCGCGAGGAAAATCACCGTCGACAACCGTCAGCGTCATCTCTTCAATGTCTTTAAGCGATTCGCCCAAAGCGGCCTTGCGTTGCTCTTCCAAAGCGTCGTGATTGGCGCGGTCAATGTCCTCACCGCGTAACATCAGGGACTCGCCAATCCGCAGGTACATCTTTTCCATCTCTTCATGCGGATGGCTCAAGCGGCCAGCATTCACGGCCAACAGATCGCTGGCGAACAAATCGCTGGCGATTCCGTTGTGTGGTTTGGGATCGCGCTGTTGCGGGAGGTTCTGTCGCTGCCAATCGGGAATATCCTTTTCCGTGCCGCCAATCACGCGGAGCGGAAGGGGACTGGTCAGGTTATGCAGCAGGTCTTCGCCGGAAAGTTGCCGCACGACATACTCTTCCGGGATTGAGCGGATCTTGCGAGGGCTATCCGTCAGCAAGTAAACGATGTTCCGCAACTCGCCCTTGTTGAACGATGCCAGTCGCATGGGCACGACCAGTTCATCCGAATGAAAACGGAAGGCCATGCCTTGCACGTGGCCATCAAACGAAGCGCCGTCTGGCAATGAGCTATCCACTTCGCGCATGCCGGGCTTCGGATCGACGCTGCCTTTGGGACCAACCTTGGTTTTAACCGCGACGAAGCACCAGCCGTCTTGAACGTAGTCTTCGCAAGCGCCGTCCATGCCTTCCGGATATTGGTAGCCATGTTCATCCATCCAGCGTTGCAGGGCCGCCGCGCTGCCGGCTTCAAGAACGGCAACTTCATACATGCCCACCGCTTCTTCACGCAGGACTTTGACTTCTTCTTTCTTGAGTTCCAGCGAGTTCGCTTGAAGAGAATAGACATTAGCCCCGCCACCACCAAAGCCTGCGCCGCGACGCATGAACCGCATGTTGAGATTGACAACGACTTCCGGAGGATCGACAGCCGCGGCGATGTGCTGGAAGGCCTGATCGGCCGATTTGCGGATTGCCGGTGGCGTGGGGAACGGGATCAACATGCCGAACTCTTCCACTTTGCCGGTGAAACCGGGCCGAATCACGAAGGTTTCAATCCCGTCCTTGTAGAAGACGTACGTGATTTGATCGCCCACTCGAGCGATGGGATCGACCACGCCAATGGTGATCGGCGGAACCATGCCGCAAGGATCGGCCGAAGCGTGAGTGGCCAAGGTGGGTGCGATGATTGCGCTGGCAATCACGGCGACCAACAACAGGTTGCGTTTGCGAGTGTGCGGCATGCTCTTTCTCCTGATCAAAGTTTCGCGCAATCGCCCTGGGCGGGAACGCTACGCGAGTTGATGTGCTTATTCGTTGATGTGCTTATGTTTCAATGTTCTGTTTCTTGGTCTTGCAACTTCTGGTCTTGCAACGTTTCCAACCTACGGGTGCCACTGGAAGCTTGCTTCCAGTGCTCTTTGGTTTCACTTCCGAGTGTCCATCCTGAAGCACTCTGCTTCGTGTTGCCTTTACCGTTGCACCGAATTGGCCGGCGAGACAGTTTGAGGATGTTGCTCGCCAGCTGAGTCGATTGAGTCCGCGGGGCCGATCGTATTTTCAGGCACACTCGTCTCTTCAGGGTCGTTTGAGTTTGCAGAGTCGTTAGTGTTTGCATGGCCGTTTGTATTTGCCGGGCCAATTGTGTGTTCCGGCAGAGGGCTTTGCTTGTTGTTCTGCCCGTTGAGTCTGGTCTGCCCGCTGAGTCTTTGCGGAGCGAAATTCAACTTGCCAACGTCGTCAACTTGCGACCCGGCTCCCAATGCCAGATCGGTATAGAAGAGTGCTGCGTTTCCGCTTTCGACAGACAGCAGAGTATTGCCGCTGATGCTGGAACTATTGCTGTCAGAATCCGCAACGAAGTTGGGTTTCTCCAGGAACACGCGACCTTGCACCACGGCACGATCATTCTTGGCTCCGTTGGAAATCCAGATGGTTTCCATCGTTTGCCAGTCATCTTCACTTCGATGGACCGTGAACCACGGTCCGGCCACACAGTGGACCCCCTCCAGTCATATCCGCTGCCAAAGGTGATACAGCCCTACACGCTTGATGGTGCCGCTGGTCACCAGCGGTTGCAGTTCATGCGTGTCCATTGTGAACTCATGCCGGATATCCAGAGCCACGCGAGTGGGCGGCAGATAAACGCGAATCACGCCATTGGTATCGACAACGCGGAATGAGACGTACGCGTGCGTGCGTGTGAGTTCGCGGCGCAGGAATGTCAGGCGGCGATCATCCAAAGCTTGCGGGCCGACGCGATCCAAATACATCTCCGTCTGCCGGCCGTAGTACAACAGCGCCTCGAGCGCGGGGCTGTCTTCGGTCATCGGCTGGTTTGCGTAATCGCCGATCAGCCGCAGGTACTCGTCCTTGGTCAATAGCGGCGTGGGATGGTTGCTGGCCGCACAGCCGGATGCGCAAACCTGGTCACCGTGCGGATGCGCGTGAGCGCGGCCTGCCCCAATTTGATCTTCCGGATCCAGATAAGCGGAGACAGCTTGCAAATACTCCGGATCGATCGCGATGGGCTGCACCAGCGGATCATGCTCATCCGCAAGCTGCGACGGATCCGACTGGGCCTGGTTTGCGTGATTGGGGTTGCCCTGCCAGCCCAAGCCGAACACGAGGGAGTAGCAGAGTGCCGCGACGACAACCAACCCCAAACCCAGGCGTAGATAGAACGAATCGATACGCATGATTTCCGATAATCGTTGGTTGGCGAAAACGGATTTGCCGTCGCCAGTTATGACGAGCGGACATCACGGCGCGTTCCGGGATTCGACCGTTTTTGGCGAAAAGCGGGCCACGCGGTTTGCCTATTCTCGCAAATTCCCGCTGGCGTGCGGGATTAGTTGTCGATTTTTTTCTTGGCTGCTAGTCTGCGGAAAGTGATGCCCCCGAACCTGGGCGGTAGCGGTTCTTGTCGTGTGGCTGGCTGGATTGCCTTTTTGGCGGGCGGCTATTGCGGCTTTGTCGTTTATGGCTTTCTTCATTGCTGATTGGCGTTATTGGTCTTGGCGTTGTGGTTAGCGTGGTGCGTATCGAGGAGCGGAACATGCGGATGGCCGGTTGTTTCAAACTTGCTGGCTTGCGGTTGATCGCCTTGGCGGCATGCTTTTTCCTGGCGTGCTGTTTCTTGTTGACGCTCAGCGCCGCGCCGGCGTTTGGGCAAGATGACCCCGGCAACCAAAATGGCGCCAACCAAAATGGCGGTGCTAACAATGGGCGCTGCGAACCGCCGGAACTTCATTATGTGCCGCGCCCGGATGACCAATTGCAGGACGCGGTCTATGCAGCGCTCCGCGAAGCCAACGAGCGGCCACCTCAGGTGAAAGCCGTGATTCCGGAGATGGCGATTTTGTATCGCGAGTTGGCGTTTGCCGAAGGCTTGCCACGCTACAAGCGGGAAGAGATGCAGAAGAAGTTGGAGTCTTCCTTAGTTCGACTGGGGTTGTTTGTGATTGACGACTTTCGCCGGCAAGAGCGGAAACGCCCTAAGGGGCAAAAAGCATCTTTGCCGCACAAGCTTTCGGTAGGCTCGCAAGATGGCGACGCGGGTGACGGCAACAGCGGCGGCGAAGCTTATGGTGGCGCGGCGCGAGCAAATGCCGAAGACTTGATCGACTTGATCACATCCACGATTGCCCCGGAGACCTGGGACATCAACGGCGGGATAGGAACCATTCGCTACTACAGCCTGACGCCGGCATTGGTCGTTCGACAAACAGGCACGAGCCAGGCGGACGTCAACCGACTGATGCAAGGCTTGCGGTAAGGGCGGGCGGTTGTTGTCGAGCAAATGGCGAAGCGCATGAAACTCGCCATGACCGCGCAATAGCGACATCTCAAGAATGGAAATGATCAGGGCCGACTGATTAACTCAGCCGGCCCTGTGCTATGAATGCAGATTACATGCGCACAGCAAGAAGTTGCGTGTAGCGCAAGTTGCGATGATTATCGACCTCCGCGGCCTCCGCCACCTCGACCACCGCCGCCTCGTCCACCGCCCGTATTTCCGCCGCCGCGACCTCCGCGGCCTCCACCCCCAAAGCCACCCGTATTTCGGCCACCGCCACCTCGCCCGAAACCACCTGTGTTTCCACCACCATTTCGGCCGCCTGTGTTCCCCCGGGTGAAGCCAGTGTTGCCACCACGGTTTCCACCAAAATTTCCGAAGTTAAAGTTTCCACCGCCACGATTGTTGTTTGTGCCAAAACGGCTTGTTCCGCCGCCGAAGCGGTTGTTGTTGCCATTGGTTGAGGGGCGCGCCAGCGCGACGTTCGTTTGCAGCCGATCGCCCATCACGTTTTGCAGGATATCAATCACCCATTCCGGGTTAACGCCGTCGACGGGCATAACGCGGACAACTTCCATGTTGGGCTGAGCGTTCTGATCCAACATTTGCACGAAGGCTTCCACGCGTTGGAAAAGTTCCTGAGGCGCGGCCACCAACAAGGCATTGTTCGCGGCGTCCACGGACAGCGTCATCTTCATGGCGTCGCTTTGTGCGGTATTGCCACCGCCTCCGCCATTGTTGCCACCGCGACCTCGGCCACCACGACCCCCCCGCCCGCCTTGCATCAAGGCGCGGATGAACTGCTCTTGTTGATTTCCACCTCCTCCGCCATTTCCGCCTGAGGTCATCAGTTCGCTGGCAAAGATCTCGCGAACATTCTGAGCGATCTCTTCGGCACTATGAAACTGCACCGGGATGGACTGCGGAATACGAGAGACATCGTTCTCCGGCGGAGTTTCCAGATCGATCATCGCCAGGACTTCAGTGATGTAATCAATCATCTCCGGCGGACCTTGCACAAAGAGCGCGTTGGAGCGCGACTCCGGAACAATCCGCACCAGGTTGCTTGTCGCATAGCTGACCTGGCCGCCACCCATCAATCCGCCCAACAGGTCGCCGGCACCGCCGCCCAGAAAACCACTGGCAAGATTCCCCAGCATGTTTCCTCCGCTGGCATCTTCACCACCTGGCACGGCGCCGCCGCCCAACATCTTGTTCAAGAAGTCAGCCACATCGACGCAATCGGTGTATTTGAGATAGAAGATGTACGGCAGGTTGCCGTCAATTCCCGTGTTGTTGCCACCAAGCATCTCCCACATCTTCTTGGCGTCGGCCAACATCTTGGGATCGTCGGAACGAACAATCACCTGGTTGCCGATCACGGTGATTTCCAAGCCGCTTGGCTGCTGATTGGCGGCATCCGGATTCTCGTTGTCTTGCGAAGAAGCAGCATTCGCAGAATTATCAACAGCTTGCTGCTCGACTTGTTCTCCAACTGGCAGATCATTGGGAGCGCCAGCTTGCGTAGCCGCATCATCTTGCAATGCCGCGTCCTGCAATGCTGTTTCGTACATCAGCTCTTCGTCGGACGATGCGTGGCAGTTGCCATCGCAAGAGTCCGCGTCATGCTCTTCTTCGGGGTCTTGTTGTTTCGGCGCTTGATCTTTCGATGAAGGAATCTCATCGCCAAAGATGTCGTTGCCAACATCCTGCAAACCATCAACATCGCCTTGGCGTCCGCGAATGATGATGCCACCATCAACGGCCACGGCACCCAAGGGTCCGCGCGGTAATGGCGTATCACGGTATTGCGAGCGCTGGTCTTGCTGACGGGGATAGTTCACGTAACCTTGATTTGCATAGCCTTGGTTGCGAGCAACTCGCTCATACTGGTCGCCTTTGAGCGGAACAAGCGAAACAATCCGGCCTTGCGGCTGATGCTGCCGTTCATAGACAGGCGATTGCTGTCGCTGCGGAACTTCAGGACGATTGCGATTCAACGTTGGCTGTTCATTGGCAGCACCGCCTTCGGTCGGCTGCGCGGAACCGTTATTGAAAGCATCCTCAAACCCTGGCGGAATGCGATCTTCCTGCCGAGGAATCTCTCGCACGCGGCCGCGGTTGAGTTCCGCGGGGACCACAACCTTGATGCGGCCTGTGCCGTATTCGCCACGCAGCATGCCAATGTAGGCATCAACAATGTTGCGAGATCCGTTGAAGACGTAGTAGCCATCGGAGCCAATTCCAGCTTCAGCATCCATGAGCCAATTCATTGATTTCAGGGCTTGTTCGGCCGCGGTAATCTGCGCCGACGTGCCCATCATCACCAACTGGTTGCTGGCGGTGTTGATCTGCAATGTGGGGGAAGAAGCGGTCGGCGTGTTGTTTGCGGTATTAAACAAGCCAGAGATCAAGATTTGCGCCATGGCCGGATCAGCGTTCGGAGCAAGCTGAAAGACGTGGGGCATCTTTTGGGCTTTGTCCGTCATGGTCGCCAGCATGTTGTCGACCATTTCGTGTTCTGGCGCTCGGGCATACACCAGCAGGTTTCCGCTGAGTTCGTCCAAGCCCAGGCGAACACCAGGAATGCCTGTCAACAATGATTGAGCAACGGAAAGTACCTGCGCCGGCGCAACGCCTGTGGTGCCGTAAGCTTTGAGTTCAAGCGGCGGTTGCTCGACGATACTTGTGTCGGTGGATTCCTCGGGGTCCAGGCTCTTGAGGAGGCTATCAATCATGTCCAGCGTGCTGGGGCTGGCTTTGACGATGATGCGATTCCGCAGCATGTCCTCAGCAATGCGGGTTTCACCGTCCTCGGTATCGAAGAGATCTTGGGGAATGCCAAGCATCCGCTTGACCGTACTCAAGGCTTCCGTGGTGGAGATGTTCTTGACCGTAAAGATACGGAAGTCTTCCAGGCCGCCGGGCTTTTCCACATGATCAATCATGTCGCTGGCCATGCGGAGCTTCTTGCCCATCGCAGTGACAACAACTTGTCGCGCGCGGGGAATCGAAGTCACAAATTCGCTCGGACCCAACAAAGCTGTAATATCAGTCTGGGCATCTTCCGCGGCATAGCGGCTCAGTTGGAACAGGATCGTGGCCCATTCGTAGTCGCCAATCGCGTCTTCGCCGTCCAGGATCGCGCGAGTCTGTGGATTCAAGACCTGCTTGGGGAGTTCGTCAATCCGCGTGAGGATCAGCATCCTCTCATGGCGAACAAGTGTGTAATCCTCAAAGATCAGCATGCTGTTGAGGAAGTTCAGCCATTCGGACAGGTTGTACGCTCTGCGGTCGTTCTCATACGTCAGCGTGTTCTGCGGCATGCTCTTGTAATAGAACGATAACTCAGAGGCCTCGACATACTGCTCAATGACTAAATCCCAAGGAGTGTCATGGTAGGCGAAGCGCCAGCGCTCGCCTTCTCGCTCGACGACCGGTTCGTTGTCTTGACCTGGTTGACGACCGCCGCCGAAATTCTGACCACCAAAACCCTGGCCACCAAAACCGCGTCCATCGAAGCCACGGCGGCCACGACCACGCTCGGCGTTTTCATCGTCTTGGTTGTCACCGTCTTGGTTGTCGTCGCCCTGATTCTGATCGCCTTGATTCTGATCATCTTGGTTTTGATCATCCTGGTTTTGATCATCTTGCCCAGGCTCACCGCGATTGGCATCGCCCGGCGGGTCACTCGGCGGATCAGTGGCAGGCGGATCAGTTGCCGGCGGATCCTGCGGAGGATTCCCCTGATTGGGGTTGGGGGGTGCGTCTTGCGCGGAGGCAAGTTGTGCCCAGGCGAGCGTACCGAGCAGAATCAAGCAGCAAGAAATGGCCGCAATTCTAAGATTCATCCCGAAAGTTCTCCGTTTGGTTCCTGCGCTTGATTTCTTTGCTGTACGTGCGGCGATTCCAAAGCTGGCAATGCAAGCGAACTGCATCCTGCCAGGCGGTCATCCATTTTGCCAAGCGGTCTCATCCATATTATTCGACGGAAGTCCCAATTGCCACAAGATCTACGTCGATCTGGGGACGGCAACCGTCCGGCAAGAAGCCAACCCCCGCAAGGTTCCTATAAGCAACAGCCGCTTTCGATCCGATACGGTAGGAACAGACCTTGAGCGGAATTGTCCTCACGGTCTTAAACCCTACAGAGCGCGTGTTTGTTTCGTGGGAAATCTCGCAAGAGCAACATGTTAGATTCAGCCGAATATCCGGAATACTCATTCTGTTGACATCAAGATTGCGCAGGGCATAGGATTAAATTTCCCGGGCCAGGAGATGTGCGCATCTTGTTTGCGTTGAAAGACTTCGGACACCGGAACCCCGCAAGTTCCGGATTTAGACCTTCAGCTTTGAGGAATGCCGTCGTGCGAGTCCTGCCCCGTCTTTGTGTCGCGATTCTTGTTGTGTTGGGTGTTTTGGCCGATTCCGCCAGCGCTCAAGAGTGGGCCCGCAAGATGTTCACCACGACCAGCCATGACTTTGGCACGGTCGCCCGAGGCGCTAAGTCCGAATTCCGCTTCCAGTTCAAGAATCTCTACAAAGAAGACATTCACGTGGCTTCCGTGCGGTCCAGCTGTGGCTGCATCAGCCCCAAAGTCGTCACCAACACCTTGAAGACCCATGAGACAGGAGAAATCCTGGCTGTCTTCAATACGGCATCCTTCCTGGGCTCTCGCGAAGCGACGCTCACGCTTGTGATTGATCAACCGTATTACGCGGAAGTCCAACTCAACATCAAAGGCTACATCCGCGGCGATGTTGTGCTGAGCCCCGGCCAGGTGGAGTTTGGCACCATTGATCAAGGACAGATCGCAGAGAAGGCCATCAACCTGGAATACGCCGGACGCAATGATTGGCAGATTGTGGACATCCGCACGGCCAATCCTCACCTGCAAGCCGAGCTTGAGCAGACGCGGCGCGGTGGCGGACGGGTGGGCTACCAGGTGAAGATCCGTTTGCTGGATGACGCACCCAGCGGTTACCTGCAGGATCAACTGGTAGTGGTCACCAACGACCGCAACATGTCCCGATTCCCGATCACTGTGGAAGGCAAAGTTGAGTCGGCCGTTTCGGTCAGTCCTTCGCCGTTGTTCATCGGAGTTGTTCAGCCGGGACAGGAGATCACCAAAAAGTTGGTGGTTCGCGCCAAGCAGCCCTTCCGCATTCTTGACGTCACATGCGATGATGACTGCTTCCAGTATCAACAGGACGCCGCACTGGAAGAAGCCAAAGCGCTGCACTTGATCCCGATCACGTTCAAAGCCAATGAGGCCGGAAAATTCACCGGCACCATTCACATCGAGACAGATCTGGGCGAAGGCGTGATCCCCGATGTGCCCGCTTCCGCGGAAGTAGTGGAAGCGAATTAGGCGATTCCTTCCGCACGGATGATTCGGAATCGCTACTAGCGCCGGCATAGCTGATCGGCGCTATCTTCGCGCAATATTCATAAACTCGCCTCGCCGCGACTTCGCCGGCTTGCGCCAACTGCTGCAATTGCGTGCGCTTCAAACGGGTTCTATCGCTCGTGCGGGATGCAAACGGGCCCAGGCGGGGAGCGCTCAAACGGATCATCTCTTGCGATCCGCAATCCACTGGTCGCCGTTGGTTGCACTCAGGCGCAGTTGCGCAAAATCTGACCTATGCTTGGACGTTGGGTCTGCCCAGCTCGCAATTGGCTTGCGGTCGTGGAACACTTTCTGCCCCTGCGTCATGAATTCGCAACCTGGAACGAAGAACCGGCCTGGACGACTTGTCCAAGCCGCGCAGACGAGCATTGAATCACCGCCTGCCTTGCACCAAGAGACGGCGTTGGGATCGGTGCGCGAGGCGATCGAAAACCATCGCTATGTGCTGGTTACCAATGATCTGGGACAGATCACGGGGATTGTCTCTTGTCGTCGCATCTTGGAGCGGCTCGATTCCAAACATGAGCGTGAGCGAATCCGCTGGGAATCGATGAACCTGGGCGCATTTGTTGATGCGGAAGTTTCGACCGTTGCACAAACCAACACTGAGCCGTTCACGTCAGAGATCGATTGCGTGACGGTGACCGAAGATGACACGTTGGTTGCCATTGCGGTCAAGGATGATGTCTTCCTCAGCGTACGCCGGATTGAACCAACGCTTGCCGCCGCGCGCTGCGACGCGCTGACCGGTTTGATGAATCGGCTGGGCTATGAGCGTCGGTTAGCCGAAGAGTGGGCCAGAGCCGCGCGGACGGGCATCTCTTTGGGCGTTATCGTGCTGGACCTCGATAACTTCAAACAGGTCAATGACAAATACGGCCACCTTGCCGGCGATGAAGTGCTTAAGCACGTTGCCGCGGCTTTGGAAAGAACGCTGCGATCTTATGACGTGATCGCCCGATATGGCGGCGACGAGTTTGTGGTCCTGTGTTTGGATTGCAAACCGAAGGATATCGAGATCCCGGTCAAGCGGTTTCAAGCGAGTCTCGCCGCGACAACCGTTGAATACGGCGGACATGAGATCAAAGTCTCTGCCGCAATTGGCGCGGCCGTTCGGCATTCGGATTTTGAAGACTCTTGTGTATCGGACTTGTTTGCCGCGGCGGACGAGTGCGTCTATCAATCGAAGCGCACCAGCGGTGTGCCATGCGTGCTGGAATTTGGGGCGGGGATGTCCGCGGACATGTGGTCAGTGGCCAATCGTGACAAGACTGCGGAAAGCTCCCACGGCAATAGCCTGATTGAGAGTGACAACCTGGGGCAGAATCAGGAGGAGGGGGCACGTTCATGAACACCGATGGCTCAAAAATCGCCAGCAATAGCCGTGATGCCAGCGGTGGCGGCAATGCGCTGGAGACGGTGGTTGCTTGGGTGCTTTCCGGGCAGCCTCATGAGAATGCGTCCGTGCAGACGGTTGTGATCAAGCAACAGCGATTTACAGTTGGCCGACACCTGGAAAACGATCTGTGCATCACCAACCCCAGCGTCTCGGGGCAGCACGCGGAATTCGTACTTTCCGAAGATGAGATTTATGTTCGCGACTTGGGGAGCACCAACGGAACGTTGCTGAATGGACGTCAGATCAAGGCGCTAACCGGGTTGCGCGATGGCGACATCCTGCACTTTGGCAGCGCGATGTTTACCGTTCATTCCGGTGAGCAGAAGCCGGCGACCGCCACCATTGCGACTTCGTCCGCGGAGACGGCGATTGCCCAAGTGCAGTTTGACAAGTTGATCACAAAGCCTGCGATTGATCCGTTCTTTCAACCGATTGTCCGCTTGAGCGACGAAGCCCGCTTGGGTTACGAAGTGCTTTCGCGGAGCCGACTGGTGGGGCTGGAGACGCCGGCCAAGATGTTCCGCATTGCAGCGCAGCGGACTTCGGAGGCTCAACTCAGCACCGTGTGCCGCTGGGAAGCGCTCAAGGCTTTGCCGTCGCTTGGCCAAAGGCTGCATTACTATTTGAATACGCATCCCAAAGAAATTGGGACGCCGGAGTTGTTGGCGTCGCTGACGGAACTGCGCGCTCAGTTTCCTAATGTCTCGTGCGTCTTGGAAGTTCACGAGTCCGCGATTGCCTCGATGCAGGACTTGCGCGAGTTGCGGCAACACTTGACGACCTTAGGAATGGGCCTGGCATACGATGACTTCGGATCGGGCCAGGCGCGTTTGGCTGAACTCGCCGAAGTGCCGCCGGATGTGGTCAAGTTTGACATCAAGTTAGTGCAAGACCTCGACTCGGCTTCGCCACAGCGGATCGCAACCATTGCGGCGCTCGTCAAGATGGTGGTCGACCTGGGCGTCGTGCCACTTGCCGAAGGGATCGAAACGCAAGAGGTCAGCAACATCTGCCGTGAGGTTGGATTCCTCTACGGCCAGGGCTACCTATTCGGTAAGCCCAACCCGGCCGAACATTGGCTTCCGTCTTCCTCTTCGGAGAGCGAGTAATTGCTCGTAAGGAGGGAAGCATGATCTCGACGACCAGCGAAAAAGTCCAAGGGCCGGATCCGGCTCTGCTTGCGGCTTTGCTGGCAGGCGAAAAATACTGGCCGACCGAGCCGCAATCGGTTGGCGAGTTGGGACTGTCCGAACCGTTCCTGGAAGCGCTGATCTGCAAATGGCTGCTGTGCAACGGTGACGCCAGTGGTCGCACAATTGCCGCTGAGATTTGCATTCCCTTCACCATCGTCGAGTCCACGCTGAATCGTCTGCGTTCGCGCAGGTATGTCACTCACAGCGGCGCTGGCCAGTTGAATGACTACGTGTATACGCTGACCGATGATGGACGTTCGCGAGCACGGTCCTTCTATCAAGAGTCGGCGTATGTTGGCCCTGCGCCGGTGCCATTGATGGATTATGTGATCTCCGTTGAAGCCCAAGCGATTGGTGATGAAGCCATTCGGCGATCGGATCTTGCGGACGCCTTCCACGATGTCTCCGTAGCAAGCGATTTGCTGGAACTGTTGGGACCTGCCGTAAACTCCGGAAGCGGCATGTTTCTCTACGGGGCTCCCGGCAATGGTAAGTCCACGCTGGCCAATCGAATCACCGCATGTTTCGGTCAGTCGATCTGGCTTCCGCATGCAGTCATTGACGGTCGCGAGATCATCACTGTCTACGATCCCGCATACCATCGTCCGGCTTCTGCGGAAGCGCACGCTTCGTCAAGCGATTTTGACAAGCGTTGGATCAGGGTCCGTCGTCCCACTGTCGTCGTCGGTGGTGAGTTGACGATGGACAACCTTGAGATCAGCCATGATCCGGTCTCCAAAATCAGCGAAGCACCACTGCAGATGAAAAGCAACTGCGGGTGTTTGTTGATCGATGACTTCGGACGTCAACGGGTTGAGCCGGCGGAACTGCTGAACCGCTGGATCATTCCGCTGGAAAGCAAACATGACTTCCTGACTCTCTCCACAGGGAAGAAGATCCAGGTTCCGTTTGAGCAGTTGATCATCTTCTCAACCAACTTGGACCCCGCGGACCTTGTCGACGAAGCGTTCTTGCGGCGGATTCCCTATCGAATTGAAGTCAAAGACCCGGACACAGACGAGTTCCATTCACTGTTCCAATTGGCCGCGGCCAGCGCCGGCTGCGAATACGATCCGGACTCGGTGAATCACCTGCTGGAAAAACACTACCGGCCAAATCGCCGTCCGCTGCGTCGCTGCCACGCGCGCGATTTGCTGTTGCTGCTGCGAAACTTTTGCACGTACAACGAACTCCAACTCGAAATGCGTCCTGATTATTTTGATCGCGTCGCAAAGAGCTTCTTTACCCGCGAACTTGCAGGCGATGGAGAATCCCATCCGTCGCAAGCGGGAATAGGAGGCACAAATGGACACTAATCTTGAGATCTCCAAAACCAGCGTCTTAAGCGGTGATGCAGCAACACCGGATGAGCCACAATTGCAGATAGCCGGCTACACGCTCGAAAAGAGCATTGGCGCCGGCGGTTATGGCGAAGTGTGGAAAGCTATCGGCCCCGGCGGTTTCGCCAAGGCCGTAAAAATCCTGCACGGAAAACTCGACGGCCAACAAGCGGAGATCGAACTCAAATCTCTGGAGCGGGTCCGGGAACTGCGACACCCGTTCCTGATGAACATCGAGCGAATTGAAGTTTGCGATGGCAAGTTGATCGTCGTTTCAGAGTTGGCCGATACCTGCATGGAGAAACGCTTCAAGCAGGCCAGAGAAGAGGGACTCAAGGGGATCCCGCGAGAAGAATTGTTGGGCTACTTGCGCGACGCGGCGGATGCACTCGACTTCATGTTGAGTCGTGGCGGCTTGCAACATCTTGATATCAAGCCGGCAAACATATTGTTGTTAGGCGATCACGCGAAGGTTGGCGATTTCGGTCTCACCAAAGACGTGACCGCGGCCGGAGTCTCCATGCTCGGCGGTTTTACGCCGCTGTATTCCGCGCCGGAGATTTTTGAAGGCCAACCCAGCCGACAAAGCGACCAATACAGTCTTGCGATCGTCTATCAGACGATGCTGACGGGCGAGCCGCCATTTGCGGGCCGGACAGCTGCGCAATTGACGGCGCAACATTTAAGCAGCACGCCGGATTTGACATCCTTAGCACCGGCGGACCGTCCGGTTGTGGCCAGGGCTTTGTCCAAGAATCCACAAGCACGCTTCAGTGGCTGCCGCGAATTTGTCGACGCGCTCAGCCGCAAGAAGGTCTCATCGCAGAGCTACGGATCAGGCGGAAAATCGGGATATGAGTCGCTGCCGGCGGTTACAAAGAGTACGCGCGTCGTCAACGCTGAGACGATGGCCGCGGCTGAGGATGACAGCGCTCTCGAAATCAAACCAATTCAACCCGATAACCGCAAAGAACTGTCCGCCAACTTTCGACCAACTTTGGTCTTGGCTGTTGGTGGGCTGGGCGGCCAGGTCCTGAGTTTCCTCAAGCAGGAACTGCGGCAGAGTTTCGCAGCGGACTCGCTGAAGTCATTCCCCTTGGTCTATCTGGACACCGACTCTCGCGCATTGCGGTCCGTACGCGCAGATGGGTACGAACCAGGACTTGCCGACGACGAAGTGCTTCAAATTCCGCTGCGTTCCTCAAAAGAACTACGAACGCAGACAGACAAGCCACTCAAATGGCTGAGCCGTCGCTGGCTGTTCAACATCCCAAAAACGGGACAGGTTGAAGGCATGCGACCCTTGGGTCGCCTGGCATTGGTCGATCAGCAAGAGCGAGTGCGGCAACATATCCTTGAATCGATCCAAACGGCCATCGCGGAAGAATCCGTCGCGGAGACGTGTGAGGCGACCAGGCTGCAAATCAGCGCAGGCCCAATTGATGTTGTGCTGGTGGCATCAACTTCCGGTGGAACCGGCAGCGGGGCCGTGCTTGATTTGTCGTATCTCGTTCGCGAAGTTAGTGCCGCCAACAACATCGAACTGGGTTCTGTAACCGGAGTTTTGCTCCACGGAACTGGCACAACACGACAAGCCAACGATGTGCAGCAGGCTTGTACCGTCAGTTTGCTCCGCGAGTTGCAGCACTACAACACGCCAGGGCTCAAAGAGCCGCGTGGTGTTGCTCCAACAGAAACCGAGGCGCGCCCCTTTGATCATTCGTATTTGATTCATCTCGGCGATGAGTTGAGTGACCAGGAATTCGCCGCGCAACTGCGAACCGTTGGCGACTATCTATTTCACACACTGGTGACGCCAGCCCGCGCCAACTTTCTCAATTGGAGAGAGCGCGACGGTGATCCCAACTCGGACATTTCGCCGACGGCCGTGCGAACGTTTGGTATCTCCGCGATTGAAGAGGACACGTTCAAGTCCTCACAAATCGAAGCGGAACGTTTCTGCAATGGCATCGTCAGCGTGTGGACGCGATCTGGGCAGTCCGAATCTACATCACCAGCGGAACCAACAGAAACGCGCGATCTGCTCGCGGAATTCAAGCTGTCTCCCAATGAGCTGACTCAATCGATCAGCGCGGCTCACAAAAGCGAAGCCGGACAGCAGTTGCACAAATCCGCGGTGCAGTATGCCAGCCAATTGTTGAAGCAATGCTCAGGAACACCTGAAGAGCAACAACGGCTCTTGGTTCGCCTTGCCAACGCTTTGCTCAAGAATCCGAAAAGTGGCGACCCTGCCGGAGCGGCCAGCCTGCTGCCGAAAGCTCAACAGATTTTTGGCGAGTTTGTGCCGACCGTGGGATCAACAACCGGTCGATTGGAAGAGCAACTCTCGCTTTTGTTAGACAGCCCTGGCCGCTTCGCTTTGGTGGAGGCAGCCCTTGGTCAGATCTTGGGCACGCTGGACGCAGCGGCGCGCGGCAATGATCGCACGCTGAGTTCCATCGCAAATGCGATCAAAGCTTACTGCCAGCCTTCGCAAACTGCTCAGCCAGTGGGCATCGATACCTACGCAAATCAACTGGTGCAGCTTTGTGAGAAGTGTTGCGAGTACGCGATCTATCAGGCCGCGAAGGTTCACTTGTCACAAATCCAGGAAGAGTTGGCCGGAGTCGCATCGCAAGTCTTGGCGTTGCGGGGCATGGTTGCTCGTATTGAAAAAGACAGGACGTCCGAGTCAGCGGCCAATATCCCAACGAATGCCGAACTTGCCGCCTTCGACAAGTTCTTGCTGTCGAGCGATGCGTTTCGACTGCGTGCGTTCCTGGAAACCGGCGATCCCGCGGAATTGTGGAAGGCTTTGCGGCAAGCCGCGACGGCCTTCTGGCGGGCGAACTCTTTGACAACTGAGGAAGAGTCGACCGAAGATCAATCGGAATTCCCAGCTTCCGCGCATCCTGGCTTGAAGAACACCGGGGGTTGGCGACACGTGGTGGCCGTGCTCCCGCCATCCGCGGAAGAAGAAACCTGGCGGGCAAAGCTGCAAGAAGAATTTGGCGACTGCGTCTCGACGCATCAATCGGACAAAGACAAACTCACCGTCTGTTGCGAAGTGGACGGCATCGAGATTAGTCACATCGTCAAGAATTTCTTGCGGTATCATCCGCATCTGGCGGAAGTCGCCCAACGGATTCATGTCCGCAACGACATCAGTTGGTAAGCGGTCGACTTGATTCAAAGAAGCGGTGACGGCCATGACGACATTACGATTCCGCGCCGCCAGTGATTCCGTGCCGACATCGCTGATCGCGCGACTGCGGAAAATGACGAGCTTGTCAATCTCCGACATCCGTCAACGCGCCGCTTCGGGTACTCCGCTGTTGGAGATCACGCCATTTGAGAACGATTGGGAAGACACTCGCGAGCTGTTGGTAGAACTCGCGCAAGAAATCGCCACGGGAGAGTTGCCCTTAACCGTGTGCGAAGTCTTCGATGAGCAGGAGTCGCCTGTCGATAATGAGATGCTCACGAATCTGATTGGGCAGTGTCGCGAGATAGAGTTGGAAACGCAGCGAAACACAATGTTGGAGAGCGGCGAGATCAGCGACCCTGACGATTTTGAACCGCAGGACGAAGACTGGACCCAATAAAACTATTGGCAATGTTCCAGAATCCAATCGCCAATCAGTTTTAGCGCGTCCGGCGAAAACGTCTCTTCGATCTGCCCGTACTCATTGGGCGCTCCGGTTTCAGACGTTTGAAACAAGTGGTTCAAGCCGGGCAGTTCTTTGACCACAAAGTCAGCGTTTCCACCCGCCTGCAGGGCTTCTTCGATCTCAGGCAGATTGACTTTGGGATTGACTTGCGTGTCTTTGCTGCCAATCACGGCCAGCACCGGCTGCTTGACCTGAGTTAACGCTCCACGCGGATCATAGGGGATGAAGAAATCCATCCACGGCGACATCAGTCGCTCTAAAGACGCCGCCGATTGCTTGACCAACTCGTCAACCCACTCCTCGCGCGTGTCCAATTCTTCTGGCAGTTCTTCGCCAAGGTTGAGCGATTCCTTCAAAGTCTCGTCGTCTTCTTTCTCTATCATTTCGCGGGCGAAAGCGCTGGCTTGTTTGCGGATTTCCGCCGGGTCGTCGCCTTCGCGAATGATGCGGAGATAACCTCTCAGCGTTTCGATCGAGTCCGCTGTATCTGCGTCAGGATCCATCGAGAGAATGATGTCTCGCGTTTGCGTGATCAGAATCTCTTCGCCTGTCACGCCAGGACCGGCGAGCAGAATGATGAACGCCACTTGTTCGGACTGATTGGCAACCATCGGGGCGATTAACCCGCCTTCGCTGTGGCCCATGACGCCAATGTGGTTTGCGTCAATCTTGTCTTGAGTGGCGAGAAACTCAACGCCGGCCAGCGCGTCCGTGGCGAAGTCTTCCGTCGTTGCTGTTGCGGGGTTGCCTGTTGATCCGCCAACGCCGCGGTCATCAAACCGCAACACGGCCACTCCGCGTTTGGCGAGATCATCCGCAATCACCCAAAACGGCTTATGCCCAAAGATCGTTTCGTCACGGTCCTGCGCACCTGAGCCGGAGACCATGACAACGGCAGGGAAGGGACCTTCGCCACTGGGGATGGTCAAAGTGCCAGCGAGCTTCACGCCTTCAGCATGCGGGTTGTCATATTCCACTTCCCGCACTTCGTATTCGAACGGCGGCTGCGGCATTTGCGGTCGCGCGCGTTCCTCAGCGGCTTTGCGCTCCAGCACAAGCGGAAAGCTCATTCCGGCTTGTTTGAAAGTGCAGTCGAGCTTGCTGCCGTCCTCGGAAAGTGTGCCGCTGACTTCGACGGTCAATCCGGGGATCTTCAACGCGAACTCGCGACCTTCCAGTGTCACGCTGTCCACGGGGATGCCTTTAGCGCCCTGATCCGGCGAGTCCATGGTGGCGGTGTATTTGCCTTCGCCTTCTTCCTCGATGTTGAACACCAGTTGAAGTTGCAAAGCGCCGACATTCAACATGCCGCTCCATGTCCCAGCGATTCCCTCGGCGCTCGTCGGCCTTTCGTTATTCGCTTGTTGGTCTTGTGTTGGCCGAAGGTCATAAGCCGCAGCTTGCGTAGTCAAGCATTGGGCGCTGAAGCAAACGCACGCAACGATTACAAGAATCAACTGGGAAAGGCGAAGGCTCATAGCACGATTCCGAATTGGCGGGAGGTCGGCGGCGATATGTGGTTGGTCGATTATGGTTTGTCCTGGGGACGACCAGTCATCGAATATACCAACATCCGCCGCTGCCGGTTTCAACCGCCAATTCGGGATTGCCGACTGCTCGCTTACTATCGGGCTTGGGATGGATCCTCCCCGGATTGATGGTCCGCCGTTCGTACGGCCGCTGCCGCGGGTTCTTGTGCATCCAACAAGATGCTCACGGCCTCTTGAAAGCCGAGCGAAACACGGCTGGTGGCCAGGCCGAGCCGTCGACCGGCTTCATTGACCATTTCCAATTGTTCCAGGTTGAGCAGCGTGCCTCGTTGTTGAACTCGGCCCTGTGCGGAATAGCCCACCGCCAAACCGAACCGCATATTACGATTGGCCATCGAAGCGCGATCTCGGTTGGCTGGCGTTGTCGGTTGGCTGTCGGCAATTCCGTCCTGCGTTTGATTCAACGCTTCGCCAATCTTCGTCGCCGCATCGAGAGAAGCGTCTTTGAGCAACGTGACAAGGTTGCCGAGTGTTTGCGCCGGCACATGCTTTGTCGTTTCGGTGCGCGTCGTATTCGAACTCGATTCCGTGCCGAATTCCTTGGCGGCCTTTTCGAGGGGGCATTCGTAATCCAGCCAGGCCGGATCCAATGGCAGCAAGGATTCGTCGAATTGCGGCATATCAAAGATGCTGGCAGCTTCGTCCGTCTCGCGAATCGCTCCCGCCGGCCGTACCTGCGGACGAGCAATTTCCGGCCGTGTGACCTCAGGCAACTCGGGAAGGCTGTCGCTAGTGCCTGCTTGAGCCACGAGTTCTGCAACCAGATCAATTCCGCGGTTCCAGCCTTCCTCACCAGCGGATTGCGCGTTTGCCAGCCAGCTGCGGACGGGAAGCAACTGTTTGAGCAAGGCAATCGTCTTGCTGAGAATGCGGTCTGAGGTTTGGTTGCGCAACGGATTTGACGCAAAGCGAGACTGATCGCTGGCACGCGGGGCCCTCGAAAGCACAACGGGGCCATATGGTGTGACAACAGCGCGGGAGAGACGTTGCCGAATGCCTGGCATGCCGGGGTCGCTCTGTGGCGGCGCGGCGAGCGACGGTTCGTCAATTGCCAGGTGAAGAAAAGTTGCATCAACCAAAGAGTTCGCCAGCCACGCCTGGGCGGTTCCCAATTGTTCGGAGAACCAGCGGCCTTCGTCGGTCAGATCGCTGTTGGCCATCACAGCGCAAACCGCTTGGAATGTTGCCAGGTTCTCAAGCACTTGCGATGAGCGATCCGTTGTTGCATTCGCGGCAACGGACGCGCGCCGTGTGCGGTTGATACTCTCCAGCGTGAAGGCACGCGGCTCGACAACAAACGGCAGATCGAACGGGGGCAAGAACACCGAAGCGATCGGCCCGATCTCGGCAAGCTGATCCGTTGCGGACTGCAGCTTTGAAGAATCCTGTCCGACATCATCGGTGGAACTTCGTGCGGTTGCTCTTGCCGCAGATGTTGTTGCTCTTGCCGGATAAATCGTTGCTCTTGCCGGATCGTCCAACAAGCAAGCCAACGGGCAAATCTCAGGCGAGCTGGCTCGTTCCGGCAACCGCGCGCTTGCGGTCTTGAAACGGGCGGTCGTCACCCGATCTTTCATCGCCCTGACTCGCCAACCAGAATTGTCCCCGAGGCTGCTCAGCGCCAGCCAGGCTTCGTTGGCGGAGGATTCAATGCGGCTGCTCAAACGGGACGTGGCGTCCTTGATGAGTTGCCAGGGATTGCGCTCAGCTTCTTCAAAGCCAGGGGGAAGGGCGCAAGTGTGGATCTGTGGAGAAGCAACTGCGGTCAAAAATGAATCGGTCTCCGGGGTCAACGGAAGCGGGATGATGAGCTGAGCGTGCGCTGCGCCAGCCGTGGCGAATACCGCACAACACATGCTTACGAACAATGCCAAAAGCGCAAAGCGCGGGCGTAACATCGATATTTCCTCCGGACGGCGGGTGGATGTCGAGGGAGTGGTCCGCAACCGGCAGCTCCGGAAGGACGCTTCTTCCTTGAGGCGTGGGCGCTGCTTGAGGTAGGTAGAAAACGTATCGGACTCGGTAATCTGCGGGCATTAGGCATTCAACACTGACGTTTTTCGTAGGCGAACTTGAGACGATTCCGGCAGGTGCGGGGTGTGCGCGGTTATTCCAGCCAGATGGGGACAATAGTGGTGGTTGATGCATGCCGCAGACGGCGAGGTTTACCTAGTCGATACGCCAATAACATTCGCTCGATGTGTGCGCTGCGATCCATAGTTGGCTGCTGCTTGAGACAATTCGGCGCTCGCCGTTGGTTTGCGGTTTGGCTAATCTGGAACGCGAATCTCAAACTCCGCCCAAAGAAAGCGCCGGCCTGCTTCCGAGCGTTAGCGACCCGTAAGACGACCTGAATTCGACTGATGCAACCTGGTGCCTGGCTAGCGCTGCTTGTGACCGCCGGAATATTTGCCGTCATGCAACGTCGTGGTGGCATCTCTTCCGATGTCCTGTTTTTGGCGGGTCTTGTCTGTTTGGTGTTGGCCGAAGTCCTGTTCCCAAACACATTTCGGACTTTAACGCCGACAGAAGCTTTGGTCGGATTTGCCAGCCCTGTGGTCATCACCATCGCTGGCTTGTTTGTTGTGGCCGCCGGTTTGCGGACCACCGGAGCGCTCGATTGGGTTGGCATGCGCCTGCTGGGGAGGGCCAGCACTCCGCAAGGAGCGATTGCTCGATTGGCTGCTCCCATCGTCGCCATCTCGGCGTTCATGAATAACACTCCCATTGTGGCGATGCTGGTTCCCGTGGCGTCCGATTGGTGCCGCCGTCGAGGGATTTCGCCTTCGCGGTTGCTGATGCCCATCAGCTACCTGGCCATCATTGGCGGAACTTGCACGTTGATTGGCACCAGCACCAATCTTGTGGTCAACGGGATGCTCGCTCGCGAACAGCAACGCATCACGGAAGCACAACCTCAGGCGGAAGCCGTGATCGCGCAGCTTCGTCCCATGCATTTGTTTGAGATTGGGTATGTCGGCCTGCCAACGGCCGCACTGTGCGCGCTGTACATCATCACCATTGGCAGCCGTCGGCTTCCCAACCGAACGGATCTGGTCGAACAACTTGGCGAACATCGTCGTGAATATCTTGTTGAGATGATGGTTCAGCCCGAGTGCCGGCTGATTGGCCAAACCGTGGAAGAAGCAGGCTTGCGGCACTTGCCGGGCTTGTTCCTGATTGAAATCAACCGCGAGGATGAAGTTATTACGCCTGTCGCTCCGGAAGATCACATTCATGCAGGTGATCGGCTGGTGTTCACAGGGGTGGTGTCAACGATTGCGGATCTGGAGAAGATTCCCGGTTTGGTTCCCGCGGCGGATATGAACTATGAAGTCCACCCGCAGAAACGGACTGCGCGAAAACTGACCGAGGCGGTCCTCTCGGAGTCTTGTCCATCCATCGGTAAGACTGTGCGTGCGGCCAGATTCCGCCAGCTCTACAACGCGGCAGTTGTCGCTGTGCACCGCAACGGGCGAAGACTGCCCAGCAAGATTGGCGATATTCGTTTGCAGGCGGGCGACACTTTGCTGCTTCAAACGCGATCCGACTTTGCCGAGGCGTTTCGCAACAATCCAGACTTCTATCTGGTGGCCGATGTTGATGGCTCCACTGGGGTTCGGTCGGATCGCGCGTGGATTGCTTTTCTGTTGTTGGCGTTGCTAATTGGGATTTTCACAGTTGCGACTTTGGTTTCCGGCATTGCGGTTGATCGCGGCGCGCTGATGGCGATCGGCTCGATCTGTGTTGCTGGCCTGATGGTGGGGACGCGTTGCCTTCCGGCTTCGCAAGCCCGACTGTCGCTTGACTTGCAGGTGCTGTTGACCATTGGCGCTGCCTTGGGACTTGGCCAGGCTTTGACCAACAGCGGCGCGGTCAACAAAGTTGCCGAGGAAATCGTCCTGCTGTTGGGAACAAACGAATACTTGCTGTTGGCGGCCGTGATCTTGATGACGTTTGTGTTCACGGAATTGATCACCAACACGGCAGTCGCCGCGTTGATGGTTCCGCTGGCGGTCGCGTTGGCCACGCAGCAAGGCGTCGCCATGAGTCCACGCCCGTTGGTGATTGCCGTCACGCTTGCCGCGTCCGCGAGTTTTCTTACGCCTGTTGGTTATCAGACGAATCTGATGGTGATGGGTCCCGGCGGCTATCACGCCCGAGACTATCTCAAGGCAGG
>CALJLD010000237.1 GCA_937982665.1 uncultured Planctomycetales bacterium
TTACGCCCGGGGTTACACCCGGGATCACGGGCCATTTTGCCGGGGTTACACCCGGGATTGAGGGCGTTTTGAGTTGTTCGCGATGGGAAATGCTTGCGGAAATCCTTTTCTCGCGAAAAGTAACGCCTCGCGGCGAGTGCAAAAATCGCGCGCGCCAAGAACTTTCTCGCTGTTTCGGAAATTGCTCTTTGCAAATGTGCAGCTCTTGTGGCAAAGCACGCCTTCCGTCATTCACGTGGAGACGGGAATCCAGTCAATGGCGCGCCGATACACCGGGTGCCGCTGGCAAGCGAAGTCTGCGTGCTTTACTCAGCTTCAGATCGGCGAAGAACGAACCGCTCGGCGTCAGCGAGATTATTTGCCGAATTCTTGCTGAAATGCAGGAGGAATGAAAGCTTCGGAGATTTGCACTCAACGCAGGAATCACTGGCAGACTACGCTTGCCAGTGGTACCCACAAGAGAACGAGTCTACCAAACGCATCACACAATTGTGCGCAAAGCCAGGTCGCAGGGTTGGCCGGGCCAGTCGCCGGCTGGCTGGGTTGCGCAGCAATAAGATGACTCCGCAGCGGACAGCACAACGTTCAACGCAAGAATGCGACCGGCGAGAGTCATCTGTATAGCTCCGGCGGCAGCCGGCCATCTTGTTCCCAACACCAGCCTCGATCATCTTGTCGGCTGCTCGACCCAACCTGTTCAGGTTGGGCCACCCGCGTGCGAACGGGGAGCCCTCACAACCCAAAATGTCGCGAGACGAAGGCTGCTGCGTTAGGATGTGCAGACTCGCATCAATTGCTGTCCCGGATTGAACAACCATGAAGCCCACCCCTCTGCTTTTCCTGGTACTGCTGTGCGCAGTTTTCTCGCCCATAAACTTCAGTACGCCCGCCCATGCTCAACACTCAGCCGAGTTGCCGAACATCGTCGTGATCTTTGCGGATGATCTCGGCTACGGTGACGTCGGCTGTTACGGCGCTACGCACGTGCAAACCCCCAACATTGATCGCCTGGCCAAGCAAGGCCGGCGATTTACCGATGCTCACTCCGCGTCGGCAGTCTGCACACCTTCGCGTTACGCTTTGGCAACAGGCCGCTATCCCGTTCGCCACGAAGACCTCTGGGGCCCCGTTTTTTTGAGAAAGCCGCTGGTGATCGATACGGAACGTACTTGCATCGGCGATGTCGCCAAACGTGCCGGGTATTCCACGGCGTGTATCGGCAAATGGCATCTTGGCTTCGGCAATCAAACGCCAACAGATTGGAACGCGCCACTGACACCCGGCCCACTCGACTTGGGTTTTGACTATTACTTTGGCATGCCAGTTGTGAACAGCCATCCGCCGTTTGTGTATGTCGAGAATGATCGCGTTGTCGGCTGGAATGCGGACGATCCCTTTGTGTATGGCGAGACTGCGGAAACGAGAGCCTTCGACGAGAAGATGGGCACCGATCAAATCGGCGGAGCAAAAGCGGCCCACGCGTTGTATGACGACGAAGCTGTTGGAACAACGTTAGCCAACAAAGCCGCCAAGTGGATTCGCGAGCGTTCCACGGAAGACGCGCCGTTCTTTCTTTACTTCGCCACAACCAACATCCATCACCCGTTCACGCCGGCCAAACAATTCCAAGGCACAAGCCAGGCCGGCCCCTACGGCGATTTTGTGCACGAGCTTGATTGGATTGTTGGCAAAGTCATGACAACGCTCGAGGAACAAGGCATCGCGGATGAGACGCTGTTGATCTTTACCAGCGACAACGGCGGCATGCTCAATCGCGGCGGACAGGAAGCATATCGCCGCGGCCATCGCCAAAACGGAGACCTGTTTGGCTTCAAGTTCGACGCCTGGGAAGGCGGACATCGCGTGCCATTTATCGCGCGTTGGCCCAGCCACATTGAGCCGGACAGCGAATCGAATTCGCTGGTTAGCAATATCGATTTGCTGGCAACTGTCGCGGAAATCGCCAACCAACCGCTTGGTCCGGACGAAGGTCCTGACAGCGTCAGCTTGCTACCGGCCTTTGAGGGCGAAGCCGACACAGTTGTCCGCGAAGATCTGCTCCTCGCTCCGCTGCGCCCCAAGAACCTCTCGCTGCGGCAAGGGGATTGGATGTTCATTCGCGGACGCGGTGGCGGAGGCTTCTCCGCTACAAACGTCGGCGATCACGGACTTGGCGGTCCGGCCGCCACAACGTTCACAGGCCAGGTCAACAGTGACATTGCTGATGGCAAGATCAAGCCGGATGCCCCGCAACAGCAACTCTACAACCTGGCCACGGACCCTCGCCAATCAACCAACGTGATTCGCGAGCATCCGGAGATTGCGGCCAAACTGAGAGCCCGCATGGAAGAGATTCTCAACCAGGCGACGCGAGAAGATCGGTAGGGGAGTGCCAAGGAAGGCATCATTAGATCAGACGATCTTCTTAGCTGAGCCTTGTTGTGCGCAATGGCCCAAGTGAATCCGCTTCCTGTCATCGAGTTCCGTAAGCGCCTGCGGACTGCACCGGGCATACGTGAGATGACTTCGAGCGGGAGTTTTTTGGCCAAGTGGCGGTGGCAGCCGGAGCGGTTGCTGTTCGCGGAAGATGTAGAGCACGCGCAGGTCGTCGGCGTGCTCGGTCTGGCGTGTCGTGGAAGCCCAGACGCACAAGTCTTGGACCGCTGCCGTGACGTTTTATGAGGCGAACGGCTTCGAACGCTGGAGTCCGGCGTCGTCTTGATGTTATGCGTGCGGGGACCATAGAGCCGATCCT
Organism: uncultured Planctomycetales bacterium; assembly: GCA_937982665.1. Classification (GTDB taxonomy): domain Bacteria; phylum Planctomycetota; class Planctomycetia; order Pirellulales; family S012-138; genus CALJLD01. The sequence goes on from CALJLD010000237.1 coordinate 2,756, forward strand.
AGTGCGACCGTGCGTCGATGAATGAGATCATCACGACCGACGCGCCGCGGACGCGCTTCCGCTTTCGCTTCTGGCTTCCGTAATCATGGATTCCCGCCTAGCGAAACGTCCATGGCTTGGCACTTCGCTTACCACACATCAGCCGCGGCCACGCGCTTGGCCGCCGTGACTTCATCCTCGGCGGGGGAGCATTCCAGGCCGACGCATTCGCGGTAGCCGAGTTCGTAGGCTTCTTTGAGCACACGGTTGTAGTAGACCTCGCCGGTGCCGGGCTCGTGTCGGCCGGGGTTATCGGCCAGTTGCAGATAGCCGACTTGCTCGAAGCCTTCTCGCAGGCGGCGGCAGAGATCACCTTCTGTGATTTGCATGTGGTACAGGTCCCAGTTGATCTTCACCATCGGGCTGTCCACTTCCTGGCAAATCCGCACCGGATCCGGACTGCCGTAAAGACAGTGGCCCTTGTGATCAACGCGAATGTTCATCGGCTCCAGGATGAGCATCACCTGGTTGTCTTCCGCGATGGGCTTGGCCAGCTTCAAGCCGGTGATGATGTTGTCATGCATTTCGGCTTGTGTCATGCCTCGTTGGTCGTTCCCGCCGACGACAGTCATCATCTTGCAATCCAGCTTGTGGGCGACTTCACAAGCCTCTTTGATGCGGGCGACGAACGCTTCGTGATTGTCCGGGTTGTTGAGTCCGGGTGAAAATCCCCAAGCGGTGAACTGCGCGATTTGCAGGTTCAACTCCTTGGCGAGTTCCGCGACCGCATCAATGTCCTTGTTGTCGTATGGCCAGAACTCCACCGCTGGAAAGCCTAAGCTGGCCGCCTTGCGGAGCCGCTCCAGGAATGGCTCGCGCCGCCACCACATTTCGACATTGACGGCAAACCGCGTCTTACCGCTGCTCCCCAACTTGCTGAGGTCCTCTTGGCCATCGCCTTGGACTCTGCGTTCTTGATTCTGCTGTCCTGCTGCTGTGGAAGCGGCACCGAGTGTTGCGGCGGCCGCGCCGACGGTGGCGGATCCCAGAAACGAGCGGCGGTTGGTCTTGTGGTTCATGGCGAGTCTTTGTGAATGGGTCACATCAGGGCGAATTGAGAACGTCAACAGTATGTTCGAGTCGCGGGGCAAATGCCAATGGTTCGTCACTTCGGCTTCCGTGCCAGCGCTATCCAGCCGGAAGCCCGCAAGGCAGGGCATAGCCAAGGCTTGCGAAGTCGCCCGCCCAGTTTGTCATCGAGTGTAATCAGTTGCTCGATGTTCAAGCCGGCATCGCGCAGGGCGCGTTTGAGTTCGCGGCGGGTGAAGACGTGCAAGTAGAAGTTGCTGATGCCGCGGTAGGGGTAGTATTTGTCGCCGGCTTCGCTCTTGCCTCGAAGCGATTTCCAAATGTTGCTGAGCAACCAACGGCGGCCATCGGGGATCAGCAAATTCCGCCAGCGGTTGTGCACGTGCAAAGCCAATACGCCGCCAGGCTTGAGGACGCGGGCGAAGTGCGACAAAGCCCTCTGGCGATTCTCTGCTCCTTGAATCATTCCGAACGTGCTGAACAAGCACGCCGCGTAGTCGACGCTTGCGTCAGCCAGAGCGTCAAGCTCGACAAGATTCGCCTGCAGCAGATCAACCAAGACGTTTGCTGCTTGGGATTTCTGTTCGACCTGCCGCAACATTTCCGCCGACAGATCAATCGCCAGCGCGCGATGTCCACGTTGGGCCATGGCGATGGCGAAGCGACCCGTGCCACAACCCAAATCGGCAACTGTGCCTGGCTGTTGAAAGATCTCGGCCAGCAGGCTTTCGTCAAACGCGAACAGCGGGTGGTCTTGAAAGTACTCGTCGTACTTGTCGGCGATGTCGCGGTCGCGCAAGTAGTTCCACGTCCCGGGCGAAACGCCGGGCGCCAGCCGCCATCGCTGAACAGTTTTGCCTGCCACGGGCTTTGTCATGTGACCAAGGCTGTATGAAAAACGCAAGCCGTCTAGGTACCGTGTGGATGCAGGTTCTGAAAATAGCTATGCACCCTGCAAGGCCTGAATGCAAGTTTCCGATATTTTCGCAAAATTGCCGTCCGGTGGCCGGCAAACTGCGGTGTGAATTAACGTGATCTGAGTCTCGTACGCGAGAGTTTCGCAGCCGGTTGAATAAATCGGCGGGCTGCTAACGCCGTGACCAGAATCTTTCTACAATGGTCTGTCCCTGGCTGGCTGAGTGCCGCGATGAGGACTGAGACCGTAATGCTGTGGCGTTCCGCCACGGTGGAGAGAGACCTCCCACTGCTTCCCCAGGCCCGTTGCTCGGATCGCCGATCACGCCACCGTTGGCGCGGCCGATCCAAGTCAAGACTTCTCACGCCAACGGTGGCGTGATCGGCTTGGTGAACGAACCTGGTCCGCGAGGACGAAGTCAGGAATCTTGCGGCGTCACAGCCAGGGCTTTCTCAACTTTGCTCTGCACCATTGCCTGCGATGGGATTCTTTTCCTGGCTGCGAGAAGTTTTTGGCGGTCCGCCTGCACGAAGTCCGCAGCGGCGTGCCACCGTTCGTTGTTTGTACTGTGGAGCAGAAATTGTTGCGCCGCAAGCCGGGCAGTGTCCGCAGTGTGGGCGACGTTGGGACGAATCTCCGCAGGATCGCGCGACTCATCCAAACAGCGAATCCGTAGGTGTGCCTGCCGGGACGAAAGCCACGCCAACTCCGCAGTCCGGCAATCGCGTGACTCGCGCTCAGCTTGAGGCCGGGGAATTTGCACCGCTGACGAGTGAAGAGGAATCCGCTGGCCCTCCAGAAGATCTGGGACGCCTGAGCTTTCAGCGGCGCGATCGCATTCCTTCGGCTGAAGATCCGCGCGTGAAGTTTGTTGATCGCGCGATGGTTTCGCGAGGGTTGATCACACCGGAACGATTGGCCGAGATCCACAGCGTTGGCGAAGAGATGGATCGCGTCGCGCCGGTGACTTCCGTGTTTGCCGCGCGAGCGGATGCGGCGGTCCGTCAGGATCGGGAGCAACGCGCGGAGAATAAACGCCGAAAGCGTGAAGAGGCGGCCGTACGTCGCGAACTGCGCCAGCGCGAAATTGCGCAGCGGCGCGCAACAGACATTCTCTTTCTTGGACGCGGCGTTTCACGCCATTTGGGGAACCGCAACTCGAATGTTGCTGAGCTCAAACGCCGTGCGTTGCCCGTGCTGAGCAGCCCCGCGGATGTCGCCGAAGCTTTACAGCTGAGCATTGGCGAGCTTCGCTGGCTGGCGTTTCATAACATCTGCGCCACCCGCATTCACTACGTTCAGTTTGAAGTCACAAAGCGCTCTGGCGGAAGTCGACAACTGGCCGCACCGCACCGCAAGCTTGCGCGATGCCAACACTGGATTGAGCACGAGATCCTCAACAAGCTGTCTGTTCACGAGGCCGCGAACGGATTTGTCAAAGAGCGGAGCATCGTCACGAATGCTCAGCCGCACGTGGCTGCCGACGTGATTGTCAACCTTGACTTGCGGGAGTTTTTTCCGTCGATCACTTTCCCTCGCGTGCAGGGTCTGTTCCGTAAGTTGGGGTATTCGCCTGCGGCCGCCACTGTGCTGGCGCTGTTATGCACGGAGTGTCCGCGACAGGCCGCGGAGTTTGCCGGCGTCAAATATCATGTGGCGGTGGGGGAACGCTCCTTGCCGCAGGGAGCTTGTACAAGTCCTGCGCTCAGCAACTTGATTGCATACAAACTTGATTGCCGATTGGCCGGACTGGCGAAAAAGCGTGCATGGAATTACACGCGCTATGCGGACGATTTGAGCTTTTCGACGCTGGCAGGGGATGCTTCGCCGCAAGCGATGATTTCGCAGGTGCGAAGAATTGTTGAGGATGAGCACTTCTCGCTAAACGAGAAGAAGTCTCGAGTGCTGCGGCCAAGCAGCCGACAGATGGTGACGGGTGTCGTGGTGAATGAGCGCACCAACGCGCCGCGCAAACTCGTCAGGCGGATCAGGGCCATTCTGCATCAGGCGAAGACAGACGGTTTGGCTGCTCAAAACCGGGAAAGCCACGCCAACTTCCCTGCCTGGCTGGAAGGACAGATCGGCTACATTTCCATGCTCAATCCGTTGCAAGGCAGGCGATTGCTGGAGGACTTGCGAAAACTGCAGAGCTCTGACCGCGCGCCGTAACGGCAATTGCCGTGATCAGTCTTTATTGACGGCTTTCTGATCGAGCGCCTCGATTGGTTTCTTAGCATCCTGCGAAACAAAGAAACCCTCCTCGATAAACCGTGCTGTCAGCTCGAGAACTTCATCGTTGCGGCACGGTAATGAAATCGGCGGCGCCTGCCAGCATTGTGGTCTTCACGCTGATAGTGCCATCATCGTCTCCGGGGATGTTGGCGTTCCATCCGCGTTCATCACCTCGCGCGCCGGCGATAATTCCAAACTCGCACTGCGGCGTTGCCAAGAGTTTGGCGAGTTCCTCCCACTTGGCGCCAAGTTGCTGTCCTGTCTCGCCCATGACAGTTCTGAACAGAACGTTGTCCGCCCAGGCGGCCGCTCTGCGTGAACCGTTATTGGGGGGAGCAATCATCACGATGCGCTTGATTCGCTCGTCGTGATTTCCCTTGGGATCGGCTTTCATCTGCAAAGCCAGCAACCGACGCACAACGATGTTGCCCAAGCTGTGGCCGACAAAGTTGATTTCCTTGGCCTCAGAAAATCCACCGAGGATTCGCGCCAACTGAGCGGCGTGACTATCCACGTCAGCCATCAAGCTGGGGTAACTCACTCCGTAGACTTCGCAGTCCGGGATGTCCTCCAGTTTCTCGACGACGTGTCGCATCCGCCCTCGGAAACTTCCCAGCCCATGCAAGACCAGGATCACGCGGCCTTTTGACGCGGGCCAGTTCTGCTGTTGAGCAACGGTGTCCAAAGCCTGCTGGCATTGGTCGATCGTGCCCCAAGCCTGGCGGACGTCATTTGTATCGAGCAAGCGGTAATGTCCAGTAACAACGTTGCGCTGGATCCGCCAGCCGCGGCGAATCTGCTCATCGGCCCAGAATTCGACACCACCCAAAGTTGGCATGGCGACGTTGAGGGGCGGGCCTTGTTGTTGTGGGGAATTGGAGGGCGCGGGCTCCGAGGACAGGTCAGAAGCACACACCGGCCCACAATGGAAAAGCGCCAGCAGAACACAGATCTCGACATAAACCATTGGCTTGTTCCACAGGTTTGTCATGCTTGCCTTGCTCTTATCACCGTGGCGAACCAGGGCGCCAGGATTCGACACGTGATTCCCCGCTTCCAACCCTATGTAGATTATACGCCAGTAAATGGATTATCGTCATCTTACAAGTTCACGCTAAAACTTCCGGGCCAAGTCCTCGGGCGGTGAATCCGTATTGACGAGAAAAGCCCGGAGGGAAATAATTCTTCTACCGCCTAGGAAAGGCGGGCAAGCCCTCAGGTTATGACAGCCTCCCGGTGCTCATTGCGCCTGGGGGCTTTTTTTGTGCCATTGGCGGAAAAACGTGTTCAAGTGCCCCGCAATCACAGGACTGGAGATTGTTATGTTGGTGCTTACTCGACGAATCGGGGAGCGCGTGTGGATTGGTGATGGAATTGTCATCACCGTGGTGTCGCAAAGAGGCGGCAAAGTCCAGCTTGGAGTCGACGCTCCGCTTCAAGTGCGGATAATTCGTGAAGAGGTAACCGAAAGAAAACTGCCATCGCCGGTTGTACCGACAGCCGGCCCCGCATTGCCGTCGGCAGCGGAACCACGTCAACGCTAGCTCTCGCGACTTCTTCAATTGCCCGCTCAAGGAGGAGAAATGGCAACAGTGACCGCAGCAATTCAACCGCCGAACACTGCCGGCGATCGGCAGCAATTGAGACCGCAAGTCCGACCACTGCTTATCGTGGCAACTCACCTTGCCGTGGCAATCTTCTTGCTTGACCTGGTCTTTCCCTTGGGGGTTGCTGCCGGCGTTCCATATGTTGCCGTTGTGTTGCTGGCGTTGCGAGCAACCCCGCGGGTGCGATCCTTGGTGGCCGTTGCGGTTTCTCTGCTAACGATTGCCGGTTTCTTTATTCCGTTTCCCACAGGCAGCGCCTTCTGGCTTGGCCTGGAGAACCGTATCATTGCCTTGTTTGCAATTTGGGTAAGCTTCTTCCTGGGTAATATCGCTTTGCGACGCTTGGAGCAATTGCGAGAACGAGATGCCCAGATCAGCGCCGTTTTTGCGGCGGCGAATGACTCAATAATCACGCTGGATGAGGCCGGCGTGATTGTTTCTTGCAATCCGGCCACATCGCGGATGTTTGGAATTCGCGAAGAGGACTTGATCGGACGCAACCTTGGCTTGTTGTTATCGCCGTGTGTTGAAGATGCGGACTTTCGCAAGATCGCGCGCGTTGAATCGTGGATGCATTACAACGAACAAGAACTCGTTGCCGTCCGCTTTGATGGTTCGACATTTCCGGTCGAGTTTTCTTTCAGCGAAGTCGCGCTTGGCACAAAGCGATTACATGCAGGAATCATGCGAGACGTGACAAGTCGGCGCAACACCCAGGAAAGACTGCTCCAGGCCGAGCGTCTTGCAGCGATTGGCCAGGCACTCACGGGGTTAGCTCACGAGAGTCGTAACGCATTGCAAAGGAGTCAGGCTTGTATTGAACTTCTGATGGGACAGGTCACCGAGCCCGGGGGACAAGATCTAATCCGGGACATTCAAGAGGCGCAGGACGAACTGCACTACTTGTATGAAGAAGTGCGCGAGTACGCCGCACCGCTTCGGATTGAGGCGGCACCCTGCAATCTGAGTGACATCGCGGCGGAAGCATGGCAATTGCTGGCTCACGATTGGGCGAAACGTGATGTCGCATTCACGTTCGAAGGTGATGCACCTCATGGACTTGCCTTGGTGGACCCCTTTGCCGCGCGACAGTTGTTTAGGAACCTTTTGGAAAACTCACTGGGTGTTTGTCAGGATCCAGTACAGATTTGCATACGCGTCGACGTGACCCGCCGTGGCAAGTTGCCTTTCCTTCAGGTGAGCGTTCGCGATAATGGGCCCGGGATATGTGCTGGGGACGCCTCCCAGGTGTTTGATCCCTTCTACACAACCAAGACGCGCGGGACCGGATTGGGGTTGGCGATCTGCCGCAGGATTGTTGAAGCCCATGGTGGGGAGATCAGTGTTGCCAATCCCGGTGAACCGGGTGCGGAGTTTGTTTTCTTGCTTCCGGAATTTGGCGATGGAAAGTCCAATGCGAATCGCGATTGCCGACGACGAGCCGAGGCAACGCCAGTTCTATCGTAAAGTGCTGGGCGAATTGGGCCACATCGTCGTTGTGGAAGCAGCCAATGGAAGGGAACTGGTCGATGCGTGCCAAGAGACGCCAGTCGATTTGGTCATAACCGATATCAAGATGCCTGATTTCGACGGACTGCAAGCCGCCGGAGAAATTCGGGACTCAATTGCCAAGCCCGTGATCCTTGTTTCCGCCTATCACGATGAGGATTTGATCCGCCGATCCCTTGAGAACCACGTTCTGGCTTATCTAATCAAGCCAATTAAGAAGGCCGACTTGCCGCCGGCGATCGCGTTAGTGACACGGCGATTTTGGGAATTTCAGTTGCTGCAGCAGCAAGCCGATTCTCTGCGGCAAGCAATGGAAGACCGGAAGCTGATCGAACGTGCCAAGGGCGTTATCATGAAACTCTCGCGAGTGCCTGAAGATGAAGCCTTCCGTCGCTTGCAACGGCTTGCTTCTAAGAAAAATCTCAAGCTTGTCGATCTTGCCCGAAGCATAATCGAGGCGGAAGAAGCGTACTCGGTACATTAGCTCCCGATTGCGGAACCGAGACAGGCGGAGCGCGTACCGTCATTAACACACGGCAGTTATTGAGTTCCCGCCTTAATGGGAACGACATGAACACCATGGTGAGATGGTCAACGAACAAATCAACATGAGCGATCCGCTCGACGAGGCAACTTTTCCGCAGCCATTGTACAAATGGCTGCAAGTCGCCGTGCAACGAGGTGCCGCGGACTTGCATCTCGTTACGGGTTACCCGCCGATGTTGCGGTTGCATGGCGACCTTGTCCCGCTGGAGGGGGCGGATGTCTTGATGGCCGAGGTCGCCAGTCGATTGCTGTTTGCCATGTGCCCGGCCGCTTTGCGCGAGAGATTGCTCTCGGCCAAGAATGTTGATTGGTCTTTCGAATTGGATCTCAATGGCCAGTTAGGGAGATTTCGCGCAAATCTCTTCTTCGCCGCGGGCAACGTGGGCGGCTGCATCCGAATTGTCCCTACCGCAATTCCACAATTCGAATGGGCCGGCGTTCCCAAAGACCTGGCCGAACGGCTGGCATTCCAGCGAGATGGGCTGGTGATAGTCACCGGTGCCACAGGTTCCGGCAAAACCACAACGCTCGCGATGATTGTCAATTTGCTCAACCAGGCAGGCGGGTACCGCATTATCACCGTGGAAGAGCCCGTCGAGTATCTCTTGCCGGTTGCGGAGAACTCCGTCACAACGCAACGCGAAGTTGGCACCGACGTGCTGACTTTTTCTGATGGATTGAAGTACGGCTTGCGACAAGATCCGGATGTGATTCTTGTCGGCGAAATTCGCGACCTCGAAACCGCGCAGATGGTTTTAAGCGCGGCCGAGACCGGGCATCTTGTGTTCACGACATTGCACACGCGCGATGCCAAGGGCGCAATCAGTCGCTTTGCCGATCTGTTTCCTCATGATGCCCAGCGCGATATTCGTTACCAACTGGCGGCCAGCTTGAGGGCGATCGTCGCGCAACGGTTGCTTCCGGGTTTGGACCGCGGTGAAAAACGCAAGCTGGCGATGGAAGTTCTCTGGAACACGCACCCCATTGCAAACGCCATTCGCACCGGCAAGCTGGAAACGATTGACAATTACCTGGTGACGAATCGCGAAGACGGGCAGATCAGCTTTGACGAATCGATCCGCCAACTGTGGCAAGCGCGAGAGATCTCGCGAGAAACGGCCGAAACCAACATGCGTGAGGTCTCGCTGCTGCAAAGGGGAAGCCGCGACTCTTAGCCGGACGATTAGGATCAAACTCTAGGCAACTCCAGCGCGATTCTCCCGCCCTTGGCAAAGCCTGGGCTGTCAATGACAATGACAATGCCATTGCCGTCAGCGACGATCCATATCTCGCATACCAACCATGTCTCGATTTCACGCAATCCGTCTCGGCGCAGTTGCCAACATCGGGCGCTTTTGGTCGCCTGAGGGCGTTGCGCATGCACGGGGGTCGCGGGTTGTGGTCCGCACTGACCGAGGGCTGGAAACCGGCGCGGTGTTGTCGTCGCTGGATGAGATGTCGCGCAGCCAGGCCGATGGGATCATGTTGCGGAAGATGACCGTGGGAGATGATTTGCTCGAAGCACGGCTACGGAGGAATCGCGACGAAGCTTGTGAAGCGTGTTCGCGCAGGATAGCGGAATTGAATCTGCCAGTGGTGCTGATGGATGTCGAACATCTGTTTGATGGCAAATCGCTCTTCTTCTATTTCCTGGGCGACACGTCGGAACGTCACGTCGCCCGGGCGCTCGATACAATCACGGCCGAACTTGCCGAGTTGTACGAAACGCGAGTTGGCTTTCGTCAATTCGCGGAAAACGTGGCCATAGGCTGTGGGCCCGGTTGCGGGACGGAAGACGCTGTTGGCGGTGGCTGCACATCTTGCAGCCGCGGATGCGCGATTAGCTCGGCTTGCCCGAAATAACAATCGCGCGAAAACTCTTGAATCGCTGCGGTCTCTCGCGAGAATAGTACCGATGGACGGATCCTGCACTGCGGGGCTGATCTCAGCGCCCGCCATTCTTCTTCGGGCGATTGCCAGTGTCTGAATCTCAGGGAAGCCAATTCGCAGCCGGGCAAACCGTTTTTATCGGACCGGCACGTAGCGGCAAGACTCATCAAGCATTGGACGAATACCGTCGCGGGTTGGCAGAGTTTTCGCCGGGCAGTTGTTTGTGGCTCTCCCCAACCTCACGCAGCTCTGCGGCGATTTGCTCCCGCTTGTTGGAAGGTGGCGCGAATGGATTCTTCCGCCCCAATGTGATGACCTTTGAGCGGTTTGCCGCCACCATACTTTCGCACTCAGAGGAGGGAATTCGCCCCGTCTCCGCGCTTGCTAACCGTTTGCTGTTGCGGCGGATTGTGGATGGCCTTGCCCGCGATGGCCGACTGCCCGTCTTTGCTGAGATTTCGCGAACATCAGGATTCGTGGAGACCTTGGCCAGCTTCATCAGTGAAATCAAACGGCTGGAGATTTGGCCAGATCAATTGCTGAAGGCCTTCAAGGCTCGTGGCGCCCGCGAGACAGACAAAGAAGTTCACCTGCTCTACGAATCTTATCAACAGGAACTCAATGACCGGGGCCTTTACGATGCACAAGGTCAGTTCTGGACCGCGCGAACGCTGATCCGCGATGGCAGTCGCCAGCCGTTTGAGCATCTGCGGTTGATTGTTGTCGATGGATTCACGGACTTTACTTCCACGCAACATGAGATTCTTCACGACCTGGCAACCACCGGTGACGCACAGACGCGGCTAATACTTACACTGCCAGGCGAAGAGAACAGCCAACGCCCGGAGCTCTTCGCCAAGTCAGCAGCTACGCTGCAGCGGTTGCGCGACGACTTTGGCGATTCGCTGCAAACGCACTATGTTGACCGTCGTGAAACGCCTGCATGGCAAAGCATGCAGCATTTGGAATCCAACTTGTTTGGACCACCGGAAAAGGACACGGCAAAGCCAGCCGCGCGGATTCAGCTTCTTGAAGCGGCGGGAGAAGTTGCGGAGATCGAAGAGATCGCCCGGCAGATTAAGCAACTGCTGACGTTGGGTGATCCCAACTTTGTGGGTACGCGAGTTCGGCCCCAGGATATTCTTGTCACGCTCCGTTCCGTGGACTCTCAAGCCGTCCTCATCAGCGAGACGTTCACACGCTACGGAATCCCGCATTTTCTGGAGTCGGGACTGCGCGTGGGCGAGACAGGTTTTTTTCGCGCGTTGCTGCAAGTTCTGGCGCTGGTTGAGGAGAATTGGGCGTACCGACGTCTGCTGGGCGTTGTCACCGGGAACTACTTTGCGCCGGCGGGAATGGAAGTGGAAGACCGCGTGGCGCTGTTGAAATTGATCCGCGCTTTGCAGACACCTTCCGAGCGTGACGACTTACTCGCCTCCGCGAATGGCTATCTGAATTGGCTGGAGCGCAAGACGGCCGCGCGCGGTGAACGCAATCGCATGGCCGAGGCATTGGACGAATCCTCCGATGCGAACGAGGCGGCAGAAGTTTTGCCGGAAGACACAAGTTGGACTCAACGCGGCCTGCCGGACTTGGAGGCTTGTCGCAAAGCGGTTGACTTGATCGAGAAACTCTCCACCGCCACAGGTGCCCTGCCGCAGCGGGCAACTCTTGCCGAGTGGATTGCGGCCACCGGAAAGATGATCGAGCAGCTTGGCTTGAACCGCGTGTTTGCGGTGCAGCGCTGCACGCTGGATCAGCAAGACGCCCAAGCCTGGCAGTTGTTGTCGCGTTCCCTCCCGGCATTGGACGCAAGTTTAAGTGCTGGGAAGGCTGGCGATGAACTGCACTCTGGCGAGGCACCCACATTTGACTTGGCCGGTTTTCGCCGCCTGCTTGTCGATTTTGGTCGCATGACGCGGCTTGATGGGCAACATGATGAGGTCGGCAATGTCCGTGTGCTTTCGGCCAAGAGCGTTCGCTCGCTGGATGCGCCTTACGTGTTCGTCGCAGGCTTGACGGAAAGAGCTTTTCCGGCGGCGGAACGCGGTGACGCACTATACGGCGAATCCGACAATCGCCAACTCCGCGAGGCTGGCTTGCCGCTGGCGGATCCGGATCAGCGATATTCCGATGAGTTGATCCTGTTTTACGAAGTGGTCACTCGGGCGACGAAGGGAATTCTGCTGAGCTTTCCGGCCTTCGATGACCGTGCGGAGCCGTTGTTGCCCAGTCCGTTTGTGTTGGAGATTCAGCGAGCATTTGGCGCCGGCCAGCTAGTGCCGCGTCGGCCGGAGAGCTTGAGCCCCGTGCCGGATGATCCGCCATGTTGTGAAGATGAGTTTCGCCTGACCGCAGTCAGCAAGGCCTTGCAAAGGAAGCCACAGGATCTCATCGCTTGGGCGGCAACTGCTGGTCCGGAACGCGGGCAGAATGTCCTCACAGGTTTGGAAGTCGTTGCGAACCGCGGGCAACGGAAAGGCTTTGGCGGATGGGAAGGGATGCTGCTTGGCGAGAGCATCCAGCAACGCTTCGCTCGCGAGTTCAATCGCAATCGAACACTATCCGCGACGGACTTGGAGAGTTACGCAAGCTGTCCTTTCGCGTTCTTCCTGCAGCGCGTGTTGCGAGTTGAGGAGGTCAGCGACCTGCGGCTGGAGATCGATCATTTGTCGCGGGGGCGCTTGTTGCATGATGTGCTGTACCGGCTGCAGCGACAGATCAACGCGCAACACGGAGGCCCAACATCGCCGGCCGAAATCTCGCAAGAAGAATATGATCGGATCGCCGACGAAACAATCACTCAAGTCCTGAAAGAGAACCCAACGGCCGATGCCCTGCGTGGCGCAATGCGCGAAATCGACCGACGATTGATGGTCAGTTGGTTGACCGAATATCGCGATCAACACGAGAGCTACGACGCGCAGAAAAAGGGCTTCACGGTTCCGCTCAAGCCAGCGCACTTGGAAGTCGCCTTTGGGCTGACCGATTCTGACGGCGACTCGCTCAGCACGCAGGAGCCGTTTAGTTTGGAATACAAGGGCGAGGAGATTCGCCTCCGCGGGCGGATCGACCGCATTGATCGTGGACGATATGGCGATCAAGAAGTGTTCAGCATTATCGATTTCAAGAGTGGGCGTACGCGTCCCACCAAGAAAGATCGAGACGACCTCAAGTCCAGGCGATTGCAGCTGGAGTTATACGCCATGGCCGCCGGCCAATTGTTGCTGCGCGGGCAAAATGCCTTGCCTTGGGTGAGCGCGTTCTGGTTCCTGGCGGTAGACGGTATTCACAATTGGCGCGATTTCGCGACGGTCAACAAAGAAACGCAACAGCTTGAGCCTAGCCAGGAATGGAACTCCCGGCGGCCGCACTTGCTGAAGCATGTCTTTGGCATGGTGCGAGCAATGCGTCGCGGGCAGTTCCCAGTCCACAGTGCCGTGGACAATTGCACATCGTATTGCGAATTCTCAACCGCCTGCCGCGTCAATCAAATCCGTTCTTTGGAAAAGGCTTGGAATCCCCCGGCGAAATGAAGCTCACTCCGGAACAACACGCGGCAATCAACACGCGCGACGTCTCGATTGGACTCTCGTCCGGGGCCGGCTGCGGCAAGACGTTTGTGCTGACGCAGCGCTTGCTCGCGCACCTGGCCGAAGGCGGCAGCCTGCATCAGCTGGCGGCCATCACCTTCACGGAGCGTGCAGCTCGCGAGATGCGTGACCGCGTTCGCGCGAGGATTCGTGAAGAGTTGAGCGCCGCTCAGACCGCCGACGAGCGAAAGCAATGGGCACAGCATGCGCGCGATCTTGAGTCGGCCCGCATCAGTACGATCCACGCCTTTTGTGGTTCTTTCTTACGCGCCAACGCAATTGCCGCCGGGATCGATCCAAATTTCACAACGTTGGATCAGGCTCAAGCGGAATCCTTGCTGTCCACAGTGATTGACGATGAATTGCGTCGCCAACTCGCCGATCGCAGCGAAGATGCCATCTCGTTGATTATCTCGTTTGCGTTGCGAGATGTGATTGCCATGATTCGTGCCGTGTTGGAAAAACGCGCCGACCTGGACCTGGCCGCTTGGCAAAGCACCACCGCGGATGATCTGCTCGACCGCTGGCAGCATTACTTCGAGACGGAATTTTTACCGCGCCAAGTCAAGGAACTCGCCGAGAGCGATGCCGCGAAGGACGCGATTGAACTCCTTTCAACACATCGCTCTACCAACAAGAAGATGGAAGAGTTCCGCGCGGCAATCTTGGAGTTGCTGCCGAATCTTTCTCAAAGCAAAGACCTGCCAGCTCAGTTGCAGGAACTTGCCGGGAACGCCCGAGTGCAAGGCGGCGGCGGTGCGAAGGCTTGGAGCACGCCGGAAATCTACGCCCAAGTCCGCGATACGCTCACGAAGATTCGTAACAAAGCCAACGATCTCCGCAAACAAGCGGACTTTGACCGTGACGCGGCTCGCAGTGCCGCGGAAAACGGACTCCGCTTGCTGCGCATTTCCGCGCCAATTATCGAAGAATACACACGTCGCAAGCAGGAACTGGCCGCACTAGATTTTGAAGACCTGTTGATCCGCACGCGCGATTTGCTTCGCGACTCCAAACATGCAGCGCTTCGCAAGCGGGCGGCTGCCGGTCTCAAGCTGCTGCTTGTTGATGAATTGCAAGACACGGATCCGCTACAGATCGAACTGGTCAAGACTTTGTGTGACAACAACTTGCATGATGGCCGTGTTTTTGTTGTCGGCGATTACAAGCAGTCAATCTATCGTTTCCGCGGGGCTGATCCGCGTGTGTTCCGGGAATTGCTTGACGAATTACCTTCGGCGGGAAGGCTCTCGCTAACACGCAGTTTCCGCAGCCAACCGGCGGTGTTGGACTTCGTCAATGTGATGTTTTGTGAGCCGTTTGGCGCGGAATACGAAAGCTTGGAGCCGCATCGGCAGCAATCTGTCGCCGGACCAACCACGGAATTCATCTGGGCATTGCAGCAGGACGAAGAACTTTCGGCCGATCAAGCGCGACGCGGGGAAGCCAAACTTATTGCCCGCCGTATTCGCGAAATGCTCTCAGGCGAAGAGCAGATCGTTGTTGATCGGCAGGCGGAGCGCGATGGCATCGCAACGCCACGGGCCGTGCGAGAAGAAGATATTGCCATCTTGTTTCGCGCCCTTTCGGACGTTCAATACTATGAAGAAGCCTTGCGTGCCGAAGGGATCAAGTACTACCTCGTTGGCGGGCATGCTTTCTATGCGCAGCAAGAAATCTACGACGTGTTGAACCTGCTCCGCACACTGGCTTATCCCGATGATGAGATCGCGGCCATCGGCGCGTTGCGCAGCCCAATGTTCTCGCTCAACGACGAGACATTCTATTGGCTGTACCGCAGTCCGCACGGTTTTCGGGCTGTGGCTACTGGCGCGGTTCCGCCACCGCAAGAGTTGGAGGGCGAACAGCGTCGGCAGGTGTCCTTTGCCGCGAAGACCATTCGCGAATTGCGAGAACTGAAAGATCGGGTATCGATCTCCACGTTGATGGAGGAAGTGCTTCGCCGCACTGGCTATGACGCCACGCTGCTGGGCGAGTTCTTAGGCGAGCGCAAACTGGCAAACGTCCGCAAGCTTGTCGCGCAAGCCAGGGCGTTTCAGTCAACGGACGGATTTGCCCTGGAGGATTTCATCTCCCGACTCGCGGAGTTTGTCGCCAGCCAGCCGCGAGAAGCGTTGGCCGCCATTCATCCGGAAGCCGCTGGCGTGGTTCGCTTGATGACCATCCATCAGGCGAAAGGTCTGGAGTTTCCTGTTGTGTTCATTCCGGACTTGGATCGCCGTGAGGTTAACTACACGCCTAGAGCCCTCTTCCATCCAAAGTTGGGCCCGCTGGTGCGGCAACATCGCGATGAGAAGAACAAGACCGCAACCGGCTTGGCGATGATTCGCGAGGAGGAAGACCAGGAGGAGCGGGAAGAAAGCACGCGGTTGTTTTACGTCGCAACAACGCGAGCCGCTGACTATCTGGTTCTGTCCAGCAGTTTGGAAGCTTATGACAAGCTGCACGGTCCGTGGATGAAATCCCTGGCGGAGAAGTTTGATCTGCGGACAGGGCAGTTCATCGGAAGCGCGCGCGATGACTATGCGATTCCTGAGGTTCGCGTCTTCGCGCCGGAGGAGATCGAAGAGCCAGCAACGGGGAAGTCTCGGCGGATTTCGCTGCCTAACCTGGTTGCCGATGTTCGCGAGAACCTGCCAAACCCGCATGCGGCAATCGGGCGCACAGTGCCGGCGGTTCCGGTGGACGCATCCGCACGACGAGAATTCTCCTTCTCGCGTTTGAGCGGCGCGTTGCACGAAGTGCAGACAGACGAGTATGAAGGCAACACGGAAAGCGATGTTGTTGCAACCACCCGTGATGTGGCTGCTGCACTAGGGACGTTGGTGCACGAGGTGCTAGAGCGGGCCGATTTCAACAAACCGGACGAAATCTATGCGCGATTGGCAGACTCAGTTGCTCGCCACGATGACATCACCGCAACGCAGCACGCTGACGCCAGGTCGATGATCGAGAACCTGTTCAACTCCGCGCTGCCAGGCAGGCTCCAAGCCGCAACGGCCGTGGAACGCGAGATTGATTTTGTGCTTCCACTGTCGTCCGATCACGTGTCCGCCCAGTCGTCGCCAAAGTTTCTCCGTGGCGTAATCGATTTGTTGTATCAAGATGCCAGCGGTGATTGGCACGTTGTCGACTACAAAACAAACAATGTTACCGCGGATCATGTTCCCCAAACGGCCGCGCACTATGAACTCCAAATGTTCGTCTATGCGGAAGCCGTGCGACGTATTTTGGGCAAATCACCGGCAAGCACTACTTTGTTCTTCCTTCGCCCAGGCGTGGAACATTCGCTGGTTTTCACTGCCGATGATCAGCGACGACTGGAACAGTCTCTTTTGCACGCAATCGCGCGAATGACGAATGAACGCCAGGCGGAGACCACCCAAAGAAGTCTGCCGCCAACTCTTGCCGCGGTTACCACTCCGCAAACCGCAACGGACGTAGACGCGCCGGGGCCACCGCCCCCTTTTTCCTTGAAGGCGGAAAGCCGCCGCAGAATGACTCGTAAGCGTTGAGACTATTAATCGCTAGCTCAAACGCCGGCTTCCGCAAATCGATCCTGCAAGGCCATCACGGAAAGCTCTTCTTCCTTGAGCGCTTCCATGGCTTTGACCGCGGCTTGGGCGGCCTCGATAGTTGTGATGCACGGAGCGCCATAAATGACGCTGGCAGCGCGGATCCGGCCTTCGTCGGTTCGTGCGCCCTTGCCTCGCGGCGTGTTGATGATCAGGCCAATGCGTCCGTCGATCAAATGGTCGATCAGGTTCGGATGGCCTTCTTGCAACTTCTTGACGGTGCCGACTTCGATCCCCTCATCGCGCAGGGCTTGCGCGGTTCCGGCAGTGGCGATCAATTCGTAGCCCATCTTTTCCAGCCGACGAGCCAAATCGACGGCAGGCCCTTTCGCCCGGTCGGCCACGGAGATGAAGATCGTGCCTTCCTCTGGCAGAAGAATGCCTGCTGCCAATTGGCACTTTGCGAACGCCATGGAGAAGCGATCGCTAATACCCATGACTTCGCCGGTACTCCGCATCTCAGGGCCGAGTACAATATCCACGCCGGTGAACTTGTTGAACGGAAAGACGCTTTCCTTGATGGAAACGTAGCCGGTGACCGGCGTTTCCAGGCAGCCTTGCTCTGCCAATGTGACGCCAGCCATGACCTTGGTGGCAATGTTGGCAACCGGCATCCCTGTGGCCTTGGCGACAAACGGCACGGTGCGGCTCGCCCGTGGATTGACTTCCAGCACGTACAGCACCGGTTTGCCGTCTTCTTTCTTGACGGCGTATTGCACGTTCATCAGTCCACGAACTCGCAGGGCATTGGCCATGGCCACGGTGGCCTCGCGGATTTCCTGGACGACGGGACCCGGCAAACTATACGGGGGAATCACACATGCGGAATCGCCCGAGTGGACGCCCGCTTCTTCAATGTGTTCCATCACGCCGGCAATGACGGTGTTCTGGCCATCACAAATGGCGTCGACATCCACTTCGGTAGCATCTTCCAGGAACTGATCAATCAGCACACCTTGACCGCCAGCGGCCGCAAAGGCTTCCGCGACAAAACCTTCCAATTGTGCGCGGTCATAGCAGATTTCCATCGCCCGACCACCCAGCACAAAGCTAGGCCGAACCAGGGCCGGAAAGCCTATCTTCTCGGCTTCGGCCACAGCTTGGGCTTTGGTTCGCGCGATGCCATTGGCAGGCTGTCGCAGTCCCAAGCGCTTGAGCAACCGCTGGAATTTTTCGCGGTCTTCGGCGTCTTCGATCGTATCGACGCTGGTCCCAATGATCGGAACGCCGTGTGTGGCCAAAGCCCGGGCGAGATTCAGCGGAGTCTGCCCACCAAACTGCACAATGACGCCGTCTGGCTGCACACGGTCACAAATGTTGAGCACATCCTCTGTCGTCAACGGCTCAAAGAACAGCAGGTCGCTCGTGTCGTAATCAGTGCTGACCGTCTCTGGGTTGGAGTTGACCATCACACTTTCAATGCCCAACTCCCGCAGCGCGAAGCTGGCATGGCAGCAGCAATAATCGAACTCGATGCCTTGGCCGATACGGTTTGGCCCGCCGCCGAGAATGATGATCCGCTTCCGGTCCGGATCTTTCGCCGGAACCTCATCCTCGTCTTCGTATGTGGAATAGTAGTACGGTGTGTAGGCTTCAAACTCGGCCGCGCACGTATCGACAGACTTGAACGTGGCAATCACACCCAAAGACTTGCGGTAGTCGCGAACGTCAGACTCCGTGCACTCCAACAAGTGCGAAAGCTGGCGGTCAGAATAGCCAAACCGTTTGGCCTTCTTGATCGTGGCCGCGTCAACCTTCTTGAGCGCTCCAATCGCATGGAGTTCGTCTTCCAGTTCGACAAGTTCAAACAGGTTGTCCAGGAACCATGGATCAATGTGCGTCAGTTCAAAGATCTCGGCCTGGGTCATGCCGGACTTGATGGCATATCGCAGGTACCACGGACGTTCCGGGTTGGGCTTCGCCAGCTTCGGCTTGATTTCGTCCTGCGTTGGTTGTTCGGAAGTTCCCCACAAGTCCTTGCCGTCACAGCCAAATCCAAAGCGACCAACTTCCAGACCGCGAAGCGCTTTTTGGAATGATTCCTTGAAAGTACGACCAATGGCCATGGTCTCGCCCACGCTCTTCATCTGTGTGGTCAGCGTGGAGTCCGCTTCAGGGAACTTCTCGAAAGCGAATCGTGGAATCTTCGTCACGACATAGTCAATCGTCGGTTCAAAGCATGCTTTGGTTTCGCGGGTGATATCGTTTGGCAGTTCATGCAATCGATATCCCACAGCCAGCTTCGCCGCGATCTTGGCGATCGGGAAACCTGTTGCTTTGCTGGCCAGCGCGGATGAACGGCTGACCCGCGGATTCATTTCAATCACAATCATCCGCCCGGTGTTGGGCTCAATCGCAAATTGAATGTTCGAACCACCGGTCTCGACACCAATCTCGCGAATCACCGCCAGCGAGGCGTCGCGCATCCGTTGGTATTCTTTATCGGTCAAAGTTTGCGCCGGAGCGACTGTGATCGAATCGCCCGTGTGGACGCCCATCGGATCGAAGTTTTCGATCGAACAGATGATCACAACGTTGTCGTCAACGTCACGCATGACCTCCATTTCATACTCTTTCCAGCCAATGATCGACTCTTCGACCAGCACTTCATTGATGGGCGATTGATCCAGCCCACGCTGCACCAGGTTGTCAAACTCGTCACGGTTGTAGGCAATTGCCGAACCGCTGCCGCCGAGCGTGAAACTCGGCCGCACGACGCAGGGCAAGCCGATCTCTTTGACGGCCTCGCGTGCTTCCGCCAGCGTGTTGACAATCTCACCGCGGCAAACGTCCAGGTGGATCTGCCGCATGGCCGTTTGAAACTTCCGGCGGTCTTCGGCCTTATCGATCACCTCCGGCCGCGCGCCGATCATCTCGACGCCATACTTCTCCAGCACGCCGTTGCGGTGCAAATCCA